>JABDEJ010000008.1 GCA_013287095.1 Bacteroidota bacterium | reverse complement strand
TATCAATCATCAACGTCGGACTCTGCTGCATTTTATGTTGCCGTTTTTGAAAAGGGTCTTGATACGCTTTTGTACTCCTCTTATTTTGGCGCTGCAACTGAAGTGCATGTTGATGGCGGAACAAGCAGGTTTGATAAAAATGGAATTATGTACCAATCCGTATGCGCTGGTTGCGGGGGAACATCAGATTTCCCGACGACGCCGGGGGCATGGAGCAGAACTAATAACAGCAGCAATTGTAACAATCTCCTTTTTAAAGTTAACCTTGAAATTCCCACATTGAAGGCAGGTTTTACAGCTCCTGTTTTTTCCTGTTTCAATGTGCCCGTTACTTTCAATAATACGAGTTTGAGGGCAGTAAGTTATTTATGGGATTTTGGTGATGGTACACCCCAATCAACAGTTTTTTCGCCTACACATTCGTATGCAACATCAGGTAATTATGTAGTAACTTTAGTAGCAATAAATCCAAACAGTTGTGAGGTTACGGATACTGCGAGACGTACGCTTACCGTTTATAAGGAGGCAAAAGCGCAGTTTTCTGCACAGGAAGATACCTGTTCACGAACGGTTAAATTAATCCAGACAGGTGAGAGTAATACAACATTATGGTCATTTGGCGATGGGCTGTACAGCGATTCCATGAACATTACCCATGTTTATAATAGCCCGGGCAATTATGTCGTGAAATTGTTGGTAGATTCCGGAACTTCATGTGTGGATACATTTAGCAAGGCAGTAAAAGTGACGGGCATGAGAGCCGATTTCAATTTTGGATATGCATTATGCAATCCACAAAATCTCAATTTTACAAATTTGTCAAGTGGGGATGCAAAATCATTTAAATGGTATATCAATCGTTCGCTTAAAGATACTGCAAAAACGCCTTCTATTCAATTCGATACGTCAGGTATTTTTAATATCTCTCTTGTAGCCATTGATTCAATAGGATGCAAAGATTCCACTACAAAATCGGTGGCAATTTACAAAACCCCTAAAGCGGCTTTCGGTGACACACTCTATCCCTGCACATCTAAAGTATTTGTTAAAAACAGCAGTACGGGTATCAGCAGCTTCAAATGGTATTTTAGTGATGGAACTACGTCAGTTGCTGATAGTTTGGTACATGCATTTCCAAGAGATTCTTTAGTATCAGTAATACTTGTTACGGACTCAGGTTCAATATGCTCAGATACAATTAAGAAAACAATCAAAATTAATTTTCCCCAGGCCAATTATAAATTCAACATTGATACCTGTACGGGTGAAGTTTTCTTTATAAATAATTCAACAGGGGCTGTTTCATCATCATGGAAATTTGACGCTAAAGATTCAAGTGCATTAACTAATCCGTCCTTTACTTATATAGTCAAAGGTACGTACCCTGTGAAACTCACCGAAGTATCTTCATCGGGCTGTGTGGATTCTTCTGTTCAGGCAATCAATATTGCAAATTCTAAAAACATCATTTTTATCCCGAATGTGTTCACGCCCAATGGAGATGATTTTAATAATACATTTAAAGTAACAGGTCTTAATCCCTGCAACATTTACGATTTATCAATCTATAACAGGTGGGGCCAGTTGTTCTATCATTCCAAGGGAAACAGTTTCACATGGGATGGCATTTACCATGGCGTGAAAGTGCCTGAAGGCGTGTATTATTATGTTTTCCATGGTAAGGTAGAAGGCCAGCTAACAGGAACTATCACGGTGATTTATTGATTTTTTTAAGGCAAACCGCAGAGGGCGCAAAGGTCTCGCAAAGAACGCGGAGATTAGCATCAATGAAATTCTTAGCCGATTCAAACTTTGTTTTCTTCGCGATGCCTCTGCGCTACCTTTGCGTTCTCTTCGGTTAGTGCTTTTTTTTGGCGCTTAAACCTTAACCTTTGTTCAGACCAATAGGATTGTGCGGTTTTGGCCATAAATTTATCCGATTATTTTTATTAAATTTGGTATTTGAATGCCAGAATACAAATGAAAAGCCTGGATAAGGCGTTATTTACAAAGACACTGATGCTGGTCATTTATTTTATTGCCACGGGAGCATCAAAGTCAAGCGCGCAGGGCAAATTTGTCCAAAATCTTGGACAATGGAATGACAGCATTGTATCCCGGGCAGAAATAATGGGTGGCGCCATTTATCTATGTAAAAACCAGGTCAGGTATAATTTCCTGAATGCAAAGGATATGGAGCCCCTCCATTCAGATCCATATAAAATGGATACATGTAGCGTGCATGGGCAGGCTTTTTTTCTGCAATGGCTGGGTGCGAATCCCGGCTTATCCTTCTTATCACAAAACCAATATCCTGAATATTATAATTATTTCATTGGCAATGATCCGAAGCATTGGAAATCAGGTGTACATGCTTATTCAGATGTTAATTATAATGAGCTCTATCCGGGCATTGACCTATCTATGAGCGCAGATGGTACTGACCTTGAATATACATATACCGTGCTTCCTGGAGCAAATCCCTCAGACATTCAAATAAAAATCATGGGTGCAGAGAAAGTATGTATCCAAGACAGCGATCTTATTATAAAAAGTCCGATGGTGAACATCACGGAAAAAAGCCCCTATGCTTACCAGGTAGTTGAGGGTGTAAAAACCAATGTGCCTTGCCAATTTGTTGTAAATAATGATATTGAAAGCTTTGTTTTCCCGCATGGGTATTATAAAAACCTGCCGTTGATCATAGATCCGGTGGTTATTTTTGCGACCTATTCAGGTTCGTATTCAAACAATTTTGGTTTTACAGGCACTTATGATTCATTGGGAAATTCTTATGCAGGTGGAGATATATTTGGGGCAGGCTACCCAACCACACCGGGAGCTTATCAGACAACATACCAGGGGGGAACTAATGGCGGACCTACAGATAATCAGGTATTTGATGGAGAAGCACGTGATGTCGGAATATTAAAATTTACCCCCGATGGTAAAGCCCTCGTTTTTGCTACTTACCTGGGTGGCAAAAAAGGGAACGAGCAGCCAAGCAGTATGGTAGTGGATCATAGCGGAAACCTTATTGTTTTTGGGACTACGGCATCTACAGATTTCCCTGTTACTTCATCGGCCTTTCAATCTACATTGGCTGGTAAAACGGATATGTACATCAGCAAATTTTCTCCTGATGGTAAAAAACTTTTGGCCAGTACTTTTGTGGGGGGCAAGGATTTTGATGGGCTGAATGGCGTTGATACAGCTACTTTTTTTGCCGATTCTACTGAGTCAAGGCTTGATTATAATTATGGTGACCAGTTCAGGGGAGAAGTGGTGGTTGATAATGCAAACAATTTTTACATCGCCAGCTCCACCTTTTCTCCTGATTTTCCAACTACTTCCGGCTGTTATCAACCACATATGGGCGGTGGGCGGCAGGATGCCTGCATTTTAAAAATAGATAGTAACCTGCATACACTTGTCTGGAGTACATTTTTAGGAGGAACTAAGGCTGAAGGGGCGTATTCCCTTCAACTGGATCATAATAACGGCGTTTATGTTTGTGGGGGAACGTTAAGCCCTTACTTTTTTCCTTCTGGCAGTGCATATCAGAATTTTTTGGCTGGGGATGCAGATGGATTTATTTGTCATATAAAAAATGATGGATCTGCTGTTCTTGGCGCAACTTATTATGGAACCTCAAGTTACGATCAGACCTATATTGTGAGGCTTGATAATAGCGACAACGCTTATGTTTTTGGACAAACTCTGAACCATAATTTCCCATCATATAATGTCAAATATACAAATCCGCACAGCGGGAATTTTATTACCAAATTCAATGACAGCCTCACCAAAATCATTTATTCTACAGACATTGGTTCTGGGAAGGGCAGGCCTGACATGTCGCCATCGGCATTTTTGGTTGACAAATGTGAAAGGCTTTATATTTCCGGATGGGGAGGTGAAATTTCATATCCCTACTATAACAAAATCCAGTTCATAGATCACATGCCAGTAACCCCCGATGCCTTTCAACCAAAAACAGTTGATTCTTCAGATTTTTATCTCGCCGTTTTTGAACGGAACATGGATACACTTCTTTATGGTTCTTATTTCGGCGGACCCATATCACAGGAGCATGTACACGGCGGATCAAATGATTTTGACAAGAACGGGATTGTTTATCAATGCGTTTGCGGGGGCTGCGGCGGTAATTCTGATTTCCCAACCACCCCCGGGGCCTGGAGTAGAACTAACAACAGTGACAATTGTAATAACGTGATGTTCAAGATAGATCTGAGCATTGTTTCACTACGGGCGGATTTTATTACAGCCAGATATGCCTGTCATGGACTTTCGGTTGCTTTTCAAAACTCAAGCAAAAATGCCGCAAGCTATTTGTGGGATTTTGGGGATGGTTCTTCATTGTCAACCGATACGGCCCCTACCCATATATATCAGCAAGCCGGAACTTATACCATCACTCTGGTTGTCACCAATCCAAATAGTTGCGTAGGAAAAGATACTTTAAAAAAGGTCATAACTATTTATAATCAGGGCAATCCGGATTTTACTTTTCATAGGGACAGTTGCAGCCTTACCGTTAAATTTTTACAGACGGGTCAGAATACCACAACAAGCTGGTCATTCGGGGATGGCACCTATAGTGATTCGGCCAATCCTGTCCATGCTTACCCCAGCCAGGGGAGATATGTTGTCAGGTTACTAGTGGATTCCGGAACACCATGTGCAGATACTTCTATAACATCATTTTCAATCACAGGCCCTAAGGCGAATTTTAGGGATAGTTTTCCAACTTGTAGCCCCAATATTATTTATTTCATAAATCTTTCTACCGGGGCTTTAAGTTCACGCAAGTGGTACCTGCCTTTTGCTTCTACAGACACTTCAAAAAACCCTGTTGATAGTTTTGCGACCTCAAAGGGTATTTATGATATTTCGCTGGTGGTTACCGATTCTACGGGATGCAGGGATTCAATTTCAAAAATAATTACGTTATATCCCAAACCGAATGCTGCATTTAGCGATTCGGCCAATGTATGCGGTACAAAAGTATTTGTTAAAAACCTTAGCACCGGTGTTAATAGTTTTACATGGCATTTTAGCGATGGAACAACCTCAAGGTCTGATAGTTTAACACATATTTTTCCTTATGACACTATAATATCAATAATTCTAATAACGGATTCCGGGGCCTTATGTGCCGATACTGTAAAAAAGACGATCAAAACGAATTTGCCAAAAGCGGGTTTCACATATTTTATTGATACCTGTACGGGACATGTTCTTTTTTCAAGTACTTCCATTGGAGCCGCATCTTATATCTGGCAATATGATGCAAAAGATTCAGGAGTTGGCAAGAATGTAATTTTTACGTATCCGGTTAAGGGCCAATACCCTGTGAAGCTGACGGCCATTTCATCAGGAGGATGCATTGACACGATAACCCAGGTATTGAATATTACAAATTCAAATCAGAAATTATTTATTCCAAATGTGTTCACGCCCAATGGAGATATTTATAACAATACTTTTGTGATAACGGGCCTGGACCCTTGCGACACTTATAACCTTTCCATTTATAACAGATGGGGGCAGATCTTTTATAACTCCGTTGGCAATAGCTTTTCATGGGATGGTGTTTATCATGGGGTTAAAGTGCCGGAAGGTGTGTATTATTATGTGTTTCATGGGAGGAAAGAGGGGCAGTTGACGGGGACGATAACAGTGATATATTAGATGAAATAAACACCTCTTCCTCGGTCTGTCTCCTGACTGACCGGAATTCCTGTTATGTTAACGCGTTGAAATAAAGCCATTAACATTTCAGTTTCAGCAAGCAGCAGCAGTATTATATTAGCGGAAATTATTATTTATCAGCGTATTCCGGTCTGTCAGGAGACAGACCGGGGAGGGGGGACACATTAACACAGGTATTGAATATTACCAATTCAAACCAGAAATTATTTATTCCAAATGTGTTCACGCCCAATGGGGATATTTTTAATAATACTTTTGTGATAATGGGCCTCGACCCCTGCGACACTTATAACCTTTCCATTTACAATCATTGGGGACAGATCTTTTATCACTCCGTTGGCAATAGCTTTTCATGGGATGGTGTCTATCATGGTGTTAAAGTGCCGGAAGGTGTGTATTACTATGTGTTTCATGGAAGGAAAGAGGGGCAGCTGACGGGAACGATAACGGTGATATATTAGATGAAATAAACACCTGTGACATAAATCAGCTTTATTTCCGGCTTATCGCTTTACCTTTGTTGCATCAATTCAATTTAGCCAGGAAACAATGCCCGATCAGGTAAATATCTTCGACAAGACATTCGAGAAATATATTTCCTCGGAGGCTATTGCCAAAAGGGTGAAGGATATTGCCGCCCAAATGAATGCGGAGCTTGAAGGAACATCTCCCGTGTTTCTACCGATATTGAATGGCTCCTTTTTCTTTGCTTCCGACCTTTTGCGGAGCATTAATTTCCCTTATGAGGTTTCATTTGTAAAAATTTCCTCATACCTTGGTATGAACTCAGACCATTCAATACAAACCCTTATTGGCGCTGATGAAAGCCTGGCTTACAGGAACATTATAATACTTGAAGACATTATTGACACGGGCAGGACTGTCTTTGAACTGTGCAAACAGTTAAAAGAAATTCCCGTTTCAGATATAAAAATTGCATCTTTGATTTTTAAACCCGAATCGCTGAAATATGATATAACCCCTGATTACTTCGGTTTTGTAGCGTCCAATGATTTTTTAATTGGCTACGGGCTTGATTTTGACAAGAAGGGCAGACACTATAAAGATATTTATAAACTAAAAGAAGAGTAATAAAATGCTGAATATCATATTATTCGGCCCACCGGGCGCAGGAAAAGGAACCCAAAGCGAAAAGCTGATCCATAAATATGGTCTTGTTCATATATCCACAGGAGATTTGCTAAGGACTGAAAAAGCTAACAAAACCGAACTTGGCCTGCTGGCTAAAAAGTATATTGATGAGGGCCATCTTGTCCCGGATGAAGTGGTGATCGGGATGATCCGTAACAAACTTGCAGGGAACTTATCAGCTCCCGGTTATATTTTTGACGGATTTCCAAGAACGGTGGTTCAGGCAAAAGAACTGGATGCGCTGATGGTGGAACTGGGAACAAGCATCACCATAATGGTATCCCTGGAAGTAGCTGAAGATGAATTGGTAAAGAGGTTGGTAAAAAGAGGTGAAACCAGCGGCAGAAGTGATGATAATGAAGAAACCGTGAAGAAACGTCTTGAAGTTTATAACCGTGAGACCAGCCCGGTAGCAAGCCATTATAGCCATCAGGGAAAGCTGTCAAATGTGAATGGCCTCGGAACCATTGATGAGATCTTTGACAGGATATGCAATGTTATTGCCGATAAAATAAAATACGAAGTAAGTTAGTACACATAAAATTACGAATGCCAAATCCAGCCGTCATATTTAAACAGCAATCCGAAAAAAAGGCGTTCGACCTGGAACACAGGAAACGCATTAATTTCAATATCGGCAAATACGTCACTGCTGTAAAGAACGGCAAAGAACAATTTGAAAACCTGACCCTTGCACGGGAAAGGGCTGCCCAGGTAAAACGAAAAGTAGTTGAAAACCTTGACAGGTACCTGATAGAATGGGAAACCAACTTTAAGAAAAACGGCGGCAAAATAATCTGGGCCCAGGATGTAAAAGAAGCGCAGTCTGAAATCCTTGCCATTTTGAAAAAACATGCTGTAAAAAGCATTGTGAAATCAAAATCAATGGTGACGGAAGAGGTAAAGCTCAATGAATTTTTGACCCATAATGGCATCGAAAGTGTGGAAACGGACCTGGGTGAATATATTCAGCAACTTGACGGCGAACCACCCTATCATATTGTAACTCCGGCAATGCATAAATCCAAAGAGGATATTGCAAAGCTTTTTCACGAAAAGCTGGGAACCCCGATTGATTTTACTCCCGAGCAACTAACCCGGAAAGCCCGTGAGGTACTCAGGCAGAAATATGTGGAAGCGGGAGCGGGCATAACAGGAGCCAATTTTTTGCTGGCAGATATAGGCGGCGTTCATGTTCTTGAAAACGAAGGCAATGCAAGGCTTTGTACCGCATTCCCCAAAGTGCATATTGTGATTACAGGTCTGGAGAAAATCCTGCCCTCGGTAAATGACCTGAGTCTTTTTCTTCCATTGCTTTCTACATTCGGGACCGGACAAAAAATATGTAATTACAACTCTGTATATACGGGGCCCCGCAAACGTGCGGAGCAGGATGGACCTGATGAAATGTACGTGATTTTGCTTGACAACGGGCGCAGTACGCTGTTGGAACAAGTGCCCCAACGGGAAGCGCTAAGCTGCATCCGTTGTGGCGCCTGCCTCAATGCCTGCCCGGTGTATAAGAACATCGGTGGCCATACTTATGCAAAGCCTTATAGCGGGCCAATTGGATCAGTAATCACGCCGTTTTATAATGGGTTTAAGGAGTATGGGCATTTGAGTTATGCATCTTCGCTCTGCGGTAATTGCACTGAAGTATGTCCTGTAAATATTGACCTCCACAAATATTTGTTATACAACCGACAGAAATATGTTTCTGATGGATTAGTAAGCAAAACCGAACGAACGATATGGTATTTCTGGGAGCGGGCCATGCTGAACCGTAAAACCATGAACCGAGGCAGTTCTAACCTGAAAAATATCGGATTTTCCACCATTTTCAAAAACAGTTGGAGCAAAAGAAGAGCCCCGTTGAAATTCTCCCCTAAAACCTTTAATGAGGAGTGGATGGAGAAGAAAGGAAAGTAAATTTTATTCCTTTAGGCTTAATATTAAATCTATGAATATCAATTATATTTTTGGCCATAATGATGGGGAATTTGAGTATCCACTTCCCAAAAAAAAACGAGACCGAAGGCTAAGTAGGGAAATAACAACAGATGATATCTCGGAACCTCTTTCCAAAGCATTAAAAAAATTAAAAATCTTTAAATGGAGGGATTTGCTGAAACATACCGACGCGACCATTATAATGTCTCCATTGTATTGTTATGGAGAGTTAGCTGAGTGCTTAAAATTTTATAATTATTATCTTCCCCTTACGGATGTTGAAAAAGAAATGCTTGAGGCATTTGAAGAAGCGGGGATTCCATTTGACAAAGATGATTTGAGATATTTTTTGGGATATTCATCAAGGTTGAGGGTTAGGAAATTGATAATAAAAGTATTATCCAGGCGAATGAAAATGAGGCCTGACAAACTACAGAAACTAAAGGAGGCAAAAGAAATTTTGGAGGTGGCCTTAGAATAGCAGGCAATCAATTTTACTGGTAAAACATTATAAACTATTGATTGGCACTTGCCGATTACCTCTACTTCAATTGCCCCATAATCTCCTCAATAGCTTTATCCAACTGTGGGTCTTTGCCATCTGTACGATCTTTAATATTATTCCTTACAATGATATCCGGGATAACACCCGTCTTTTCAATATCATCGCCGTTGAGCTTATAGCAGCCCCACGAAGGGAGACGGCAAACACTTCCGTCAACCATTGTTTTAGCAGAAGTAAAAATGATCCAGTGATAGGTAGGCGCACCAACAATTTTGCCCAGGTTTAATGCCTGGAACCCTGTTGCAGTCATTTCTCCATCACTTAGCGTTTGCTCATTTACAAGCAGTACGATAGGCTTGCCTTCAGGGAAAAAATTCGGTTGGGTTGTGGCTATTCCATCGCGATATTTCCATTTCAGATAAGGTTTGCGGCTTAACATATCCAGTACCTCATCATGCACATTGCCACCAATGTTATATCTCAAATCGAGGATCAGACCATCCCTGTTATAAGCTTCATTGGCTATCTCAGTCTGAAACTTTTTTAGCGATTCACCCTGCATATCCTTCATCATAATATATGAAACGCGCTTACCTGTCTTATCATCCACTTCCTTCTGGTTTCCTGCAATCCATTCGTCATATAGCTGTGATTTGAATTCGGTAGGGGTTTCGGGGTGTATTTTGACTTTTATCAGATCAGCGCCTCTTTTAAAAGTGAGTTCTGCTTCATCCGGGACAGTAGGAGTTGAAAAATAGAAATCCCTGTTTTTAGAACTGTCCACAATATTTTCATTTACAGCATATAACAGGTCACCGGGTTTAATATCTTTTCCTCTTTTGTCAGCAGGGGAATTAGTAACTACAGCGCTTACTTTGTAAGGATTGTTTTCGTCGAAAACCAGGCCGGTTTCAAAAGTTTTAGTACCGTAAAAAGTTTTTTCTTCGGTGCCATTGCTGTAGAAACCTAAGTGACTGGAGTTCAATTCACCAAGCATGTCGTTAATAAGGATTCTCAGGTTAGCGCGGTTTTTTACATAAGGAAGATATGCCTCGTACCTTGATCGCATTTTGTCCCAGTCAACGCCATGAAATTCAGGGTCATAATAATTTTCATCCAGGTTAGCCCAGGTCTCATAAAACATTTCATTGAATTCCTTGGCCAGGTTCCTGCTGAAATCAAAACTAATATCAATGGCTTTTGCCTTTCCACCATCTGCATCTATATCATAAATATTGCCGGAAGTGAGCATTAGAAGCTTTGTTTTTCCTTGGATGAGTAGCGGTTCGGCAGCATCAATACCTTCAATTTTTTTGATCTCTGATTTCCCAAATGGCTTACTTGACCAATATGATAATGGGTTGGTTTTTCCATCGGTTTTTGAACTGAAATAGACCCTTGTTTCATCTTTTTTGATCGTGACGATCTTTACTTCGTGTAGACCATCTCCCGGAGTTATTTCTTCCCATCGTTCCGTGATGCCATTCATATTCACTGGGTAGGGAGTGGCATTTAGTGAGTCAGGTTTTTCTTCTTTTGTAAAAAGGCTATTGAATTTGTCTTCTTTAAAATCTTTGTCATAATTATCAAGCGCAATGCGGTAAACCTTTGAATTATTTAATCCATAGGGATAAGCTGGATGTGTTCTGTCCGTATTGAAATAGATGTATTTTCCATCAGGTGACCATCTTGGATCAGTTTCCGTAATGCCGGAATTTGTTAAGTTCAGGATGCTATTGTCAGAAAAATGGTAAAGAAATATATCATCCTCAAAATTTCTCTTGGCGGTATATGCTACATATTGATCATCAGGTGAGATGGTTGGTGTGGTGTTTTCTATGGCCCAGAATTCATCTTTAACAATTGTTTCGCTGGCTCCTGTGTTCAGATCAATTTTTCTGAGTTGATCACTACCGCTCAGATATACCCCGAAAGTTCTTTTTTTATTGAGAGCAAGCGACCTGTTTGACCGGGTTTCATTGGTTAGTTGTTCTTCTTTCCCGTTACCGTCAGCGCTTATCTTAAACCAGTTAGCCCAGCCATTTGTCGTTTTATTGTAGATAAGTGATTTGCTGTCTGCCAGCCATTTAACTTCAATGGCGCGCCCGGTTCCTTCAAGCTTTAGTTGTTTGATATATTTCCCTTCAATATCACTTACGAAAAGTTCACCCCGGCTTATAAATGCGAGTTTCTTTTCATCGGGACTTAAGTCGAAATCAGTAATATTCCCTTTCACATTGAAGCCTTCATTTAAATCCAGCGTATTGTTGGCCGGAAGTTGAATAGAAACGGCCGCGCTTTTGCCAGATGCCACGTCAAATAGATAAACCTGGTAATCTTTTTCGAAGACAATTTTATCTCCGGCTGCATCGATCTGAGGTTGTTTGATCGAGGTTTTAAAGTGTGTGAGTGCAGTAGGCTCGTCATTTTTCAGACTGTAAAGATTGTATTCATCGTTTTCCTGGTCGCTCACGTAGTAAACGTTCCCGGCCTGGTCAATGGTTGGCCATAAATCTTTGCCATTATAGGTAGTGTGTACCTTATATTCATTGGTTTTTGGGTTCCAGCTTTTGATATCGGGGTTAAACTCTCCTTTATAGTGTTTGCGGCTGGCAAACCGGGAACTTTCCCACGAATCTGTAAAAAACCATTCGCCCGTAACCGGGTTCTCCACCAGGTTATGTGGCCAGTTGAAATAATGTGGGAAGAGCCTTGTTGGCGTTCCCCCCGTGGCGGCTATTTTATAGGAACTCATGCCATTATATGCATCCGAAGTAAAATAGATATTCTTACTATCCCAGCTCCAGCTTTCTACAGTTGAGTTGCCTTCATGCCATGTAAGTTGCTTGATATCACCACCATTTGTAGGCATTACATAAATATTCGCATTGCCATCCTGCCTACCGGTGAATGCAATCCATTTTCCATCAGGGGAATAGTGGGCATTGCTCTCCCTGCCTGCCATTCCGGTAATCCTGGAAGCATTTCCACCTTCAGAAGGGACGGTCCAGAGATCATTTTCATAGGAAAACACAATCGTCTTTCCATCAGAAGACAAAGAGGGCTCTGATGCGAAATACAGGTGAGATGTATTATCTGGAGTTGATGAAATCTGTATGGAGGCCAGGATAATAAATATAGAAAAGACGGCACGAGGTCCAATAAACTGTTTTATCATAGGTTGCATAAAATTAGGGAAGCAATTTAGGAATTTTTCTCTTGCTTAATTCTTATTTCATCCTCCCAGGATTCTTCGCAATGAATGCCGTCCATGAATTGAATTTATCTCCTCCGGCCACTGGCGCCCGTTGATTAAAATGGCACATGGCAACGGCGAGGGCATCTGTCGCATCCAGATATTCAGGCGATTCTTTAATGCCCAGCAAACGCATAAGCATGGCTGCGACCTGTTCTTTGGAGGCGCTTCCATTTCCGGTTATGGACTGTTTGATCTTTCGAGCTGCATATTGATGCACAGGCAGGTCATGCGACAAAGCTGCAGCGATGGCCATTCCCTGGGCACGACCTAATTTGAGCATGGATTGCACGTTTTTCCCGTAAAAAGGATCTTCGATCGCCAGTTCTGTGACCTTATGGCTTACGATCAGTTTTTCGGTACGGTTAAAAATTACCTTCAATTTTTCTATGGGGTCAGGTTCCTTTAGGTTTTTCACAACATCCATCACCAGCAAACGTGTTTCCTTATTAACACAGACCAGGATGGCATATCCCATAATATTGGTGCCCGGATCTATCCCGAGAATGATGCGTGGGGGATTATCCGGAACAGCAATGGTATCTTGCTTGTTAAGTCCTGAACTTAGAGTCATAGCAACAAAGTACGTATTTTTGCATTGATATCTTGTAATATGGCAGAACATATTTTCAGAAGCACTAATAATAAGAACCATCTGTGGGAATGGAAGCTTTTACAGAAAGCCCTGGTTTTTGTAATTAAACTTGCGGTTCTGGCCATATCGGGATGGTACTTTTACGTGCACATCATCCGCAACCCTGAATTCTGGAAAATATTTAGCCTGTCACAATCCATACTTGCAAATCCGGTGTCTGTCTGGCTTTTTGGGGTATGCATCGTTATGGTTTTCATGAATTGGGGAATTGAGACCATGAAATGGCAATTCCTTTTAAAACGGTTTGCGAAAATTTCATTTCCAAAGGCTTTTGCAGCCATTTTATCTGGAAATGCAATAAGCTTGTGGACGCCAAACAGGGTAGGGGAGTATATGGGCAGGATGATTTTTCTGGATTCCGAAGTTAGGGTTAAAAGTATATTCGCCACGCTTGCAGGCAGTATATCGCAATTGGTAGTTACACTCATCATGGGCATACTGGGATTTGTATATTATGAAAAGACGGCGAACCTACCGGTGCTGATACAAATAGCCACAGGTATATGCGGACTTTTGTTCATTGGGCTTCTGCTGTTTTTTTATTTCAATATCGGGGTGATCCGCAGTTGGCTGCCAAATAAAAATTGGGCAAAGGGTCTCAGGAAATATTTGCTTTTATACAAACAAAACAAAAGAAAAGAGCTTGAAACCGTTTTATTTTATTCATTGGCGAGATACTTCGTTTTCTCAATCCAGTTTTATATCCTTCTGATTTTCTTTGGTGTACATATTCCAATTATTGAAGCGTTGACGCTCATTTTTGTGATGTATATGGTACAAACGGTAAGCCCAACATCAGGTTTTACAGAATTGATTGTGAGGGGAAGTGCTACGGTTTACCTGTTTCATGGCGCTACTGATAATATGGTTGCCGTACTGTCTGCTTCCTATGGAATTTGGATCATCAACTTGCTGATACCTGCCCTTTCAGGTGCTATCATATTTGGCTTTGCCCGCATCAATAAAAAGCTCAGAAACGCATAAGTGTTTGTCATTATTGCTATTATCACTTTTGTTTTTGCAATAGCATACACCTTATTGATCTTGAATTTTCGCAGGGGATGGAACTCTTTTGCGCCTTTGCGCCTTTGCGAGAGTTTAGTTTCGCGCAAAGCCGCAAAGCCGCAAAACCAGTTTAGTATTATTATTTCTGCCAGAAATGAAGAACAAAATATCTGGGATTGTTTGCTTGATATTATTACCCAGGATTACCCTTCTGAGAACTTTGAAATCATTGTGATAGACGACTTTTCAGAAGACAATACTGCGGAAATAGTACAGCAGTTCGCTTTGGAAAACCAGGACTATTCTATTCGACTGACAAAATTATCCGATGAACCCATCACCGAAAAGAACTCCTTCAAAAAAGCCGCCATCAAAACAGGCATTGAAAAAAGCCGGTTCCCCTGGATCATTACCAGTGATGCCGATTGCGGAAGAGGTAATAAATGGCTTGAAAGTATTGCATCATTTATCCATGAAAATGATCCTGTAATGGTTTCAGCGCCTGTGTGCCTCAAAGGTTCTGATGGTTTTTTTGATCTCGCCCAATCACTTGAGTTTATGGGGCTTGTAGGGATTGGTGCTGCATCTCTTGCGCTCAAAAGCCCAAATATGTGCAATGGGGCAAACCTTGCATATAAAAAAGGTACTTTCTATGAAGTAAAAGGCTTTGAAGGCAACGATGACCTGGCTAGTGGGGATGACGAATTCCTGATGCACAAGATGTTTGCTAAGTGGCCAGATAAAGTGCTGTTTTTAAAGAGCGAGGACGCTATTGTCAGCACCAGGCCTGAAGCAAGTTTTAGCTCGTTTATCGAGCAAAGGAAAAGATGGGTTTCAAAGAGCAGGAAATATTCTAATAATAGAATTACGCTTGTTTTAACAGGTGCTTGGATATTTCATTTGATGTTGCTTTTTAGCTGGGTAGCTGGATTTTTTGCCCCGGCGTATTTTTTTATTTTTCTAATTGCATTCGGATTGAAGGTAGGAGCGGAATTTTTATTTTTAAATAAAGTCGGCGCATTTTTCAATCAACGGAAAGCAATATCAGTTCTGATACCCTCTTGTTTCGCTTATATTTTCTATGTGCTGTTTATTGGCATTTATGGTAATTTTGGAAGCTATACATGGAAGGGAAGAAGAGTGAATTGAGAATTTGGAAATTTGGGAATTGCCGCATCTTTATATAAACTAAACCCTAATTCCTAACGCCTGATTTATGCGTGAACTAACTGAAGTAGAATACGATATATTGAACACCGTCTATTTTGTCGAAACATTTGACAAGATACTGGAGGAGGTAAAATATCCTGCAAATATTGTGGCTGATAGTGTGAAATTCCTGATCAGGATGAAATACATATCACCTATGAAATTGGACCCGAAGAGGAAGGATTATGTGCGTAGTTTTATGTACGACAGCGATAACATGCGTGCTTACAGGTACATCATTACCAGAGAAGGACTTGAAGCACATAATACCCGTTAAAAAATGGTGGAGGCTGAAGGCAAATATGGCAAATCCCCGTCCTGGTATGCATTTCATCGCTTTATCAAAAACGGGAATGCTTTTGCCAGCCTGATCTTCATTGGGATCTGTTTTATCATTGCCCTGGGTGGATATTTGTTTTTACCGGATTCAACTCCGGAGGCCAACAAACAAAACCTGGAACTTGAATTATTGCCGCCTTTATCCAAAATAACCATCCTGAAAATCCCGAAACAAGAGAAACCGGCCAAATCGAATGTCGTGTCATTCATTATCTCAGGACAGAAAGCCGATTTTGACGAAATACCTATTCAAAGTTATCGGCTAAATGGTAATACTATCAGTGTTGTCCCTTATGGGTCGGGAAAAGAAGAATCGTTTTCTAATGCGGGTGTTGAGGTGGTAAGTCGCACATATCTGCTTGGAACTGATCGGTATGGACGTGATATGTTCAGCAGGCTATTGTTGGGAACAAGGATATCTTTTGCTGTCGGTATCATTTCGGTTTTGATATCATTAATCATCGGGATATGTCTCGGGGCCATGGCAGGTTTTTTTCGCGGCTGGGCCGATCATATCATCCTTTGGCTGATCAACGTTGTATGGGCTATTCCAACTTTCCTGCTGGTCATGGCGATGTCTTTGGTATTGGGAAGGGGATTCTGGCAGGTATTTGTTGCAGTGGGATTAACCATGTGGGTAGAAGTAGCCAGGATGGTGCGCGGGCAAATTCTTAGTGCCCGTGAGCTTGACTATGTAACTGCCGCAAGGGCGCTTGGGTTTGGCAGCCGGCGAATTATAACCCGCCACATATTGCCAAACATTTTTGGTCCCATCCTGGTTATAGCCGCGGCCAATTTCGCTTCTGCTATTTTGCTGGAGGCTGGGTTAAGTTTCTTGGGCCTTGGCGTACAACCTCCCATGCCATCATGGGGTGTTATGATCAATGACCATTATGGATATATCGTTATGAATTCAGCCTACCTCGCCATATTACCCGGTCTGGCAATTATGTTTTTGGTATTGGCTTTCAATCTTTTGGGGAATGGTTTAAGGGATGCGCTGGATGTAAAGATGCGATAGTAATTTAAAGGAACAAAGCAATATTACCCGGCTTTCCTGACTTTCTTTTTAACCCTTAAAATATCAGATAGTTTCAGCGATTTTGAAGGATCGGCAGAAAGCAACTCTTTCTCAATTTGTTTTTTTACCTCATTAGTATATCCATCCTCTTCGTCAGTCAAACAATCGCTGAGATTATGGTATGGCCTTTTTTTAAGAGGTTTTATCTTTCCCTTTTCTTCTTTTTGATGCAACTTGCCAGGCTGTAACATATCTTATTTTATTATCACGTAGTGCAAATATAACAAAAATCAATCTTCCTTGGTTGCTTAATCCGTATGCTTGATACCGTTTTTCTCCACCTTTATATTTGTTTTCTTGAATTATGATTTCAGGATCATCGAAAACACTCTCGAATTCTTCCTTGCTGATTTTTCTATTGGCATTTGTCACATTGAGTTTACGCAAATTGCCATCGTCCCAATCAAATTCAATTTCAAAATATTCCATAAGGGCTAAAGTCACAAAAATATAAAAAGTTGTATTTGTTACACTTTATAGCAGTTAATTTTTCGGTGTATGCGCCTGACGGAAGATAAGAAAACGATGATTTAATATTAAATTTGGAATATTATACCCAAAATAACCCTATGCTTAGTATTCCTGAACGCATTCTGAAATTTAACAGCGGCAGACGAAACCAATTGGTTGCATATAAATATAAAGCGATGTGCGAGAGCGCTTTACGGTTTTATCGCGGAACTTGTCATTTGTTTTATGAAGATTTTCCACAAACCAGCGAACTAAATAAAACACCACATGCCTGGCTGAGCGCAGATCTTCATATTGAAAATTTTGGGACCTATAAAGGAGACAACAGGCTGGTTTATTTTGATATCAATGATTTTGACGAGGCATTGCTGGGTCCGGTAGCATGGGATATTTGCAGGCTGCTTACTAGTAATTATCTTGCTTGTCTACCTCTCAAGTTCTCTGAAGCTGATGCGGAAAGACTAAACCTGCAATTTTTAAAACAATATACCCAATCCTTAAAAGCAGGTAAGGCCAAAACTATTGAAGATGCATCTTCCCAGGGGATTATTAAAGACTTCCTAAAATCACTCAAGCATAGAAACCTGAAGGAAGTAATAAAGGAACATTCTGAAAAAATAGATGGCAGGCGGCATTTTGTATCAGACAATGAGCATATTATCCATACACCTGAAATCCTGAAAACCAAAGTCAGGCACATCATTAAAGCATGGGATACCAAAAAAAAGCGGGATACTGAAACCAAAGTTATTGATACAGCCTTGCGAATCATGGGAACGGGTAGTCTGGGCCTTGAAAGATATGTGGTATTGATAAAATTGCAGAATCAAAAGGGCTTGTCCTTAATTGACATCAAAAATGAAAATACCTCTGCGGCCTTACCCTTGTGCCATGTCAAGCAACCCAAATGGGAGAGCAATGCAAAACGGGTGATTGAGATACAATCGAGGATGCAGTTTACCACGCCGGCTTTGCTGGAGAGTGTGGAATATAGCAATGAATCTTTTGTGATAAAGGAACTGCAATTGCCCCAGGATAAAATGAATGTATTAAGCCTTCTTGAAAGGCGGGCCGATTATGAATTGCTGATCTCGGGGATGGCAAATGTCACCGCCTGGTCACAATTAAGGAGCGGGGGCAGGCAAGGATCCGCCATTGCTGATGAAATGATTGATTTCGGGCATAAGACCAGATGGCAACAGGAAGTTATGGCTTATTCCCTACACTACTATAAACAGGTTGTCAAAGATTACAAGGAGTATTGCGAGGCTTTTGATGATGGGGTATTTGGGAAAGGAATTTCGGGAAAAGAGTAAGAGGTGAAAAGTGAGGAGCGTCAGTAAGAAATACAAAAAGGGTTTCTCAATATTTACCACTTACTTTGCACTATAAAACACCATCCATGCGATGTATTAATATTCCTTTGGTTCAAACGGGCCAGATCCATAAGCTAAGTGCTGATTATATTTCTGGTAATGAATCCCTAAAAAATCTTTATGATTTTTCGCCTGATTTGTCGGGCATGGCCGCAGCCATCGAAAAGCGGAAATCATATCCTATAAACAGGCAAGTACTCGTAGAGTCGTTAAAGAAACAATATTCCGGTTATTTTGATCAAAAAGAGAATAAGCAAGTTGAGGATAATATCAACTCACTTCTTGATGAAAATACTTTCACCATAACTACCGGACAACAGATTCATATCTTCACCGGACCATTGTATTTTATCTACAAGATTGCCTCGGCCATTAGTTATGCTAAAATACTGAAACAGAAGTATCCCAATTATCATTTTGTGCCCGTTTATTGGATGGCTTCCGAAGATCATGACCTTGAAGAGATCAATCATTTTCATATCTGGGGCAAAACATTGAAATGGGATGAAAACCAGGCAGGTGCTACCGGAAGATTGGACCCTCATTCGCTGGAAACATTGGTAGATGAATTGGGAAAACTTACTACAAACAGTGAAGGAGGCAAGGAGTTGTTAAGCCTTTTCAGTGATGCGTATTTAAAGCATAACACGCTTGCAGATGCTACCAGGTATATTGTTAACGAACTGTTTAAAGATTATGGGCTTGTCGCAATGGATGCAGACTCCCCGGCTTTAAAACATGCATTAATCCCGGTTCTTGAAAAGGATATGTTTGATAATGTTTTTTTTAAGGCTATCAATATTACAATTAACACGCTTCAAAAAAGTTATAAGCTTCCGTTATCTCCCAGGGAGATAAATGTCTTTTATCTGGGTGGCAACCGGCGTGATAGGATTGTTTATGAGAATGGAGTGTACAAAGTTCTTGGTTCTGATAAAAGCTGGACTGCCGAAGAATTAAAAGGAGAACTCCACCAAAATCCGGAGCATTTTAGTCCAAACGTGGTATTACGGCCAATTTATGAGGAATTGATCCTTCCAAACCTGTCTTATATTGGTGGCAACCATGAGATTGCCTACTGGCTGGAACTGAAGGGGGCATTTGATGCAGGCAATGTTTTTTTTCCGCAGCTATTGGTAAGGGATTCTGCCCTGATTATAGGAAAAAAAGCAGCGGAATACATTGAAATGCTGAAGTTAAAACCTGAAGATCTGTTTCTGAGCCTGGAAGACCTCAGGTTTAAATTCTATCAGGAAAATGATCTTGAGCATGATTCTGAAAAAGACACTATTGTCATTTTAGATCAATACGAAAAGCTGCGAAATGATTTACAAAGTCTTCCGAGTGACCTGGCGGCTAATATCGTAAAGCAGATGAACCTGCAGGCAAAGGAAGTTCGTAAATGGAAAAACGATATCCACCAGAAACAACTGGAGCTCCAGGAAAAGAAGGTTGCCAAAATTGATAAAATATATGCATCCTTTTATCCGGAAGGCGAATTGCAGGAAAGGTATGATAATTTCATTCCTTATTATCTGCAATATGGTGAGGACTGGATTGATACGTTGGTTAAGGAATTTAATCCTTTGGATGCTGTCTGTCACATATTTATTGAAAATTGAAAGATTAAAAGATTCAAAAATTGCTTCGCATCAGAGTATGCTGTTCATTAGTCTTATGAAATTTTAATATCCTTGCGAAATAACTTCTATAATAAGTTCAAACAGTTTGTCAAAGAAAAGGATCTTTTTGGCCCTGATGACAAAATTTTGCTTGCCGTGAGTGGGGGAGTGGATTCTGTAGTAATGGCACATTTATTTCACCGCGCAGGATTTAAATTTGCCATCGCACATTGTAATTTTCAACTCAGGGACGCCGAATCAGAAGCCGATGAAGCATTCGTTAAAGCACTCGCTGATAGACTGGAAGCACCTTTCTATATAAAAAAATTTGATACGGAAATATACTCCATTGAATACGGGTTGTCTATCCAAATGGCTGCCCGTGATCTTCGTTACGCGTGGTTTGAAGAAATCCTAAAGAGTAGTGATTATAAATATCTTGCGACGGCCCACCATCAGGATGATGTTGCAGAAACGATCCTTTTAAATCTTATAAAGGGAAGTGTATTAAAGGGTTTGCATGGCATCCTTCCGAAAAATAATCATATTATCAGGCCATTGTTATTTGCTTCGAAACAAGAAATTTCAGAGTACGCTTCCTATAAAAAGCATGATCACAGGGAAGACAAAAGCAATTCAGAAAACAAGTATCAGCGAAACCTGATCCGGAATGAAGTAATCCCACTTTTGAGGCAAATAAACCCAGAAATATCTGAAACACTTTACCGGGCTGCGGCACGGCGGCATCAGATAGAACAGTGGGTGAATGTGTATAGCAAAAATATCAATAATGAGATAGTTATAGCCAGCCAATCTGGAATAGAAGTATCTGTCCTGGATTTAAAAGCACACAATGTGCTTCCGGAAATTTTTTTCGGATGGATTGAGCGATTTGGCTTCAATTATACACAGGTAGAAGAATTGTTTTTATCCCTGTATGAAACCGAAAGCAAAATTTTTACAAGCCCCGGATATAGGATGATCAAAGACCGGGAGTATGTCAGTGTTGAGGCCATTACGATGAATGACATTGAAAATGTGATTATTAAAAAAGGACAATCTTCTGCTATTTGCGGCTCTTATAATTTTGACATAAATTCAAACCAAAGGGCTGTAATACTTAATCTTAGCGACCCTTCCATTGCATTTCTTGACCAGGATAAAATTCAATTTCCATTACTTATCCGCAAATGGGAGCATGGGGATTCTTTCAAGCCATTTGGGCTAAGAGGACGAAAAAAAATCAGTGATTTTTTAACGGACTTAAAGCTTGATCGCAAGAAAAAAGAAAATCAGCTTGTCATTTGCTCCGGAAATGATATTTGCTGGGTGGTAGGCAGGCGCATTGATGATCATTTTAAAGTGAGCGAAAGGACGCGTAATGTGCTAAAGATCGAGTCAACTTCTGTTATTTAATATTAACAGATTCTTCGAGTTCACTAAAAGGAATCACTGTTTTTATATTATAATTATTTACAGGCCAGGATTGTACAATGGTTGAAACATCTATTTTCATATCTTTAATAGCATTGTAGAGACCAGCATCCCTTTTCCCGGCTTTAGCAGGTTTTGCATCCTTTTTCATCCATACCAGGTCCCCCTCAAATACCAATTTTTCTTTCGGGAAATAGTAGATCATATAATCATTTGTATGTTGTGATTTTTTACCAATGAAATAGATTTTCATTGAATAAGAACCATCAGTCACCGTAAAACTGTCCTTTATTAATTCCATTTTCAAAGGTTGCGGCTCTGATTGTAGGCGGTCGGGGTTAATTGTGTGTCGGTTGGAACTCAAATACTGTACGTAAGAACTATCTGGCGCAGGGCATAGAATAGAAGAACCTTCATGAATAAATGCCCTGATACCTCCAATGTAATGTGGATGGAAATGGCAAAAAGTAAAATATTTCACCGGCTTCGAAGGGGCTATTTTCTTAGCTTCTTTGATGATCAGTTCGCCATTGACACTGCTGAGAGGAGCTTCTGCACAGAGCATAAAATTCTTAAATTCAACAATCATCACTTTATCATCCGTATGTTTCATATTCACAAAATAGATGCGATCACCATAAGATTCGATGTTAAAATCCGGTTTTGACTTTTTAGCTGTTTTCATTTTATAACCGTATGGCTTTGCCAGTCCGGTTTCCCGGTTTTCAATAATTGAGGCTGAACTGATAATAATCGTATCATGAACTTTGCCGTTTGTTTTTTCGACATAAATGGATTTTGCAAGGGTCGTACCCTTCACTTTAATGAAGTCCTGGTAGTTGTAAGTATTTATAACATCCCCATACAATTCATTGTCTTGCATAGTTGTCATTTTTACGGCCAACGAATCCATTTTTCTGACAAAGAGATTAACTATTATTTTGTTGATAATCATTGTGTAAACAGCGAAACTATCATTGCTTGTTAGGCTGATCCTGGCATTTTTTTGTTTGAATTTATCAATAATAAAAGCAGGATTATATCTCGCTATATCAATAGGTTCTTCCAGGAAATCAGTTTTTGAAACTTTAGATAAGACGGTATCTCCAAGATCCATAAATAGCAATGCATTCTTATCAAATTGGGTCTGGGATTTATAAATATGTTTTACTGTTTTTAAGCTTTCTTTTTGATAAAAATAAGTGCTGTTAATAAGGATGTTTCCGGCGGTTTTTGAATTGATCTGTTGCCAGGGTTCAAAACTATGGTATAACCTATAAGCGCTTTCTTTATAATCAAATGCAAGATATTGACGGTTGATGGGGTTCACTTGCTTTTCCCAGCATCCTAATAAATAGTCGGGGTTTTTGGTTTTTGAATTCGCATTTAGAATGCTAAAAAGGTTTAAAATAATGAATGTAGAAGTGTGTTTCATTTGTTTGCTTTTAATCAATGATTTTATGCAAAGCAACTTTATAAAAAAGAGAAGCGTTGTTAATGAAATCCAAACTTTTGTTAACGGGGTATTAACGGAATGTTAACCACAATTAAACTTTTGTTAATGAGATGTTAATACAATAAAAGTGACACTTTGTAAGCAACGACCAAGCCGCATTTGGGTAATTGAAATTTTAGATTTGGCCTGATTCCTGTATATTTGATTCAAATTACAAGTATGAAGAGATATTTATTAATATTGGGAGTATTCGCATTAAGTTTAGACTTTTCGTTTCATTCTTCTGCACAAGCGATTGTGAAAGAGCATGAGCCTTTGGTTATTGACGTGCCTCGAGCTGCTACCGTTAATGTACAGGGTATTAAGAATGATTATTTCCCTAAACTGCAATATATTGAAATGCCAAAACCAGGAATATCAACAGAGTTCGATGATAGTGAACTGAATGCTTCCAAGGCAAAAGTTCATCCGATCCCTGGTTCACCCCAACCTCAAAACAAACAAGGAGGCACTTTAATTGCGCCACATGAACTCAAGAATTTTGAGGGGAATAGTTTCGACGGAGGCGTCCCGGATGACAATAGTATAGCTGTGTCCAATGCCGGAAAAATAATATCTGCCCGTAATTCATCTTTAAACGTAT
Organism: Bacteroidota bacterium; assembly: GCA_013287095.1. The sequence continues at coordinate 11,438 of JABDEJ010000008.1, read as the reverse complement.
ATGATTCTACAGGTACCCTGATAAAAAATTTTTCACTTGCTGCGTTCAGCGACACCCTTGGCCTGCCACAAGGGAAATATGATCCGAGGGTATTGTATGACGAAGGTGCGGATCGTTTTATTACCGTTTTCCTGAATAGTTCGTTTGATTCAAATACTCATGCAATCATTGGTTTTTCACAGACAAATGATCCGACCGGAACCTGGAACCTGTACAAAATACCCGGTAATCCGTTAAAAGACACAACATGGAGTGATTTCCCTATCATAAAAATAACCCAAAATGAACTTTTCATTACCCTCAATGCTGTACTTGACAGTAGTAAAACCTGGCAGAAAGGCTTTAAGCAGGATTATATATGGCAAATAGACAAATCATCCGGATATGATGGCGGCACTCTTAAGATTAAATTGCACAGTGGCATCTCTTACAACGGCATTAATGTCCGCTATATTTGTCCGGTACAGGGAGGGTCAGCACTCACCGGGCCTGAAAGCTATTTTATTTCAGATAAAAGCTTCTCAAATCAAACCGACAGTATATTTTTATTAAAAATAAGCGGGTTGCTCAGCGATGCCTCGTCAACTCTTTCAATAGATTTGCTTCATTCCAAAACAAATAAATATGGTGTAGCCCCAAACGCGCACCAACCATCCACAGCTAAGGTTATCAGGACATTGCAAACAAATGATGCCAGGGTCCTCGACGCTTTCATCGAAAATAATACTATTCAGTTTGTTGGCAACAGTGTTACTTCAGCGGGCAAAGCAGGTTTTATGCATGGTATTATTTCTAACGTGGGCGCTTCCCCTTCAGTTTCAATTAATATACTGGGCGACACTTTGGAATATGGGTATCCTTCCATAGCTTATGCGGGTATTCATGCAGGAGATGATGATGCCATAATTGTTTTCGACCATACCTCAGATACCACCTTCCCGGGAAATTCGACTGTTTTTTATAAAGGAGGTAACTATTCGTCATCAATCAGGCTTTTTTCAGGAACCAGTTTTGCACAGGTTTCCAGCAATACCGAGCGTTGGGGAGATTATTCGGGCGTGCAGCGCCGGTATAATGAGCCAGGCAGGGCATGGGCTGCCGCATTTTATGCACGTGTGATAGGGACTGGTATTACTGCGGTCAGGGGAAATGCAGCACGGATATCAGAAATACAAAGTCCCCTATATCAATATCCGGCAGGTATAAGTGTCAACCAGGATTTAGGTTCTCATTTATCGGTTTATCCCGTACCAACAGAAAACTACAAGCCTATAAATGTTGGGTTTGTTTGTCCGAGGGAAGATTATTACAGTTTCAGGATTTATGATCTGAAAGGGAGTTTGGTGACAAGTTTGCTACAGGAAAATGTTTTAGAGGGTAAAAACATGTTTACCTTTTCAACGGCCCCTCTTAAAAAAGGAACCTATATTCTTTCAATAACTTCCGGCCAATCATCCTACAGCAAAAAGTTTGTGGTTGAATAAACTGAGCTCTCAATCTGGGAATTGTATTCTGAATATTAAAATGTGAAAAAGTAAAGTGAATATTTTTGATAAATTCCGGGAACTCTTCCCGCAACTCAAAGATAAATGGGACAAATACATAAGTTATTACCATAGAATGGAAGTCCCTGCAAAAACGATCCTTCTAAGGGAAGGTGAGGTTTCCAAAAGGGCATTTTTAATAGAAAAAGGTTGTTTGCGGGTTTGGTTCAATAACAAAGGGAAAGATGTGACATTCCAGTTTTTCTTTGAGGACAATATTGTTTCGTCAGGCGAAAGTTTCAGCAAAGGTATTCCCAGCTACTACTCCATTGAAACCATAGAGCCGTCCATCCTTCACTGGATACATAAAGATGACCTCACCACCATCATGAAAGATATCAATGAAATACCTGAAATGAAGGATAATATGCTAAATGCTATGTTTGAAAGACAGTTCCATTACATGAGGCTTTTTATTTCATTAATCAGGGATACCCCAGAGGAGCGTTACCTTAACCTTATGAAAGAAAACCCGGATATCATCCAGAGGGTACCACAGCATTATATCGCCACTTATCTTGGCATTACCCCGGTTTCGTTAAGCCGGATCAGGAACAGGCTAATGAAGGAGGGCATTATCTTAAGTTAATAAATAGTCCCGTCATTCATTTATTAACTTATGTTATCGTCCGGGCAAGGGCGGCTGCTGAATTTTGCAGAAAAAAACAATAAAATGAAAGCAGCAGTATTGCACAATTTCGGTGAAACACCACGTTACGAGGATTTCAGTGACCCGATATGCGAAAAGGATGATATTCTCATTCACGTGAAGGCAGTTGTACTGGAGAATTTCGATAAAATGGCAACGAAGGGAACCCACTATTCAAGCAAGCAATTGTTTCCCCGGTTTCCGGCCATTGTTGGCCATGGCGGGGTCGGGATGCTTGAAGACGGAACTATGGTAGCTTTTGGAGGCATTAAACCTCCTTATGGCACCATGGCGGAGAAAGCGGTTGTCCCTCAAATGTTTAAAGCGTATATGGCCAAGCTTCCAGAAGGTGTGGACCCTTGCCTCGCCGCTGCCCTTCCTGCTTCCATTCTTACATCTTACCTTCCTTTAAAATATACGGCAAAACTCGAACAGGGCGAAACGGTTTTGATCAATGGTGCCACAGGGGTATCCGGAAAGATTGCCGTTCAGGTAGCTAAAATGCTTGGGGCTGGCAAGGTGATCGGGACAGGTAGAAATGAAGCATCATTGAAATTATTGACCGGCCTGGGTGCAGATGCAGTCATAAACATACAACAACCTGATGAAGAATTGATTAAAGCGTTTGAAAAAGAATCTGGTGATGCCGGGTACCATGTCGTAATTGATTTTCTTTGGGGACACCCCGCGGAAATCCTGATGAAATCATTTGTTCCGAAAGAAGCGGGCTTTGCAACCAAGCGAATCCGTTATCTTCACATCGGCGAAAAGGCTGGTTCAGGCATTACCGTTACAGGTGAAATGTTGCGCACATCCGGGCTTGAAATATATGGTACCGGCAATATTCCGCCAGATGCATTGCCTGAAGCGCTGAAGCTGGTATGGGAATGGATCAGGGAAAACAGGTTTCATATTGATATTGAAAAAGTACCCCTTGCGGATATTGAAAAAGCATGGCAAAGACAGGACCTTGAAGGGAAAAGGATTGTTATTGTCCCGTAATGAGCCTGGTACCGTTTCCCGAACGCCAGGTGGTTCGAGTTATCAGGTTCTTAAAAATAGGTGGCTATCCCGAAACTGATACCGGCCGTAGGCCCGATGGTTGCCCCGATTGTATTGCCGGTAATGTCTCTTGACATCTGGTGCCTGTAATTAAGCCTCAATACGGTTTGAGGTGTAGGCCTGAAACTGATACCGGGCATCACACTCCAAAGATCGTTGTACATTCTGGCACCTGTGGAAGCAAAATCGCCCTGGTTCCAATCCACATATTCTCCCCTCAAGGCTACATTGATCGTAGCATGGTCCCAGTCCAATATCTTGCCCCTAAAAATAGGCTGTACAATATCTATAAAGCCACCATCCTGATGACCAGCGTATTGAGGTGTGTAATCCTGTGGCATATCCACGGCAATCCAAACATATTCTGCTATAATATTTGTATGCAGGGATGGCAATGTGGTATGGAAATCAACGTCAAAGACATTTACGCTTCTTTTGTCGTCAACTTTTGTTCCTTCAATTTCCCAGGTATTGTAAACCCCGCCCATATAGGAAAGTCCCAACTCACCGATCTTGTCGTTTCCCACTGAAATTTTTCCGGTGTATAGTGGCTCACCGCTGGCACTGGAGTTAAACCTTGTAAGGCTGCTTTTGGCAGCAGGCAAAAAAGTTTTTCCTTCGGCATTGTCTATAATGGCATCATTAAAACCCCCTGTTACATAAGCCTCGTATCCGTACATCCAATGACTTGAGTATTTTTTTCCATAAGCGCCAAATCCCGGGTTGCTCCAGGTATCGGGCAGCAATTGCGTCATGGCAATTGGCCTGTCCGTAAATTCCCATTTAGGGCCATCATGGTTTTCGTTAAAAGCGCCGATCGGGTTCAAGACCATGCCGCCACGAAGGTTGAACAGGGGATGGAGCTCAATATCAAGGGCCGCATATTCGATCTCAAATTCAGGTCCGGTTTTAGCCTGGTCAGGATCGCCGGCCGGATCATTTTCATATTCAATTTCCGACATGAATTTAATGTGTTTGGATATGGTAGATGCCACAAAAAGGCTGAACCTTCTGAATTGGAATTGGTTGCCAATTGAAATCCCGGAAGTAGATACATATTGCCAATCCGCCTCCATATATCCACCTATTGAAACAGGCATTTTGCCAAATTTCAGAAATGGGCGGTTATAAATGGCATCCATGTCAAGCGTTTTTTTGGTGGTATCCGCGTGTGCTGACGGTTTAAGCAAACTGCTGTCTATTTGTGCATTCGAGGCATGGGGAAACAGAAGAAATGTAAAGGCAAAAGCAAAAATTGTAAGTGGTTTCATATTAAGCTTATATGTATTCGATCGTTTTGAATTTTTACGGGAAAAGTTCTCAGGTTGGTATCCGCAGGTCCATTTAATACAATACCTCTGTCGCTAAACTCACTACCGTGTGCGGGGCATTGCAGTTTGTCTCCAAACACCTCAAGTTCGGTATTTTGATGGGTACATTCCATAAGCAATGCAGTGTATTCCATTTCGCTGAAACGATAAATACAAACAGGATACCGAAGCTTCTCATTTTGCAGCACAAGGTATTTTCTAAAGGATCCATCTGCTTTTTTGAAATCAGAAACAGGTATCACAAGACCAGCCTTGTCCATCTCAGCATTTACCATTTTATCTGTGCTGCAACTCTCAACGAGTACACTTAAAAATGTTCCTGCTAGGCAAGCCATTCCACATGTTTTTACGAAGTCCCTTCTTTCCATAACAATCAAAGTGATTTCAGAAAGGTGATAAGCGCGTTGCGGTCATCATTGGAAAGATTGTTAAACCGTCCTGCACTCGCAGCGGCCTCTCCGCCATGCATCCGGATGGCCTCTTCTATGCTGCCGGCCCTGCCATCATGCATCAGGTAAGTTTTACCGCCCTGGACATTTGGTGCAAGTCCAAGGCCCCACAAGGGGGTTGTGCGCCATTCTGAAGTTTTGGCATTGCCTTCCGTGTAGCCATCGTCCAGGCCCGGGCCCATGTCATGAACCAATAGGTCGGTGAATGGGCTGAAAGTCTGATAAGAAAGTGATGCTATTGGTGAATATCCGGTGGTAAGGCTTTGCTGGTGACATGTTCCACAGCCGATCTGTGTGAAAACCCCATTGCCACGCTTCACAGTAGGATCTGAAGAATCCCGCTGAATGGGCGCCTGCAAACAGGTTACATAAAACACGTTAGAGGTCAATGTGTTATTGTCAACTTCGGGTGTAGAAGGTGATTGAAGTGTCTGGTCCTGGTAATTGTAGGGATTATATGGCATGAATGTGGAAGTAATGCCCATATCATGGTTATAAGCATTGGCCACCTGCTGTAATAAGTTATAAGTAGAAGCCTTACGTCCAAAGCGACAAATATATTTGCCATCTGACCTTTGTATTGCACCATAAAGAGGTGTGACATAAGATGGAATGGCATTATAGTTTGGATGCCCCCTTACACCATCGGGATTATTGCGGTTTGCTGCAGCCATGGCCAGGATCTCCGAATCCGGGACGGCCTCCAGAAACCCTACACCTGCAGTTATGGGTGCAATAAATTTGCTGCTGGTGGCTCCGGGCGGTACTTGTTGTGGCGTATAGCCGGGCAGGCAGAAATTACCGAGCTGTGGCCCGCCTTCTGCCAGGAATTTATTCCCCGTGCTATCTGTCTGGCCAAAACGGGTCAAAATAGTGAAAGGATGGCCCCTGTTATCGCTGGTATGGCAGCTGCCGCAGCCTGTGGCCACAAAATAGGGCCCAAGCCCCGTGGCAGTGGTTCGGGTTGCAAAAAACTCATCATTGCCCTGGGAAAAAAGTATCGCCTGTGTACTTGACAGGCCAATAGGACCGCACAAACCATTTTCAGGGTTGATCATATCCGTCAACTTGGAGCAGGACGTGGCGATGCCTATAAGACTAATGCCGGTTAACAAAAAAATAAGAAAAGATATTTTTTTCATAATGCGTAGGTATTCTATTCGATGAAGCAAAGGTATGGCCTGGGTTTAGCCTCCACAATACCGCTATTTGTGTAAATTGTGATACCCTTTTCGGGGTATGGGGCCGGATGAATCTTATTAAATAGGTACAGAAACAAAAAATATCCCATGCCCGCTTTAGCGAACATGGGATACCCATTGATTAGTATTTATTTTTATTGATTAATTCGAAGCACTTATCACATTAACTTTACTAAGCCCAACGCGTTGTCCGGTTTCATCAGAAACGTTTACAATATATAAGCCACTCTTCATGTTTTCATTTAATAAGATTGGAATATTAAGTTTGCCTTGTGCTGATACAGGAACTGTTTCAACCACTTGTCCAATCATGTTCATAATGCAAATAGTCCAGGTCGCATCTGAATTTTTAAGCATACTGCAATTCAGTGCTGAACTATTTACCAAAGGATTGGGATAAACACTAAACTGAGTGGAGGCGTTTAGATCAGATTGCAAACCTGTTGCATTTCCACTTCCACCGTTTACCTGAGCATTTGATCCCGCATGACCGAATTTATTACCTGTTAACTGTACACTTTTATAATCATGCTTGTGGAAATCATGGCTACACCTCCATGGGCGCAAATTTGAACCTTCAGTATATCTGCATCCTTTATTACCGTTTCCATCTCCGGTTATATCCTGGTTATAAACAATACCTGCAATTGTTGAATAGGAATTATCTGCGCCGAAATCGAATGTGATTGCAGGCCTGAATGAATTCTGAGTGTAAAAAATTTCAGAGTAATCCGTATATGTTGGCATACCCTGAGTTACTCCGTTCGAAAGCAATAGCCCATAAGGATCAATAGGATTTATGGTCACAGTAAGTCCATAAACGGCTAAATAAACATATTCAATTGTACCTACATAGGTATCTACAAAACCTGGGTATAGCTTATTATACTGCGCAACCTGCCATGCAGCAGTTGGATAACCAAGCGGCCAGCTAAGCCCAAAGGCATCAGTTGGCACAGGCCCCACAAAAATGCTGTCAATGGTAATTAATGAATGCTTATCCATAAGTGCATCAAATTCATTTTGCTGATTGTATGATTTGGTAGTTGGGATCTTCAAGTCCCCATAACCAACTATATTGTCTTTAACCATTGTGTACTCAACTTCAGTAGCTTCAACGTTTGACCAACCAAGTTCATCAAGCGTAACATGCCAATGTGTTGTCATTGTATAGTTAGAACTCCAGCTACTGTTATTTGTCGCTGGGAATTGTATGACATTCACTCTTTTGCTAGGGCAGGAGGTCTGCTGTTCAATAACCAGACTGTCATCTGTATATCCGGTCTGCAGGTAACTTGGAAAACGCGGTGTATTAAAGCCCGCGAAAAACAGGCCTTTGGAATCTTCATCAAAAACATAACTAGTGGGGTACGTATCTCCGAATGACGAATCGAACTGTTCAAAAAGTCCAGTATCTATAGCAGCATTATTAGAGAACGCCTTAATTCTGTTTTTGCCAACATTACTAAGGTACCCATAAGTAATAGCAGAACCTCCTGTGAGGCCTGAATAATTCCAGGTAGCTTTAGAACCTGTAGAAGGTAATTTTACCTTTTTAACACTTGCAGAATGCTCATGAATGGTGCCTGACTGAAGCTGAACATTGTCGTCCGTCAGCGTTATAGCTTTCTGCCCATATTGGCCGTTTGAAAAGGTTGCAGCAAACAGCGAAACTGCAAATAGTAGTATTTTTTTCATTTGATTTTAGGGCGTTAGTGTGACCCTCTCTGATACAAAGGAAGTAAGCTTTTTTTATATAAGCAAGTTTTTTTTATTTTTTTTTCAAAAAGTCGTCAAAAATTACTAAAACCTTACATTGGTATCCTTCCACTTTAAGAAAGTATTATGAATTTATTAAATTGGAGCTATCATATATAAAGCCTTAGTTAAGATATTATTTAGCTAAAAAAAGTTTTATGTCCTAGCTTTTAAAAATAATGACAAAAATCGCAAAATCCTTTCATATGGGAATAAATCGAACCGTCGACAAGAAAATCTTCATAAACTGCCCGGTCAATTGATCTAATGATGATAGTTTGCGATAAAACTACAAAAATATATTTGATTGAATGGTAATCTAAAATCAGAATCTAAAAAACTGCGTTGGTGGATGGGGGCTTGTTAACTTTTTGTTAACGAATCTTGCAGAAACCCGAGCGAGAGCCAGAGTTGCCAATAAGAGTCTCAAAGTATTAAAGGATTTTCACCACGATGTTTGGGATATTACCTTTCCATTTGGGATGAAAATAATTTGAACCACGAATCGGTTTTTTTATTAAATTCGCAGTTCGGGTAATATCAAAGCTATGCCATCTCAAGGAAAGAGGTGAAGGTTGCAAACGAGGTTATTTTATTTTTTTTCTATACTGAGGGGGCATGTTACTTGTCCCCTTCTTTTTTTTGTTCACAACCTCACCACTTCCAGACATCCGATGGCAAAAAAGATGTCTTTTGTATATAGACGATGGCGATGGGCAAAAGGTTAGGTAAAATTTTTATTTTTTTTCGGGCAGGATTAAGATACAATGTAAATATTTTATAATCATTATGATACGTTGTAAAAAAAATAAAATTTTTAAAGAAGCGTAGTGGGAGGGATCGCCTTATGCATAGCTATTTATTCAATCCTATTTGAAAAAGCATGTCGCAATTTCATGTGAGTACTACATTTGACAGTATGAGAAGGTTAAAAATTTAGCAGCCATCCCTTTTGTTAATCACTTTCTCTAATATTGCGGTTAAATTGAGGTAGTTTAACCAGTACAAAACAAAATCATGGAAAGATTTGGCTTCGATCCCGGGAAAAACTGGGATTATGAGAATGGCTTTTATTTAACGAGCAATTTAACCAGAATACCTAAACTTCTTGCTCATTACGAACTCTATAAGAGAATAGTAAATTTGCCAGGCCATGTGATAGAATTTGGTGTCTTCAAGGGCGTTTCATTGATTCAATGGCTCACCTTCAGAGAAATTCTTGAGAGCCCTTTTTCCAGAAAAGTTATAGGATTTGACATGTTTGGTGAATTTCCCAAGGACTTGAAACTTGATTCGGATATAAATTATGCGACAAAACATGATGAAATTTCAGGTACCGGAATTCCCAAAGAAGACCTTGAATTCTACCTTGAAGGCAAGAAATTTCAAAATTACGAACTTGTTAAGGGTGATATTACCTTAACGTTAAAGGATTATCTCCAAAGATTTCCTGAATACAGATTTAGCTTGGTACATATTGATGTGGATGTATATAAACCCAGTAAGGCAATTCTGGACCTCATAATTCCGCACATTGTTAAAGGTGGCATATTAGTTTTTGATGATTACGGTACGGTCGTGGGTGAGACTCTGGCAGTTGAAGAAAATTCTATCCTGCAAAATTATAGGATTGAAAAATTACCTATTTCGCATATCCCGGCATTTATTGTAATTTAAAAATAACAAGCTTTTTAGCCCTACCCCCCTAACTCCTACTTTATCTTAAAATCATTCATGAAAGCAGTGGTGAATTTGCCTTCGATATAGTTTTTGTCGTTCATGATCTGCTGGTGCAGCGGGATGGTGGTATGAACCCCTTCGATCACAAATTCATCGAGGCAGCGGCGCATTTTCACAATGGCTTCATCGCGGGTACGGGCGCTCACAATCAATTTGGCGATCATGGAATCATAATTCGGGGGAATGGTATATCCCGCATATATATGAGAGTCAACCCGTACGCCATGTCCTCCCGGTTTGTGCAGGTTAAGGATTTTACCCGGACTTGGCCTGAAATCATTGTATGGATCCTCGGCATTGATCCGGCATTCAATAGCACATTTTTCAGGGAAGTAGTTTTTGCCAGAAATGGGGATACCCGCGGCTACCAATATTTGTTCTTTGATAAGATCATAGCTGATAACTTCTTCCGTTACAGGGTGTTCCACCTGGATACGGGTGTTCATCTCCATGAAATAGAAGTTCCGGTGCTTATCTACCAAAAATTCTACCGTACCCACGCCTTCATAATTAACAGAAGCGCCGGCAGCTATAGCTGCTGCACCCATTTTCTCCCTGAGTTCAGGGGTCATAAAAGGGGAGGGGGTTTCTTCAATCAGTTTCTGGTGCCTGCGTTGAATAGAGCAATCGCGCTCCGACAAATGACATAACGTACCGAACTGATCGCCAACAATTTGTATTTCAATATGACGTGGTTCTTCAATATATTTTTCAACATACATGGCATCGCTGCTAAAAGCGGCACCGGCTTCCTGCTTTGCTGATTCAAAAGCTTTTTCAAGCTCACCGTCTTCCCATACTACCCTCATGCCACGTCCACCACCACCGGCAGAAGCTTTGATAATGATAGGATAACCAACTTGTTTGGCAATCTTTTTTAATTCTTTTAAATCGGTAACCAACCCATCAGATCCCGGTACTACAGGAACACCGGCTTTTTTCATGGTGTCCTTGGCATTCGCTTTGTCACCCATAGCGATGATCATTTCCGGCTTTGGCCCAATGAACTTAATGCCATGCATGCCACAAACCTCTGAAAATTTGGCATTCTCAGACAAAAATCCATACCCGGGGTGAATCGCATCTGCTGCAGTGATTTCAGCAGCAGCCATGATCCTGGAAATATTCAGATAAGACTGCGCGCTTGGTGGTGGGCCAATACAAACCGCCTCGTCGGCAAACCGTACATGGAGACTGTCACGATCGGCAGTGCTATAGACTGCTACCGTCTTAATATCCATTTCCTTGCAGGTACGGATAATGCGAAGCGCTATTTCGCCTCTATTTGCTATGAGAATTTTTTTAAACAAAGCTTAAGTTGTTGATTTGTTATCAAATTGTTGGACCGCGTTCTGTGGCAGGTTAGGCGCTGTCCCCCGCTGGCGGGGGTAGGGGGTGGAAATCTCAATTTCTTGAATAGCATTTTCAATCCCTCTAATCACATTATTTATATCATTCAAAACTTCATTATCTGAAAATCTTATAGTTATGAAGCCAACTTCCTTTAAATCCAAATCTCTTTTTTGATCTCTTAGTGATTGTTCGGCCGACTGATGTGTAAATCCGTCAACTTCAATAATTAACTTTAGAGGAAGGCACATAAAATCAGCAATATAATTTAGGACTGGTCTCTGTCGTCTAAAAGGGTAACCCTTCATCTTGCTCGCTTTTAAAGCGTATTTCCAAAGACAAGCTTCAGCTTT
>JABDEJ010000007.1 GCA_013287095.1 Bacteroidota bacterium | reverse complement strand
TTCCCCACTTCACTTATGGGAGATTATCCCTTTAAATTGATCCCGGTATTACTTTACGGATGTACGCTTTTGGCCACCAATATGATAGGGTATCTTATGTGGGCATACGTTTCTTATTGCCATCGGCTGATAGATCCTGAAACTCCAAAAATTGTCATACGCCGCATCAATGAATCGTTCCTTGTTGTAAACCTGATGTACGTGATCGCTATGGTATTAATGTTCTGGAATGTGTATGCTTCTTATACTATCTTTTTTACAGTATTGATTTATATTATCATTTTCAGACGGGAAACAAAGGTGCCTGAGAAACGGGCAATTGATGAGCCTGTAAAATAGGTCTTAAGTTTCCAAAATCCTTTAATATCATCTTACCTAGTTGAAGCAGTCTTATTATCCCCGAAAAGCCTTAGTGACAAACCCAGATTTATAAAAATATCACTGCCAGGATCATAATAACTCACAGGAGACTGAATTGAAAGTCCCGCCTGGGCCTGGAAACTTAACCGTTTCCCTCCCCTCCTATATGTAAGGCATATCGCGGTGGTTGGTTCGTTACTTGCATGATTTGTGGTTGTGTATGTCGGGCCGAACGCTGCACCAGCATGGAAAGAATAAAAATGATCATAAATCAAATAGCCAAATTTTCCGGAAAGACTAAAACTGTGACGTCCATTATTTTTAAAACCTAAATCAAATTGCACAAACGGTTCGGTACAATTTGTTCTAAAAGTATCAGGCGGTAATGAACCTGCCAGTGCGTCATTCCAAACCTGGAAATCCCTATGATATCTCCCGGCCCCACCGTAAATTTCAAATATCATTGAATCCTCAAGTCTTTTAAAATAACCAACCGCAAAGTCCCAACTGCTTCGACTTCCGTTATCGAAAGTCACACCACCGGAATAACTTCCCATTATGGCAAAAGATTTTGAAAAAGCATAGGCAGCCTGTCCGCCATAAGCTTCAGTCCCAGTTGCTGCTGATAATCTCAGCTCATTTTTCTGTGTTAGAAGAGGCACATTCTGTGCCACGGAATAATGCATGCTCGGGGAAGTAGAATAACATGAATTGAGAGAAAATGCAATAACTAAGAAAATGAGAGACTTCATACCTGGATGCTTCTGTTGTTTACAAAGGACGAAGAAACAGGGGTAAAGGTAAGTATTGGTCGCCCCAAGCCCGCATCTTTCCCCCTTATCCCATAAACCATTACCTTTGAACCTCACAAAGCATCAGAATACATGTGGAAAGAAATTGATAACAGCCTTCAGAAATCTTTTGAGTTCAAGAATTTTTCGGAAGCTTTCGGTTGGATGACCAGGGTAGCCCTTGCCGCTGAAAAAATGAACCATCATCCTGAATGGACCAATGTTTACAACAAAGTTGACGTGAAATTGTATTCCCACGATGCCGGAGATATCGTCACCGAAAGGGACCATAAGCTGGCTGCGATCATGGACAAACTGGTATAAACAACTTTTCTTAAAGATTCAATCCACCATGATGGACAACCAGCATATTATTCCTTTGGCTAACGGTGTCCGCATTGTGCACATGCAGGTAAAACACTCTGAAATTGTGCATTGCGGTTTTATGATCAATGCCGGAAGCCGGGATGAAAATGATGAGAATAATGGTGTCGCCCATTTCATAGAACATACTGTTTTTAAAGGTACTTCCAAAAGAAAATCCCACCATATCCTGCGCCGAATTGAAAATGTGGGGGGCGAACTAAATGCCTACACCACAAGGGAAAAAACCTGTTATTATGCTTCGAGCCTGAAACAATACGCTGCGCGTTCGGTTGATTTATTGTCCGATATCACTTTTAATTCTGTTTTTCCTGAGAAAGAATTACTAAAAGAAAAAAAAGTCATTCTCGAAGAGATCGACATGTACGATGACAGCCCGGATGAGAGTATCTATGATGAATTCTATACCTATATTTTTGGGAAACATCCCCTGGGTTACAATATATTAGGGACTAAAGAAACAGTCAATGCTTTAAACCGGGTAAAAATTAAAGATTTTATAAATACCCATTATTCCGCGGATAAAATTATATTATCAATTGTTGGAGACCTGACGCGAAACCAGGCCGAAAGTCTCGGGAAACGGTTTGTGGAAAAAATGAATATTCTTCCTGTGGATGAGAGTATTAGAGAATCTCCTATTATGCAGCCTCAATTTGCTGTAAAAAAAGAAAAGGATTTTGCGCAGAGCCATGTTATTATCGGTTGCCGGGCTTATTCCGGTTACGAACCGAAACGTTTTGGAATGGCTCTTATAAATAATATCCTCGGTGCAGGTGGCATGAGCACCCGCCTCAACATGGAAGTAAGGGAAAAGCATGCACTGGTTTATAATATCAGTTCGCACTATTCAACATACCAGGATGCCGGGGTTTTCACCATTTATTTTGGTGCAGACCAAAAGAATGTGCGCCGCTGTACGGATATTGTTTACAAGGAACTGAAAAAGATGCGCGATGTAAAATTTACAGATAAACAATTGAACCAGTCTAAGATACAGCTCATTGGGCAGATGGCTCAAATTGTGGAAAATAATGGCATGCATGCCCAACACCAGGCCCGTAGCGTACTTGATTATGGAAAAGTGATTGGATTTAAAGATTATATCAAGGAAATAGAAAAAATCACTGCTTTAGAACTGCAGGAAATCAGCAATGAAGTTTTGGCTGTTGAACGTCTTTCAAGTCTCGTTTATGAACAGGAAAAAAACTAAATTTCGCCCATATTCATCACAGTCGTTGACTTTTGGAAAGTCAACGACTGTATAAAAGGAAAGACCTTATAAACCCTTAAATACTACTACGATGGAATTTTTACCGGAACAATTGGAAACCTACATTGAAGCACATACCCGAAACGAAGATTCAGTGCTCAAAGAACTCAATAGGGAGACCTATCAGAAAGTATTATCACCCAGGATGTTATCAGGACATCTGCAGGGCCAGGTTTTGCGGATGTTAAGCATGATGATCAAACCTGAAAGGATATTGGAAATCGGCACATTTACCGGATATTCAGGCATTTGCCTTGCGGAAGGGCTGACCCCAACCGGAGAACTCCATACCATTGATATCAACGAAGAACTAAAGCCAATGGTGACCTCCTATTTCGAAAAGGCCCATATCATTGATAAAGTTAAATACCATATCGGAAATGCTATTGAGATAATACCAAAGCTGGATATGGCGTTTGATCTCGTGTTTATAGATGCTGACAAAGAGAACTACAGCAATTATTTCGATCTTGTCATAGACAAAGTTTGCCAGGGGGGCTATATTATTGCAGATAATGTGCTCTGGAGCGGCAAAGTTATTCAGCCAAACCCGGATGAAGAAACCAAAGCGCTTATGGCTTTTAATGATAAGGTTCAGGCGGATGAACGTGTTGAAAATGTGCTTGTTCCGGTGCGTGATGGATTGATGGTGATGCGAAAAGTTTAAATTTTTGATGGCAAAAAAATTTCCCGGTATTCTATTTCTGATCCTGGTATTCATCCAAATTACCTGCTATGCCCAGGATACTCTTATTACCCCTGAAAAGTATATCCTGACCTATAAAAATCTCGCGATTGATGAAATGAAACGCACGGGCGTCCCTGCCAGCATTACCCTCGCCCAGGGATTATTTGAAAGCGGCAACGGGAACAGTTTCCTGGCTAAACCTCCTTATAACAATCACTTTGGAATCAAATGTAAGACCGGTTGGAGCGGCAGAAGCGTAAAAGTGGATGATGATGAGCTACAGGAATGCTTCCGGGCTTATGATAGAGTGGAAGACTCCTATATGGACCATTCCAATTTTTTGACATGCCAGTCCCGCTACGCTTTTCTATTACAGCTAGATCCTACTGATTACAAGGCCTGGGCTTTCGGACTCAAACAGGCGGGCTATGCTACCAATCCCAAATATCCCGAAAAACTGATCGAAAAAATTGAGAAGTACAATCTCTATCAATATGATATAGGCAATACCAAAGCACCTCCAATTGCATGGCAAGAGGAACCCGAGCATCATATTCTTCTCACCCAGAAAGAACGTGAGAACTCATTTACTTTCAGGAGCATACCTGCTTATGTGATCCGGCCAGGCGATACTTATGGAACTATCGCGGATGATCACAATATGATGCGGTGGGAACTGCGTGTATATAATGACCTCGGTGCCCGTGAGGGATTAAAACCAGGAACCATCCTTTTCCTGAAACCGAAACACAGGAAAGGTGAGAATGAATTCCGTACAGTTAAAGATGGAGAAGGTATGTATTATATCTCACAGGATGAAGGCATTAAACTACGTATGCTCTACAAATGGAACCGAATGAAAAAAGGCGAAGAACCTGCTCCGGGTGCCATTCTTAATCTGCAGCGTAAGAGAGACGCAAAACCTGCTGTCTTAGGGCCTGGGTCTATCGTTCTTCGAAAAGGGGTGATGCTTATTCCGGAACCAGCAACTGGGCCCAAACCTGATTTTAAAGCCAAATGTCCGCCAACGAATGATTCTGATAATGTTAAAGCAGCTCCTGCCTCACCTGTCAAAAGCATTTTTCAATCAGCCGATAAGCTTCACTCAGACAGCAGCTTTCTTTTCACACCTTCAAAGCGCAAAATAAAGAACGACTCCTCTGTAAAGATGATGACTGCTGAGCCTGTATATCCTATCGTTGACGGAACGGATGTCAATGGCAAATACCATATCGCTCAGAAAGGAGAAACCATCTACGGCATCGCCAAGAATAATGGTATTCGATATGATTCCCTCATCAAGTGGAACAACATCATGGGAAGGATATCGGAAGGTGTTAAAATCTATCTCGTCAGGCCTAAGAACTATATGGAACCGGTTAAGATTCTGCAGGACAACCCTGATAAATCTATTGATAATCAATCTACTTCAGATACTTCAACTCAATATGTCGTAAAGCCAGGCGATACTCTTTATTCTATTTCCAAAAAGTTCAACATCACCATACAGCAGCTTAAAGACTGGAATGGCCTGGCTGATAATTCGATTTCTATCGGGCAGAGTTTGAAGGTGGGGAAATGATTTGGCTCTGAAATCTTGTAAGAGATTATATGAAATGGAACGAGGAAATGGTGAGGGGAAAAGTGATTTCCAATAGCATTAAAATTAATAATTGGAGATCACAAATTGTGATCTCCAATCCCCGCTATACTTAAGCGCCCTTATGCAATCAAACATGTTATCATTCCAAAATTCAAAAAAGAATTATCTTTGAATTGAATTTGTTTTAAAGACAATATGCAAATGCAGCACTATCTATATAACAGGATTACAGTTGATCCGAAGGTATGTTCCGGCAAACCCGTTATCCGGGGTTTCAGGATGCCTGTGGCTTCCATTTTGGATTACCTTGGAAGCGGAATGACTGTGGCCCAATTGATCAAGGAATTTTCTTTTCTTGAAAATGAAGATATTAGTGAAGCTCTCGCATTTTCTGCATCTATGTTACAGGATTCCTTTATCCCTGTAAAACATTCAGCGTAAGGATGGATTTCCTGTTGGATGTAAATATGACGCCTTCGTTGATTTCATTGTTGGAAAAGGATGGCCACAATTGTCGTCATGCCGTTTCCTTGGGAATGGGTACTTCTTCAGATGAAAAAATTGTGGATTTTGCACGTCAAAGTGGCGAAGTAATTATTACTCACGATCTTGATTTTGGCACTATCATGGTATTTTCTGGGGAAAATAAACCGTCAGTTATTATTTTCCGGATACATCAAATTAGTCCTCTGATTTTCTTTAATTTAATAAAGTTGAACTGGTCAAGAATTGAAGAATCTTTAATAGGAGGAGCTATTGTAATTTTTGAAGAGTCAAATGTTAGAATCCGCCATTTGCCTTCAGTATAAATTTGCCAATCTACTTTTTGGTTAGCTTCACAACATTTCCCCTTTCCCCTTGTTATTAAAATTGTAGTTCCTGTCAACCCTAAATCCGACTTCTCAAATGTCGCGATTACTGGTGGGGTTTTCTTGGTTCCTGTTGTTTGTAGAGTGATTTTTCAGGGTCAAGAAAATTGAAAAAAGTGTCCGCTCTCAGGCCGATTCTGATCGTTTCGAGGGGTATAACTTCATTATAGGCGATGTTGCCAAGATTCACGTTCGGGCCAAGCAAATTGATGAACCAAACCTGCTGTGCTTTGTTCGGCGCTTCCCACAAAATTTTATCGGCCGGAACCTGCGTAAGTATCTCATCTATAAGGCCGGAGCGTACTTCGCCCGTACCCCTGAAAATACCCACATTCCCTGCCTCCCGGGCCTCTGCAATTACCTTCCATGACCCTGCCGCAAGCTCATCTTTCATCAATTGTATCCACTTGTAGGGAGCGAAGATAATTTCGGCATCTTTGGAGCCTACCTCACTGAGTACGGTATAATCTTTGGCAAATGTCGCAATTAATTTGCATTTTTCTTCGTGTGGGATATCGAGAGCGCCATCTGACACCTCAAGATGGGTAATTTTATACCTGTCTATGGTACGCTTGAATTCATCCAACTGGTTCCTCACCAAAAACGCCTCTAACAGCGTCCCACCGAAGTAAACGGGGATGCCAGCGTCCTGGTAAACCTTTATTTTCTGTGTAAGATGAGGCGTTACATAAGCCGAACCAAAACCAAGCTTCACGATATCAAGATATGGCCCTGCCACAGAGATAAAATCTTCCGTTTCCCGAACGCTCAGACCCTTATCCATTACCATGGTGAGGCCTGAATCCCTTGGTTTCTCTGTCCGGGCTGGGATTTGCTCCAGTTTAAAATTCATGTACTCTTATTCTTGTTTGTATAGCTGGATGATCTGGGCTACATGCGTATTGTTTTCCAGTTCCCAGAAATAGGTGAAAAGCACTTTGTAAGATTCCGGATCTGATGAGAGCGCCGCGATCAGGTAGTCTTCCGCAAGCCCTACATGGCCGCTTTCATAATACAGGCCTGCCATCATCATCATCAGTTCAGGACTGTTATCGAAATTAGGCAACTGTTCCTTGCAAAGATTGAGCGCCTGCTCGTTCTTATCGTTCATGTAGAGACCATATACATAGTCGCTCAGATATTCAAGATTGGTGCCATCCATCATCAAAGCGTGATGATATGCTTCCTCAGCTGCGATATAATCATCCATGCCCAGATAGCAGTGTCCCAGGTCAGACCAGTACATGTCCTGGTTCGGGTCAAGACGAATAGCCTTTTTCAAAAAGTTAACTGCCTTTTGTGGCTGATCTTCAAAGTAATAGGTCACTCCCAATCCCGCCCATCCGTCGGCACTGTCTTTGTCCTGTTCCAGCGCTTTCACAAAAGCTTTGCGGGCGTCGTCAAATCTGTCAAGGAATTTATAGCAGTTGCCCAACTGGCAATATACTGAGGCATTGGTTCCATCCAGGATCACGTTCTTTTCAAAAGCTTCTGCAGCTTTTTCATAGTCACCCATCAGGACATATACATTGCCCATGTTATAATACACAGGGCCGAAATCTTCATTGATGATCTTGGCATAGTCGTAGGCTTCTATCGCCTTTTCATAATCCTCCATCCGGGCGTGTAGCAGCCCCAGGTTGAACCATGCATTGTATGAATAGGGATTGTTGTCAAGATAATCCAGGTAAAGTTCAATGCTTTTATCAGGTTGTTCCAGGTAATCGTAACAATAAGCCAGTTCGTAGATCGCCTGGAAATTATCAGGGTTTATTTTAATGGCCTGCTCCAGGCTGCGCGCTGCATTTTCAAACTTATCCCAGTTCTCATATACATAAGCCTGTGATAGCAATATCTCATCCTCATTCATGCCATAGTTGAGCGCCTTTTCAAACTGCTCAATGGCTTCCGGGTAGCGCTCCATTTCGTCGTACACCGTGGCTATCTGCATGAATATCTCGTAGTTGGTAGGCTCATACAGCAAAGCCTCCTCCAGGAGTTCCAGGCTCTCGTCGAGTTTCTGGTCCAGGCACAAAAGCTGAGCTTTCTTAATGCGAAGTGTCGCGGAGAACGGGTGCTGCTCCATGGCGTGTTCGGTGACATGGAATGCCTTCTGATAAAGACCCGTGTTTATAAAATAATCAACGATATTTTCATACTCATCAGCCTCGAAAAAGATATGAGACTTCTCTTTTTCAAGCTGTTCATAAAGAACGGCTAAATCTTTGCCTTCTTCGTCAAATCCATTTGAAAATTCTTCCATTAAGCTATTAGATTATGCAAATTTACCATGTATACTACTTATTTCCAAATATATTTGCCAGCCATGGGGGTGGATCCATGATCAGGTACATTAATGCAATAGTAATCAAAATCAATACCACAGGTTTCCAAAATCCTGTTTTTTTAGGGTTTTCGGGTTTAGCGGCTTCTGAGTGGGGTTCGGGCACGTAATTCATGGCCGGACTTATTGACACGCTCTTCCCGAAACCATACACCGGCGAATAGGTGAGCCGCGACCGGAGCTCCGCATCGAAATGCTTCCGCTTCAACGGATCCGTCAATGTCTCGTACGCCTCTTTGATCTCCCTGAACCGGGATTCCCCATGCGTACCGCCCTTGTTATGGTCAGGATGGTAGCGGAAAGCAAGCGACCGGTATGCCCTTTTTATGTCCTCAACCGATGCGTAGTCTTTGATCCCCAAAACCTTATAATAGTTTATAAATGTCATTCACTCCTGTTATCTGCCATCAGTTCGGCTTTTACCCGCCCTGCGGCCTTAAAATGCTGCTCGTAATATTTATCATCCAGTGCATCTATACAAACTCCCTTTTTGGTAGAAGCGTGCACAAACTTCTGGTTGCCGAGGTACAAACCCACATGAGACACCTTATGGCCGTCTTCTATCCTGAAAAACACCAGGTCGCCCTCCTTGAGCTTGTTCTTTGGGATGCGGTGCACATCCTTCTCCAGTTGATCTTCAGAAGAGCGGTCTAATGTAATGTTATACACGTCCTTATATATGCCGCACACAAAGCCCGAACAATCAGTGCCCGCCCGGCACACGCCTGACCCGTATTTATAGGGGGTATTCATCCAGCTATCAATGGCCTTGTACAGGGTGAGGCTCTTGTGCATATTGATCGGCTCACCGATGAGCTGCTCGTATTTGCTGATGAGCGCCTGGTCTTTTGCGGCTTCTGCCCTGCTCTCTTTGGAGGTGGTGACTGCAGACGGACTCTTTAAACTCGTACAGGAAGCCAGCCCGATCATCATTACCATGATGATTATGAAACGACTGCGTATCCTGTCTTTAATGATCATATATCCACCTCCAATTACATACGGCCAAACTAATGCTATTTTTTGCAACCGGCCTGTTTCCATCCCTTTTAATTATGCACCTTATTGTGGATTAAATTTCGGGATTGGGGGCGGGGGTGTTGATAATCCTCTCCTGTCATCTCGAGCATTCTGCGAGAGCAGACTGAACTCAAGGAGCGAGAGATCTTAATACAAGCTTGAAATTTATGATTTGGGCTTCGCAAACGAGTTTGATAGTTACACTATAGCGCGTCAGCCTCCCCCTTTGAAGGGGGCAGGGGGATGACTTGCCTAAAGTAAAACACGTATTAATAGCCTTCATTGCGGCAAGAATGCGAGGGATGAGCATGCGCAATGACGCGCTTTTTTGATCATTTTTTGAATACAATCCCCCATCAGCCAATTGCAAACGCGTCAGCCCATTCGTAATTCGTAATTGTCTATATCCTCCCTGAGCCGAATAAAATCCCTATTCGGCTCAAAATTTGTTTGTTTTTGAGCCGAATAAGTTGTACATTTGGCTCATGATCTATAATTGGCAGCAACGAGACTGGCCTCATTTCACTTACGACATCGAAGAAATAGAGGATAATCTCTTCTCTTTGGCGGAAGAGTCCGGGCTTATTATGGGCATGTTGAATGGCATGTCAAAAGAATCGCAAACGGAAACGCTCGTAGATATAATGGTTTCGGAGGCCATAAAAACATCGGAGATTGAAGGGGAATACATGAACCGCGGCGACGTGGTCTCTTCCATCCGTAATAATCTGGGGATCAACAAAGAACCAATCAAGGTGAAAGATAAAAAAGCCAGCGGCATTGGCAGCCTGATGGTGGATGTGAGACAAACTTTTATGGAGCCGCTCACCAAAGAAAAACTGTTCCAATGGCACGAAATGCTTATGGCGGGCAGCCGCAATATCCAGGTTGGGGTATGGCGCACACACACAGAACCGATGCAAATCATTTCCGGGGCGGCGGGGAAAGAAAAAATACATTTTGAAGCGCCGCCTTCAAGCCGGGTGCCACAGGAAATGGACAGGTTTATCGCCTGGTTTAATGCCACTGCGCCGGGCGGAAAAAAGGAAATCAAAAAGCCTTCCGTAAGGGTAGCCATCGCACATTTATATTTTGAATCCATCCATCCTTTTGAAGACGGAAATGGACGCATAGGTCGTGCCATTGCTGAAAAAGCCCTGTCACAAACATTGAAACGCCCTGTGTTTCTAAGCCTCTCAAAAACGATAGAAGCCCATAAACGGGCCTATTACCGGGCATTGGAAACAGGGCAGCGAGGCAACCATATTACCCCATGGGTAAAATATTTTGCCGAAACCACCCTGCTGGCACAGCGCCAGGCCAGGCAATTGACAGACTTCGTTTTGAAGAAAACGAAATTTTTTGACCATTTTAAAGATCAGCTTAACGACCGGCAGCTTAAAGTGGTACGGCGCATGTTTGAGGCTGGCCCTGAAGGATTTGAAGGCGGAATGAATGCAGCCAAATACCTATCACTCACGACATCCTCTAAAGCTACGGCTACCAGGGACCTGCAGAACCTGGTGAAAATGAATATATTTATCACCCAAGGGGGAGGACGCAGCACACATTATGTCCTGAATTTGACAGGATTTTAAGCTACTCAAGTCTGCAGACTTTGTGATTCTATGCGCACCGAGTCTCCGCTTCGCTAAGACTCAGCGAGCGGTTCTGGCTAAACTATATGGTGTGGAAACAAGGGTATTGAAACAAGCCATAAAAAGGAATATCGAACGCTTGCCCGAAGATTTTATGTTTGTGCTTAGTACCAAAGAAAAAAGCTTTCTCAATACATATATTATTGACAATGAAAACAATACAGACTTGATATCCCCTCCGCCCTCGCTCGCGTCCCGCGAGTGTGGGTATCTGCGGCGTCCCGCCGCTTTATTTATTCAACAATCGGCCAGAGGCCAGGGATAGCTGACACTCACGGGACGCGAGCGACAGCGGAGCGTCACATACGCAAAGCCAATCCGAACGCGACGCAGTCGCGCCCGGGCATAAGAAATTTCAGAACTCCTTAGGCACGTATATGCATAATGTTATTAGCTTTGAAGTCAAAGCAATGTAAGTGAACAACATCCAGTCAAAGATGAAATTGACCATAAATATAAAACAGCTCCGGATAGTCAATTTTTTATCTGTTGCAGTTACGTTTATTCTGTGGATTGTTTTTTTCAGTGTTTTCTTTGGTGATGAAAGTCTAAGGCTTAACGCAGCGATGCGGTCATCATATCCTGTTCTTATTTCATCTCCTTTACTGGCAGTGTTTGCGCTTTTGATTTCCTTAAAAACCAGGCCGCAAAAAGGAACGCTTCTGTATGCTTTGTTTTTATCATTGGTGTCGGAGGATTTTGTACTACAGCATTTACATAACGTAAACAATTCATGGGTACCGCTTTGGATCCTTATGGTCAGTTTTGCAATAGCCGGAACTGCTTTTATAAAATCATTACAAATATTCCCGCGAGCGCTTACCCGTGATGATATCAGCTCTGTATTTAAATGGAAAATACCGGCGGCTTACCTGAAATGGTCGCTGAAGAATTATACATGGATCGTTTATCCGGTTATTATCTTCGGGGCAGGGTTTTTGTCCACTTTATACAAGCCGGTATTGGGCTTTACCGTTGCTTTTCTCAATATTGGCATATTAATCACAGGTACGCTATCTCTTTTTGCCAATTACAGAAGGTCAACAACTTCTGAAAAGAATAAAATACTTTGGCTTCTCTGGGGGGTACTTACCTACACATTCGTCGCTATCATTGCTATTATCACAGAACTCTTTAATAACGAAACAAGCCCGTTAATTCGCCTGATATTTACATCATTAACGTCGGCTTCACTTATCGTGTCCATGGTAATGAGCCTTTTTTTTTCAGATACCTTTGATACCGGGATCCTAATACGCCGCACCATTGTAGATGGCTCTGTTTTCACCATGATCATTATTTTGTACAATACCATTGAACATTATTTCCTGCATTGGCTTTCGGAAGTTTTGCACTTGTCTGATGTGCTCATCTCTTCTTTTCTGTCTGGCCTATTTGTGATGGTATTCAGCCCAGTACACCACAGGTTCATGCACTATCTGGAAAGAAAGATAAAGAAGAGTGGGGTTGGTAATACGCGGTTGGATGCAAAATGACAAAGGTGGTCCCCAAACTTATTTCCTAATTTTCAATGAAATGTGATTGCTGTTGAGGCAAAATGGCTCAAAGATACTGGAAGACAATGGTCTGGTAGCGCTGACATTACTAATTGCTGAAAGCAAACCAGAAGAGAAAGAAACAATGGTAAAACTAATTGTAAACCTGATGCAATAGATATTGGCAATACCCAGTGCCATCAATCCCCTTCCCAAACTTATTTCCTAATTTTCAATGAAATGTGAATGCTGGTCACGAGATTTGCGGGATGGGGTATTATTTCGCGTTGCCATTTATTTATTTGCTGTCCCTGCTGCCCATGAGGGCGGTTTATGCAGTGTCTGATTTCATGTATATTGTTGTTTTTTATGGTTTAAAATACCGGAGAACCGTAACCGAAACAAACCTTCGAAACGCCTTTCCTGAAAAATCTGAACAAGAAATACAGGCCATTACCAAAACCTATTTTCATTATTTGTGCGACCTGATGCTGGAGACTTTTAAAACGCTGACCATCTCCGAAAAGGAAGCACTGAGGCGATGCAAGTTTCATGATACGTCGCTGTTCAACAGGCTGCATGAGGAGAAAAAAAGCATCATTATTGTGCTGGGCCACTTAGGCAATTGGGAATGGGCCGGGGCCAGCATGACCCTGGATACGGATTATCAGCTCTATGTCATTTACCATCCACTCAAAGACAAAAACTTTGACAGGCTTATCTACAAAATGCGGACGCGTTTTGGCACCAAACTCATCCCCATGAAAAATACACTGAGGGATATGATCAAAAACAAGGCTGAAATAAGCGCTACGGCTTTCATTGCAGACCAAACGCCATCAACCCCTGCCAATGCCTACTGGACCACATTTTTGAACCAGGATACCCCTGTTTTTGAAGGCACCGAAAAAGTAGCCACAATGATGAAATACCCGGTGGTTTTTGCCTGGCTAAAAAGAACCAAAAGAGGCTATTACGAAATATACACGGAATTGCTGGTAGACAACCCCGTTGGCATGCAATATGGCGAAATAACGGAGAAGTTTACCCGCCGGCTGGAGGATGAGATCAGGGCACAGCCAGAGACCTGGTTATGGTCGCACAGGCGATGGAAACACAAGAGGCCTGTGAACGAAAATCAATAATTTGATGTACCTTTAGCGGTGTTTTACGCACCATTAGAAAACAGAAACACAGATGAGATGTGGCAGGGAGCTTATTATGGCTACCAAAGAATTTGTGAAAGAAGATAAACTTATCAGTTGGACGCACCTGATAACCGCCCTTATTTTGCTCAGTACGGCACTGCTCTTTAGCTTCCTGGATATCAATATTTTTCTGCGGATAATTTGCAGTGTATTGGCAGGACTGCTGATGGTGCGGATGTTTATCATCTATCATGATTTTCTGCACCGCACCATTCTTCAAAGATCTGTTCCCGCCAAAATTATCATGTACATCTATGGGATTTTAATTTTAAGTCCGCCAAGCATCTGGAAACGCACACACGATTATCATCATAAAAACAATTCGAAGCTTTATTCCGCGAGTATCGGCTCTTATCCTATCATGACCAAAAGCAAATTTCTTAGTTCCTCATTCCGAGAACGATTTGAATACCTGGCAGTCAGGCATCCCATTACTATTCTGTTCGGCTATATTTTTATGTTCATTTATGGTTTGTGTATCCAGTCTTTTATGGCTAACCCGCGGCTACATAAAGACTCTATGGTCGCACTGATCATTCACGTCACGATCATAGGCTTAACACTGTATTTTGGTGGATGGCTTTGCCTGGTTTTGGGCATTTTTGTACCGTTTTTTATTTCGTCGGCGATAGGCTCTTATCTTTTTTACGCGCAACACAATTTCCCGGGCGCCACTTTTAGCAATAACCAGGACTGGTCTTATATTACAGCCGCGATGGATTCGTCAAGCTATATGGAAATGAACCCTGTAATGAGATGGTTTACCGGCAATATCGGATACCATCATATCCACCATGTCAATGCACATATACCGTTTTACCGTTTGAGGGAAACGATGCGGAAAATGCCGGAGTTCCAGTCTGCCAAAAGGACGTCGCTTTCGCCCATTGCCATATATCATTGCCTGAATTTGAAAGTATGGGATCCTGATACTCAGCAAATGATAGGCTTAGGAAGAATATGGAAAAAGGCCTCTTAGTGATTGAAGCCTGATTCTAAATTTGCAGCATATTACAGCACAATTCCCTAACCATTATGCCATAATATAATAATCTTACCTTTGCAGCAATGTTTTTCACCAGGCAGTTGTTTACTCAGGGATCAGGATGTCTAAAAAAATAAGGTTCGTTTTTGCGTTTCTCGGTTGTTTCCTATTTGGGATGACTGCAGTAGGCCATGCTGATCCCACCCCTAAACCTGTAAATAAATATCCCATATACAGGGATACCAAATGGGTGGATTCTGTGATGAAAAACCTGAGCATGGACGAGAAAATCGGACAGTTGTTCATGGTCGCTGCATTCACTGTGAAAGACAAAATCAACATTCCTGAACTTGTGAAATTAGTAGGTGAATACCATATCGGAGGGGTTATTTTTTTTAAGGGCAACCCGTGCAAACAAGCGGATGTCACCAATTATATCCAGTCTATTGCCAAAGTGCCACTATTGATTGGTATTGACGCGGAATGGGGACTTGCCATGCGGCTTGACAGCACGATAAATTTTGGCTACCAGATGCCGTTGGGGGCTATTTCTGATGATTCTATTGTTTACAAAATGGGGCATGATATAGCGCAGGAATGCAAGCGCCTCGGAATCAATATTGATTTTGCGCCCGTGGTGGATGTGAACAATAACCCGATGAACCCGATCATCAACATGCGTTCCTTTGGTGAGAATAAAATGGATGTGTCCCGTAAAGCAACCATGTATATGCAGGCGCTACAGGACCAGCATATTCTGGCAGTTGCAAAACATTTCCCGGGACATGGTAATGTAGATGTTGATTCGCACCTTGACCTGCCTGTACTCAACCAAAGCAGGGCAGAGATGGATACACTTGAGCTATATCCTTTCAGATACCTTTTTGCTAGGGGCGTAGGTGGGGTGATGACGGCGCATTTGCACATACCTGCTTATGATACAGCCCAACATGTGGGAGCATCATTATCGCCGGAAATTACCACCCAACTCCTTAAAAATGACATGGGTTTTAAAGGGCTGGCTTTTTCGGATGCGCTCAATATGAAAGGCGTGAGTAAATATTACGATCCCGGACAACTTGAGGTGAAAGCTTTGCTGGCAGGAAATGACATTCTGCTTTATTCTGAAGATGTTCCAAAGGCTATTGAGGCTATAAAAGAAGCTATTGACAGCGGATGCATTGATTCTTCATTTATAGATGACAAAGTGCGCAAAATACTCGAAGCAAAGCAATGGGCAGGGCTCGATACCTGTCACTACATCGATCTTGATAATATCACATCAGAATTAAATACATATTCTGATCAGATATTAAAACAACATATTGCAGAGCAGAGCATTACGGTTGTTAAAAATGATATCAATTTTATTCCGCTCAAAAATCCTGGCAATTACCGCATTGCTTCTTTGGCGATAGGTACCAGAACAGAACCTGCGTTTCAGGACATGATGCGAAACTACTGCAAAGCAAGCTTTTTCCACGCGTCTTTCTGGGCAAAAGATTCTGACTGGCAAAAGCTAAGGGATACGCTTAAAACCTTTGATATTATAGTGATAAGTCTCCATAATGTGAGCAATAAACATACTGATACTTATGGGATTGGAGACAAAGCAATCTCATTTATTAACTCAATAAACAATTCCAAACCCGTGATCCTGGTAAACATGGGTTCGCCCTATGCGTTGAAATTCTTTCCAAAATTCAATTCGATCATAGAAGGGTACCAGGATGACAAATCGTTTCAATATGCCTCAGCCGAAGCGCTTTTCGGGGCTATAGCTACGCACGGCAGTTTGCCGGTAACAGCCTGTACAGAATATTGCGCCGACCTGGGGAAAACATCGAAAGGATTATCAAGACTTCGATATACAAAACCTGAAGAGGCTGGAATGGCATCAGAAACACTAGACAAAATTGACACCATTGTCAAACATGCCATAAAAGACCATGACATGCCTGGATGCCAGGTACTTGTAGCCAAAGATAATAAGGTGGTTTATTGCAAAAGTTTTGGGAACCAGGCATCCAATTCAACAGATCCCGTTGCAGATTATGATTTGTACGACCTGGCATCAGTAACAAAAGTAGCAGCAACCACATTGGCTGTGATGAAGCTATATGAGCAAGGCAAAATAGATCCGAATTCCAGGCTTGATACTTATCTTCCCGAACTTAAAAATACCAATAAAGGCGATCTACAGGTAAAAGAAGTAATGACACACCAGGCCGGGCTCGAAAGCTGGATCCCATTCTATAAGAGCACGTTAAATTCAAAAGGAAAGCCGGATACCCTCTATTATTGCAATTGGCCGAATGAATTGTATTCTGTTAGAGTAGCTGACAGTTTGTATTTAAACCATAACTACGAAGACAGTATTTATAATATCATTATCAGGTCTCCGCTTAAAGCCAGAGGTAAATATGAATACAGCGATCTTGGATTTATTCTCATGCAACACGTGATAGAAAAAATATCCGGGACTCCTCTGGATAAATATGTTGATAGTGTTTTTTATAAACCGCTCGGCCTTGCTACCATGACATTTAAACCACTTGAAAAATTTCCGCTGTCACAGATCATTCCTACCGAACAAGATACCTATTTCAGGCATCAACTTGTTCATGGTGATGTGCACGACCCGGCAGCCGCTATGCTTGGGGGTGTAAGTGGAAATGCAGGCCTGTTTTCCGATGCGAATGACCTGGCCATACTTTTGCAGATGATGCTGAATGGCGGCCAATATGCCGGAGTGAAATTTCTCAAACCTGAAACCATAAAACTATTTACATCCAGCCAGTATGCTAGCAATCGCCGGGGACTTGGCTGGGACAAACCCGCTATTGGAAGCACACTTTCCCCGGCATCACAAAATGCGTCGGCTGATGCTTATGGGCATACCGGTTTCACAGGCACCTGTATCTGGGCCGATCCAAAATATGGTCTTATCTATGTGTTTTTATCAAACAGAGTCAATCCTACAGCATCCAACAACAATCTGTTAAAAATGAACGTTCGTACTGATATCCATGACGAAATATATAGATCATTCCTGTATAATTATTGTAAAATAACTGATTAGCGCCTCATCCTTAATCCTTCTCCTAAAGGAGAAGGTAATCGGTATCTTTTCGAGGTTTCGATTATTTCGGCACAGAATTGGATATATTTGGCGTGCGATTTGAACTTAAATATCGCACCGTTCTGATGTTCAGATTAAAAAACTGGCAATATATATGCGGCGCAATCGGTGTATTGTGTATCCTGGCTTCTCTATTGTCAGATACACAGCTATACCCTTATTTTTATAAGAATTATACCGAAGGACAGTCAAAAAGTGTTCAACACCTTTTAGTTGAAAAACAAAAAGAAGCTGAGAACTACCTTATATCTGTAGCAAAAATACCGCCCAATGAACTTCCAAAGGCGTTCAACAAGCTATATGACGAAAGCAGTAAAAATCATATTTTATTATACATCAAAAGGTTAGATGGCAGATACTTTTTTTATGCCTCTAATTCGGTATTGCCTGAAACGGTACTAATTTCTCCAGCAGACAGTGAATTGCAACACCTCGCTAATGGCTATTATTTTCAAAGCAATATAGCGGCTAACGGATTGGTTTATATTGCCCTTATTCCTGTGCAATATAAATATGCCATTGAAAATCAATACCTGAAAAACCGCATCGCGTTATTGAAAAACAATGATGATTTCAACCTTTCTAAAAATCAGGCACAAGGCTATCCTATTTACGATTCAGAAAACCGTTACCTGTTTAGTCTTCTTCCCAAAACTATTATCGATCCATTATACTGGATTATAATGCTTTACATAACCGGCCTCATTCTGTTTTTTGTCTGCCTTGGAACCATAATTTCCGAGCTTGTAAAAAGACATGAGAGACTTTGGGCGACAGTCCTTTTTCTTACCCTGAATGCCCTGTTCCTGGTTCTTTGGAAAGTGGTTAGATTACCTGACAGCCTGTACAGGTTGCCCTTATTCAGTCCTCACTATTATGGTAGTTCGTCATTTTTCTCTTCCCTTGGCGATCTCCTCTTTTTTAGTTTCATAGTAGCATTTGCTATTTTATATCTGAGAAAACTCAGGTTCAAACCCTATATATCACCTCTGTCATCAAAGCTATTATTATTTGCCTTTGCATGTGCGTCATTTGTTTTAAGCACAGCCATTGTAAACCTGATCAGCAGCCTGATTTTGGATTCCGTTATTTCCTTCGATTTTGGAAACATTTTCAGCCTTGACTTTTACAGTCTTACCGGTATTGTTATCATTCTCATTCTTACCGCCACCTATTTTGGATTTCTGGATTATTTTGCAAGGATCATTTTTAAGGAAAGTATCAGACCCGGAAATTTCTTTCTTTTTTCTTTCCTGGGACTTGTATCAGCAGGTATTATACTGTATTTTACAACAGGTTCCTACTATGTAGCATTCGGCTTTAACGCTGGTTGCCTGTTGTTATATTATTATAGATTCAGAATTTTCAAAACCAATAGGATTGCATTTGTTTTGTCATGTATTACACTTTCCGGTTTGTTTCTTAGTATTATATTAAGCAAGTATAACCAGCAAAATGAAAACGATGACCGGCAAGATTATGCCAGCCATATTATAACCGAGAGGGATCCTGTTACAGAATACTTATTTACAAGCGTTTACGATGGTATACAACAGGACAATTATCTAAAAAATTATTTCAGCCTTCCCATCATTTCGGAGCCCGTATTGCAAAACCGTATCCAGCAATTTTACCTCTCGGGATACCTGAGCAAATACGATGTTGAAATCAATACATTTACACCTCTTGGGCTTCCATATAAAAATGCCCTGTCAAAGCCTCTTTCTTTTTATACAATGCTTCTGAGTAAAGAAGGCTCCCAGGCAGGTTCCGATCGTTTGTTTTTTCTGCACTTGCATACCGGGCTTCCCACTTATGTTTCAGAAATCCCCATAAATGCAAATGGAATTACGATCGGGATATTATTAATTAAAATGCAGCAAAAACCCTTTTACGAAGCAAGCATTTATCCAGAACTTCTTGTTTCAGAGAACCTAAGAAAATACAACGAGCTCGAAAAAGACAAGTACTCTTATGCCGTATATGGAGACGGGATGCTTCTCAATCAAAAAGGCGAATATGCGTACCCCGGGGTTTTAAATTATAAAATTCAACTGGACAGCAACAATTTTGCGAGCTTTTCCCAAAATGGCTTTGATCATCTTGCATACCAGCCGCACCCGGATCTTATGGTTGTCGTAAGCGCCAAATCTCAGGGATGGATTTATTATCTATCATCTTTTGCATTTATATTCTTTTTAATGGTAATTGCCTATACAATATGGTATTATATAGGCTACAATTATCGGATTATCAAAATAATTATCGGTCGAAAGCATTATTCTTTCAAAAAAGCATACGGCGTTCAAAATCTATCCTTTAGAAACAAAATCCTTATTACCGTAATTTCCGGAATGACACTTTCAATGATATTTATCGGTATCGTTACGGTGAGTTATATCATGGTTCAATACAATAAAGATGAACTTGATAGCCTCAGGAAAAAAACCAGGTTGATCGCAACAAAAATAAGCAACGACCTTCAGCAAAATGAAAAACAACCCGAGCTGGGCAGTCCTGATCTGCGATCGATGGTAAAAACATTATCAGACAATTACCAGGCAGATATTAATATTTTTGATGTTAAAGGAAATCTTGTGAATTCAACCGAGAACGCCATTTTTGATAAAGGCATTCTTGCACCTGCGATTGATGCTCAGGCGTACCTTAAATTTACATCAGAACTTACTTCACAGGTAATACAGGAAGAAAGAATAGGAACGCTCAAATTCTTGTCGTGCTATATTCCAATACGTAACCTGAACGGACAGGTTATCGGGTACCTGAACCTTCCCTATTTTTCCAGAGAACAGGAGCTTAAGGATAGAATATCGTCATTTGTGGTTGCCCTTATCAACCTGTACTTTTTGCTATTCCTGATCCTTGTTGTATTGGGTATTTTTATGACACGCGCGCTTACAGCACCTTTAAACATCATCCGCAACCACTTAAAAAACACGAGCCTAAGTGGTACAAATGAATTTATCGCCTGGAACACCAATGACGAAATCGGTAAATTGGTAAATGAGTATAACACCATGATCGTCGCGCTAAAAGAAAGTGTTGACCGCCTTGCCCAATCAGAACGTGAGGACGCATTAAGAGAACTGGCACAACATGTTGCACACGAAATAAAGAATCCCTTAACCCCAATGAAACTTGGCATTCAACAACTCCAGAATGCCTACAGGGATAAATCACCCGATTATGATACACTTTTTAAGAAAGTTACTCATCTCATAATCACTCAAATTGACACACTTTCCGCCATAGCCACAGATTTTAATGATTCTGCAAAAATCGGCAATCCTGTACCTGTTGGCGTTAACACATTATTGCAACAGATGTCTGACTTATTCAGCCACAATGCTTCGCTGAGTTTAAGACTTGATCTTGAAACAAGTGCTGAAGTAAAGGTTTTTGCCGATTCACATAAGCTGACACGTGTATTTACAAACCTGCTAAACAACGCAGTCCAGGCCATACCGGAAACAAGAAGAGGCATTATTATAATTAGAAGCCAGTTGATTGGAAGTGAAGTAATTATTACCGTTGAAGATAACGGAACAGGAATTCCGGAACATCTCCGCAAAAAAATATTTGTACCAAACTTCAGTACCAAATCATCGGGTACGGGCCTGGGATTGGCTATCGTTAAAGCCATTATAGAACAGGCTGGTGGCAGCATTGGCTTTACAAGTACAGTGGACAAGGGTTCCGCATTTAAAGTGACTTTGCCAGTTTATGCCCGGCAAAACACAAGTACTGCAGTTGAATAATCAGGATAAACCATACCTAACTATTCAGTGCATCTTCAACGCTCGAATAAACATTTTGTTTCCCGATATGGTCTAATAAGCCGAATTTCTCTATCTCCTGCATCACGTCAGGCTGAATTTCTGATAGTACAAACCTTATGTTTTGTTTTTTTGTTTCTCTATACACCGTCTCCAGCGCGTGTAGAGCTGTGGCATCAATTATCGGGACAAACCTCATACGTATAATGATCTCTTTTGGCGGATTTTCCATAACCGCAATGGCCTCTTTGAATTTATAAGCTGCTCCAAAAAAGAAAGGGCCTTTTATTTCAAATACTTCCACTCCTTTTGGAATATGATAGTTTTTAATTGCTTTGGGGTCGTTATCATCTTCCTCTTCAGAGGTTTCCCGGGTTACAAGGTCAACTTTTGATACTTTGGCCATTCTGCTGATAAATAAAAATGCCGCAAGTACCAACCCGATTTCAATGGCTACTGTTAAATCAACCAAAACAGTCAAAACAAAAGTTACCAATAGTACCAGGGCATCGGCTCTCGGCCCATTCGCCAGTCCGACAAAAGAACGCCATTCGCTCATATTATAAGCAACCACAATCAATATCCCTGCAAGGCATGCCATTGGGATAAGTTTAGCCCATTGTCCTGCAAATAACATTATTAATAACAAGGTTATTGCATGGATAATACCTGCTACCGGTGTTCTTCCTCCGTTTTTTACATTGGTAGCGGTTCGCGCAATGGCACCCGTTACGGGTATTCCGCCAAAAACTGATGAAAAGATATTTGCCACTCCCTGGGCCACCAGCTCCATGTTTGACCTGTTATTGCCTCCTATCATCCCATCTGCCACAACGGCGCTCAGGAGCGATTCTATAGCGCCAAGGAGTGCAATTGTAAAGGCTGGATGCACCAGATGTTGAATGGCAGTAAGATCAATATGATCTACAACAGGTTTGGGAATTCCGCCCTGGATGGCGCCAAACCGGGAACCAATCGTTTCAACTGGTAGGTGAAAAACCACAACTGCTGTTGTACAAATCAAAATCGCTACCAATGCCCCTGGTATCCTGTGTGTAACCTTTGACAAGAAAACGATAATAAGAACAGTTGCCAGACCAATAAGCAAAGCGGAAATATTTACCACATTGAAATGGTTGAAATAGGCAAGCCATTTTTGAAGGAAATCCGGCGGCACAGCTTCCATCTTCAATCCAAAAAAATCCTTTATTTCTGATGAAAAAATAATCAGTGCGATACCGGATGTGAATCCTACGATCAGCGGGTGCGGAATATACTTTATGATCACGCCCAGCCTGGCAAAACCCATAATTATGAGGATAACTCCTGCCATGAGTGTGGCAATAGTCAACCCAACAATACCATAGGTTTGTACAATACCATAAACGATGACAATGAATGCTCCGGTCGGACCTCCGATCTGAACCTTACTACCCCCTAATGCCGATATTATAAAACCTCCGATGATAGCGGTTATCAGTCCTTTTTCCGGACTTACACCTGAAGCAATCCCGAAAGCAATGGCAAGTGGCAAAGCCACAATCCCTACTACAACTCCTGCTATTGCATCAGCAAAAAATTGCTTCCTGGTATAGTTCTTTAAAGTTGTAAATATTTTGGGAACGAATATTTTTGAATTTTGCACAATCCATGGTTTTTAGTACTATAACCTGATCCAAGCCATTAATTTGATTATGCAAAGGAAGGTAATTCTGATGCCAACCTGATGTTTTAGAGTGAAACATACAGGTCGGAATGCTAATAATTTGCTGTTTTAGTTGCACATAAAGTGTTGATTGGTATATTTGTCCTTTGTAGCCCGCATATTTTGAGGGTGTTGAGGGGGCGGCTACATGACATGGGGACAAAAACTATTAAAATAAATGATTGCAAACCTGTTTTTAAACCTGACAGAATATGCCTTTTTCAGAAGGCTTGTATGGAAGCCAATTTATGAATCACTTGCCTGGCTATTTCCGTACGACTCCTGGGTTTGCATGAACTATGGCTATGCATGTGAAGCAGAAAAGATCCGGCTTGAAGAGCAGGATGAAATCAACCGTTATTCTCTTCAATTATATCATCATACTGTATCTGAAATAGACATAACCGACAAGGACGTTCTGGAAGTGGGTAGCGGCAGAGGCGGTGGGTCTTCTTATCTGAAGAGGTATTTGCGTCCGGCCACCATGACCGGGATGGATCTTGCGAAAAATGCCGTTTCTTTCTCAAACAAGACGCATCTGGTACCTGATTTGAAATACGTGAGGGGCAATGCCGAGAAAATGCCTTTCGAAAATGAATCATTTGATGCAGTTGTAAATGTCGAATCTTGCCATGCTTATGGTTCGGTTCCCAGGTTCTTATCTGAAGTACACAGGGTTTTAAAACCGGGCGGTTATTTTGCCTGTACAGATATTCGCGGCCCGGAGGGTATGCAGTTATTAATAAACCACCTTGAAGGTTCAGGACTGCGGATGATCAAGCAAAAAGACATTACCGCCAATGTCATATCGGCCATTGAAGAGGAGGACGAACAAAAGAGGCTTAGAATCAAACAGTTGTTGCCAAAATGGATCGCGCCCGCAATTATCGAATTGGGTGGAGCCAAAGGTTCAGCTATCGACAGCGGCCTGCGTTCCGGAGAGCTTGTATATTATCAATGGACTCTTCAGAAAAACTAAATAATGGCAACCCTCTATAAATATATAAATCCTAAATATTTATTGTGGGGTTTTTTTGCCTTTATTTTACGTCCATGCTGTATTTATGCCAATATTCAGCCCACTCCGAAAAACGTACCTATAATCCAGATATCCAAAGAAAAATCTGACTTCTATGATATTTCAGAAGCAATGCAATACCTGGAAGACCCTTCCGGAAAAATTACATTAAACCAAATATTGTCAGGCAACTACGATACTGAATTTACCTCAGTTCTGAAAAAACGCAAACCTTTCCAGAACCAGGCCGGATATTTTTGGGCTCGCTTGAAAATTAAAACTGAAGACGAAAAAAATGAGAATTGGGATTTTGTAGTACATCCAACCGGAGATTGGTCAATGGATACAGTGGGGTTCTACAACCCTGATGCACAAGGACTATATGGCCCTCCTTCCTTGTCAGGATACAATATTCCGCTTGATAAAAGAGAATTAAATATAGCAGCCACCGTCTTTCCAATCCATATAAATAAAGGCGGCCAGGTTTTATACTTACGGTACCACAAAGGAAAGTGGATGGACATTACGCCTAAAATGGCGTTTTTCATTGAAAGCCGGGATGGTTTTAACGGGGGCCACCGGGATGAATTCTGGTTGCAAGGAATTTATTTGGGTGCCATAATCATACTTATTCTGTATAACGTTTTTGTCTTTTATGCTTTTCACGATAAAACGCATCCGGTCCTTGTTATCACCGTTTTTATTTACGCTGTTTTCTGGCTATCCAGAACGAATATTCTGACAGATATTTTTATGCCGGGACATCCTGCCCTCAATCTAAAGATTTTGTTTTACGCCTTTATTCCGCTTTTCAATATATTGGGGATGATGTATCCTTTGATCGTTCTCAGGCTCAAGCATTATCTTCCAAAATTATTTAACGCGCAATTTATATTTGTGGTCATTACCACCATTTTATATTTAGTTCAGGGAGTTTTCGGATATAAACAGTTTCTTACTTTAGTCATAAACGTATTCTCATCCCTGGAGGTCGTGTTTAACATCGTCGGCATTGCTATTGCTATAAAAAGAATGGTGCCTTATTCCAAAATAATTCTCATTTCATATCTCGCCCTGTTT
Organism: Bacteroidota bacterium; assembly: GCA_013287095.1. The sequence continues at coordinate 10,304 of JABDEJ010000007.1, read as the reverse complement.
CCAATATCAATTATGTTTTATGTGGCAAAAATAGAAGGGCTGAAACCAACTTTATTCACTTCAAATGCATTTCAAATTGGTACCGCTTTCCAATTTACGATGTTCACCTTTGTTCTATCATCCAGGCTCAACCTGATACGTAAGGAAAAAGAAGAAGCCCAAAGAAACCAGCTACTTATGGCGCGTGAAAATGCAAGGCTTATAGAGGAGCAAAATGAGATACTTGAGAATAAAGTGAAAGAGCGGACAGAAGAACTTGAGGAAGAAAAACAAAGATCAGAGTCTCTTCTGCTAAATATTCTCCCTGCTGAAACTGCGAGCGAACTGATGAAATATGGAAAAGCCACTGCCAAAAGTTATGATAAAGTATCCGTTTTATTTGCCGACATCAAAGACTTTTCTAAAATAGCCGAACAACTGTCCCCGGAAGTTTTGGTACAGGAAATAGACCACTATTTTAAGACATTTGATGATATTGTAACCAAATATGGCATCGAGAAAATAAAAACTATCGGAGATGCCTATCTATGCGTATCCGGACTGCCCGTGAGCGTAGAAAACAGCACTGAAAAGGCGGTAATGGCTGCTATTGAAATGCAGGAATTTGTATGCTCTGTAAAGAATGAACGCAGCCTTTCGGGAGAACCTTTTTTTGAGGTCAGGATCGGCATTCATACAGGACCTGTAGTAGCAGGAGTGGTTGGCAACAAAAAATTCGCATACGATATCTGGGGCGACACTGTAAACATCGCCGCAAGGATGGAACAGAATTCAGAACCGGGAAAGATCAATATATCCGAACAAACCTGGAAAGATGTACAAACCAAATTCAACTTCCTTTTCCGCGGACTGGTTGATGCCAAAAATATAGGGAAGCTTAATATGTATTTTGTAGAACGAATGAAGGATAGTGTAACCGTATAATCATAATTATATTTATATGCCCAATTTACAGTCTGTCAGAGCATTAACAACTATCCCTATTTCGCCATCTTCGAATACAGCCCAACAAGCTCTCCTTGCGCAAGAATTTTGCCTTTTACAGCTGATTCAAGTTTGTCAGCATAGCTGTCAGGAGGAATGTTGAGGAGGGTTTTAAGGCAATATACTTTTATATGATAATGATGGGTTCCCTGCGGAGGACATGGGCCCAGATAACCTTTCTTTTTCTGTGAATTGAACCCTTGTACAGCACCGTGATATCCTTCAGGAATATCAGGCATGGTTTGGTCAATATTCCACATCACCCAATGGTTAAAACCACCTGCCAGAGGGGCATCAGGGTCATTAAGTATAAGCGCCATTGATTTTGTTCCTTCGGGTATACCCTCTATGTGAATGGGCGGATTGATATTGGCGCCTTTACAGGTATATTTTTCAGGTATCATGGTATTTGGTTGAAATGCCGGACTGGTTATGGTCAATGTCGCAATATCGCCCCCTTTTTTAATTGCATTTAAGGAAGATGAATGATTTGAAGGCAAAAACATGCTGCTCAGTGCAATGGTTGCCGCGGCGAGAGTTGTTGCTAAGTTTATCATATAATTACAGCTTAAAGTTTTGTTTGAGGTTGCAAATTAAAAAAAAATCATAACAGTTCATTACGGTTTGGTTTTTGTTAAAAAGCATTACCAGCAAACAACAGATAATCCTGTTTTTGGTTTTCTGTGCATCAATAACCATTAATTTTGCTCCAAAAAAGCCTATGTCTTCTACATTAACCATAGCTGATTTTCGTTCTGATACTGTTACCCGCCCAACCCCGGCCATGCTTGAAGCCATGTTCAGCGCCAAAGTCGGCGATGATGTATTTGAAGATGACCCTACCATAAATCTTTTGGAAGAAAAGGGCGCCTCTATGTTTGGAAAAGAAGCAGCGTTGTTTTGTACTTCGGGTACCATGACCAACCAGATCGCCATAAAATTGCACACGCAGCCCGGGGACGAAGTTATTTGCGATAAAACGGCTCATGTTTATGCTTATGAAGGAGGTGGAATAGCATTTAATTCAGGGGCTTCTGTAAGATTGATTGAAGGAAATCTTGGAAGGATTTCTGCCAGCCAGGTTGAAGAAAATATCAACCCGGATAATATTCATAATCCTATCACGAGACTGGTTGCACTGGAAAATACCGCAAACCGGGGCGGGGGCAGCTATTATGATATCAATGAGATAAAGAAAATCAAACAAGTAACAGATAATCATGGATTAATCCTTCATCTTGATGGCGCACGAATATTTAATGCTCTCACAGAAACCGGTGAAAGCCCGATGGAATACGGTACATTATTTGACTCCATATCTGTTTGTCTTTCAAAAGGATTGGGCGCGCCTGTGGGGTCATTGTTGCTAGGTACAAAAGCGATGATCAAAAAAGCACGGCGCATCAGGAAAGTGATGGGCGGTGGATGGCGGCAAGCCGGTTATCTGGCAGCAGCCGGTATTTATACGCTTGATCACCATATTTCAAGACTAAAAGATGATCACAAAAGAGCGGCTCAACTTCATCAAACTTTGGCCCGCTTGGATTATATTGATACATTATTCCCACAAAATACCAACATCATTATTTTCAAATTGAACGATCATGTTTCCGTAGTAGATTTCCAGAAACACCTTGAAAATCAAAGTATTCGTATCAGTACAATGGGAAATCAATCTGTAAGACTTGTAACCCATCTGGATATCAACGATGAAATGATAGAACGTATCGTACAGGCACTAAAACAATTTCAGGCTTCATAACATTTTATACAACATGATAAGCACAGACGAAAGAGTTGAAGTCGCCAGGCTTCAGAAAGACATAAAAGACATGCTGGGTTTAAATACAGAAAACCTGGTATTTGAGTACAGCGTACATAACAATACCATAAAACTCGACCTGATCACCGTAAACCCACGGCACAATCAATCATTCCTTTTTAACACTGCTGAAGGGATAGATAAAATTGATGCCTTGAAGAAAATGCGTGATTATGTCAAGCGAAAATACAAAGAAGAAAACAGCTATACTATTCAATGGACAACGTTAGACTCCAACGAATTACATACATCGTATTTCAGGGCCAAAGACATGTACAATGCTCTTGATAAACTATATTACGGGCGGGATATGAATACCATTTCGGTGTATATCATTAAGTTAAATCCGATTTCGTAAGAATTACGAATTTCAAATTATGAATTACGAATTAATTGTTTGTCCGATGGTTGGATACTAAAGTCTCCCGCGCCAGCCAATTAACACATCATCACATTAGATTAGGCACAGCTCGCTATCGCTTTTTCAATTTCAGCATTGATCCGGCTACATGGAATCAAAAAATTCTTGGAGACCACATGAATAAAAAGTGTGTTATTGGCTTCACTCCATTCATAATCAACTTCGACACTCATTGGGCCACTGATAGAACCTTTCGCGCCTTCCAGGTTTAAACCCAGAGCCGACAATTTTCCTTTCAGACAATCAAAAACTTTGGTATCCACATTGTTAAAGGTTACAGGGTCACATGACATGGCATTGATCTTTTAGAGATGTTAATAAGGACGCAATTTAGGGATTTGGGGGATAATGGCAAGCGGCTTGATGTTTTTGCGACATCGTGATATTCTAATTTTTATCTTTGGAAATATTTCGCAAAGTGCTCCAGAGGAGCAACCTGTTTGTAGAAAAATAGTTTAAATGAATTAAGCTCCGGAGGAGCGACCTGATGTTTTGCACCGAGGCAAATATATCATTCTCTGAGAAGTAGTAATTCTATTTGTTACCAATGTAAAGCCTTATACCAGCCTGAACCTGGTTTATGAGGGGAACCGTTTCATATATTCTTGTAATTTCAGTTTTGGGATCCACCATCAATGACATATAGGTTTCCCAGGCAGGAAGAAAATCCTTTTTCATTGCAGGATTTGAAAAGATTTCCTCAAGGTGTTCTTTCTGGCCAAATATAATCAGGAATACTAAATAGTCACTTATTGCTTTTGGATATTTTTCTACAAAAGAAGAATAAAATATATACGGCTCGATATGATAAGCCTCTGAATACAAACCATTCCAGAGGTAAACCATCGCGGCAATATGATAAGCCCCAGCTTTCCATTCCCAGATTTCAGGAATTGGTTCGTCAGTATCAACTTTTCTGTCAATAGCAGAATCTATTATTTTCCGGCCGATTTTTATGTTTTGGAGTGCAACTGCTTTATTTCCGTTTTCACTTAGCGCTTCGAATGCCCAAATAATTGGATCGTCTTCCTCTTGCTTTTCCATTGTATTTCAATTATCTCACAAACATATAAGGTTTTTCAAAACCTTAAAGATTTAAATTTCATTAGTTTTGTTCAGCTAAATAAATCTATGGCCTACCGAAACATCCGCGAAGAAGAACTGAAAAACAAAATTGCCCACGATTACTTTTGGCTATATGACTGCACCAAAATTGTTGGCAACATTGATTTCTGTGTTACGATGCTTCATAGTGATCACCAACTTTTTGATCAGGAATCCTTACTTTGGGCAGAAGCCAAAAAAGGCATTGTGGATATTAACACATCTCTCGCACAGTTGGTACTTACTATTGGCAAAGCGCGAACATTCGATCAATATTTGCCTCCACCATATCTCGGTGCATTAGATAGTGAAAAGATAGCATTTATACCATACAACGACATTCACGATATATTCTACCAGAACGATTTCAACTGGAATGTTACTCCATCTAATTACGAGACCAAAGAATTTCAACTGGTATTTGAAAGGGTGAAAAAAGTATTAGACCTCAAAGCCCTACTCTTTCATTATCAAAAGGATGGTAAAGAACTGAATAAGTTCATAAAAACTAATTTTGTCGTTGGCAAATTCGGCACCACTAATACCAGGATTGATAAGAACAATTTCATGGTCATTTACAACAAATGGCTTAGTGTTGTTAAACCTACCATTGCAGTGAACTGGGAAATTGCTAAGAAAAGCGGTATTATTGATGGTGACTTCTACCTTGCCGACCTGTTATCATCCAACAATGAATCCCTTAAAGAAACCTTGTTTGTCCTGCTTAAAACCGACCATTATGTATTAGACAGGAAAGTGGATGCATCTGGGATGTTTAGCAGCTCACAAACTAATTTTACCGATAAACAAAAAGCGCACAATCAATTCTGGAACAGATATGAACGGCCGCCCAAAGAAGAATATTGGGAATATATTGTGGAACGCCGTGATTTATTAGTACCGCAGGATGTGAGGGAACGCAAAGGGAGTTACTTTACGCCACAGATATGGGTAGAACTTTCCCAGAAATATATCGCAGACGTTCTTGGCGAAAATTGGCAGGACGACTATTTTGTATGGGACTGTGCAGCAGGTACAGGCAATATGCTGAATGGCCTGACAAACAAATACAATATCTATGCTTCAACGCTTGACAGGCAGGACGTAGAAGTAATGAAGGACCGCATAAAAAACGGAGCCAACCTATTGGAAGACCATGTTTTCCAGTTTGATTTTCTGAACGATGATTTCGATAAATTACCAAAACCGTTAAAAGCCATTATTGATAATGAAGAGAAGAGAAAAAAGCTGGTGATTTATATTAATCCACCATATGCTGAGGTTTCAAGTAAAGCAATAAAGGGAAAGGTCGGGGTTAATCAAACTAAAATACACTCAAAATATGGCTCCCTATTAGGAACAGCAGGCAGAGAACTTTACACGCAATTCCTAATTAGGATTTATCTTGAACTTAAAGGTTCGACCCTTGCAGAATTTTCAAAGTTGAAAATTCTGCAAGGGTCGGCATTTGAAAATTTTCGGAAAAATTTTCGAGCGAAGCTCGAAAAAATATTTTTAGCTCCTGCGAATTCGTTTGATAACGTGAAAGGAAGTTTTCCTATTGGATTCAAAATTTGGAATACAGTTATTGAAGAAAAATTTGAAAAAACTGAAGCCGATGTGTTTGATGCAGAGGGTAATTTTATAGAAAAGAAGTCAATTTATTTAACCATTAAACAAAATTATATCAATAGCTGGATTTCATTGTTCAAATCATCCGAAAGTAACAGCATTGGCTTTATGGATGGTATAAATGGCAATGATTTTCAGCACAACAACATAGTTTACATCTTAAACTCAAAAAAACAATTGCCAAATCCTAGAGGTATTTGGGTGAATCAACATAATTTATTCGCTATAACAGTTTATTATTCTGTTCGACATTGTATTGATGCCACATGGCTAAATGATAGGGATCAGTTTTTATTTCCTAATGATGGTTGGAAAACTGATGCAGATTTTAAAAATGATTGTCTTGCTTACACTTTATTCAGCAACAATATCCAATCGGCCCAAGGCATCAATCATTGGATTCCTTTTATCGAGCAAGAAGTAAATGCCCATGAGAAATTTGAAAGTCATTTCATGACTGACTTTATTACCAACAAAATTAAGAATGAAGATATTATTGGACTGTTTATCGCTGAACCGCGTGTCTCTTATCTTAGTGGGGGCAAGGAAGGGCTTGTTTTTTCACTCGAAGCCAAAGCCATATTTGACGTCGGGAAAGCCTTGTGGACATATTATCACGCGCAGCCCAACTGCAATGTAAATGCAAGCTTACATGACATAAGAGAATATTTTCAAGGCAGGAATGACAAGGGCAAAATGAATAACAAAAGCGCTGATGAACATTATATGGCTCTAATCACTGCCCTCAGGGATAAGCTAAAAATACTAGCCAAAAAAATAGAACCCAAAGTATACGAATACGGGTTTTTGAAAATGTAAACCAATAAGGTTTTGAAAACTTTATGGTTTAAAGTGACGACAAATCCCAAAAAATATTACTTCATAACTCATTGAATCAATATAAGTTATAAAATATTTTCCTGAAACACCCACCCACTTTGGCATCTCACTATATATGTATATAAAAATAGGTGATAGGAGTTAGGTATTAGGAGTTAGTGGCTGACGCGTCGAAATCCTATCATCTGTGAATCCCAAGAACCCTAGTAAATAAAAAATGAAAAAGATAAACCGCCCTTTTTACCTATTCTGGCCTGTTATTTTCCTGATAACTCCTGTTATTTATCAACGAGTTACGTGCAAGAATCTTAAAAACAACATGTTGAAAATCGCAAAAAATGAAAAAACAGAAAGAACAGTCCAGTTTGCTGGAAATGGCGTTTTTGGGGAAATTATCAATGGGAAACAATGGAAAAGGGGGTTTTAAAAGAGATAAGGAAAACACTACTAACTTTCTTCGGAACGCAATTCATGGGATTATTTCGCTTCACTACATGAGACTTCGTGTTCCGGGTCAGGCTTCGACTGCTTCGACAAGCTCAGCAACCTCAGCCGCCCGGAATGACGGCTTCTTTGGACGTTTGATTTGCTCAGCAACTTCCCTGTGGATCTCGCTCTCCAAACTCCGCTCCCGCTCTTACTCTTCTCACCTCTCACTTCTCACTCTTGATACTGTTGACTGATGACTGCTAACTGTTGACTGAAAAACCCCTAATTTTGACCCTTATTTCAAAATATATGGCTGATACGAACGTCTTGATATTAGGTGGCTGCGGACAGGTAGGCACCGAGCTCGCTACAGGTTTGAAAACCCTCTATGGAAATGATCATGTGATTGTGAGCGATCTGAAACCTGCCAGTGAGGCCATGGTTGACGGGCCTTATGAAACAATAGACGTTATGGACAAGGATGCTATATTTTCTGTGATTAAAAAACATAAAATTACCCAGGTATATCATCTGGCTGCATTGCTTTCTGCCACTGCGGAGAAGAATCCAATGTTCGGTTGGCAATTGAATATGGACAGTCTATTGCATGTATTAAACATCGCCAAAGAAAACCATATTTCTAAAGTTTACTGGCCAAGTTCTATAGCCGTTTTCGGTCCTGGTACTCCTAAAAAAAACACGCCACAGGATACCGTGATGGATCCGAATACCGTCTACGGCATCAGCAAACTGGCTGGCGAAAGATGGTGCGAATATTACCACGAGAAATTCGGAGTAGATGTTAGAAGCATTCGCTATCCTGGTCTGATCAGTTATAAAACAGAGCCGGGCGGTGGCACAACTGACTATGCTATTCACATCTTTTATGACGCCTTAAAAAAGAACAGCTATGAGTGCTTCTTAAGCGCCGACACCGAGCTGCCGATGCTTTATATGCCGGATGCAATTAAGGCGTCCATAGAGCTTATGGAAGCTCCTGCAGAGAAAGTAAAGATCAGGTCTAGCTACAACCTTGCCGGGTTCAGTTTTACTCCGGCAGGCCTCGCCAAAGAAATCGAAAAACAATTACCCGGATTCAGCATTACTTATAAACCAGATTTCAGGCAGGCGATTGCAGAGAGCTGGCCAGGGAGCATAGACGACAGCCGGGCAAGAGCAGACTGGCAATGGAACCCTGACTATAGCCTGGAGCAAATGGTAAAAGACATGCTCCTTAACATCAAAAAGAAATTATGAAAATAGGCATGATATGCTACCCTACATACGGGGGCAGCGGTGTAATGGCAACAGAACTGGGCAAAGCCCTGGCACATAAAAATTATGAAGTCCATTTCATCAGCACCAGCCTGCCGGTACGGTTGGATACCATGAGCCCTAATATCTTTTTTCATGAAGTAAATGTCCTGAACTACCCCCTATTTGAATACACGCCTTACGAATCGGCACTGATCAGTAAAATAGTTGATGTTGTACGTTACGAAGGGCTTGATATTCTGCATGTTCACTATGCTATCCCACATGCTTTCGCCGCAGTTATTGCCAAGCAAATCCTTGCAAGCCAGGGAATTGACATACCGGTTGTGACGACGCTACATGGAACGGACATCACCCTTGTGGGTCGCGACTCTACTTATGAACCGACAGTAACTTTTTCGATCAATCAATCGGATGCAGTAACAGCAGTGTCTCAATACCTTAAGGATGAGACGTTTAAGTACTTTAAAATCAAAAAGGAAATCTGTGTTATACCAAACTTTGTTGATTTTGAGCGCTTTAGCAAAAAATCAAAGAACCATTTCAAAATAGCCATCGCCCCCAACGATGAAAAGATCATCGTACATACGTCCAACTTCAGGGAGGTAAAACGACTCGACGATGTGATCCGGATTTTTGAAAATATACATAAAGCAATCCCCTCCAAATTACTCCTGATGGGAGACGGTCCGGAACGTGGCAGGATAGAATTACTGGTTCGGAAAATGGAGCTGGTACAGGACGTCAGGTTCCTTGGAAAAATTGAGGCGGTAGAAGAAGTACTTTCCATTGCCGACCTGTTTTTACTTCCTTCCGAAAAGGAAAGTTTTGGGCTCGCCGCACTTGAGGCAATGGCTTGCCAGGTACCAGTTATATCTTCGGATGCGGAAGGAATTCCCGAAGTAAATATCAATGGTGTCACCGGCTACATAAGTAAAATCGGGAATGTAAAAGAGATGGGCGAAAATGCTCTGAAGATTTTACAGGACCCCGAAGTTCATCAGAAATTTAAACTTGCCGCTTATGAGCGGGCCAAGGATTTTGACCTCAAAAAAATCATTGTGAAGTACGAGGATGTCTATAAAAAACTCCTCGCGAAAACCCCGGCTATGGTTTCTTAATAGCTTTCACATTCAGGTCAAATTTCATCCCGGTCATCTCCCAGTTTGCTTTCATATTTATAACCTTGGGGTAGTAGATTACCTCCTCTGGTTCGCGCTTGCTTTTCATATCACCACCATCCCATCTGCCATTTTTATTGTCATCTTTTATAAGCCTGACATGATACTTTCCAGGGTTTACAAATGGAATCTTTACCAATGTTTCACGTGGAACATTTTTGTAAAATACTACATTACCCGATTCATTTACCAGTTGAAATATGTAATTTCCTGCATCAGGAACAATATTCATTTCAAAGTATCCATAGTTCTTTAAGCCCGGTGCAGTCATGGTTCCGATGATTGTATCATGCTTTGCATTGGTCTCGTTAAAGATGGAATTTATAGAACCGGGAAGAAATTTAAACTTATAGTTTTTGTTCTCTTCATAGTTGTAAAACAGTCCTGCAACGATATGATTTGAGTCCAAAAAACGGTATGACAAACCCTTCAACAATACGGTATCCTGGTAAAATTTTACCTTGTTCAAATTGATATTAGCAATGGGTTTGTTGGCAATTATTACCGCCGGTACATCCTTATAATTACTATAATCTATAGAGGAAACAAATTTTGATGTAAACTTCAGCGGCTTTACATCTTCCGTGTCTGCCTTCACAATTGTATCCAGTTTAAA
>JABDEJ010000006.1 GCA_013287095.1 Bacteroidota bacterium | reverse complement strand
GGATGATCGGAACCCGTTGATGCAGTTGCACATTCAGGTTGCCCTGCATATCAAACCAGGCCTGGGCATCTTTTACAAAAGAGTTCTTTAACAACCTGCTTTCTATATCTCCCAGATCGATCTGTTTTATTTTCCTGCCGATCAGGTCATCTACCCGGTCTTTGTTCACTATTTTAGAAATTACCAGGTTGTCAACAAACTGGAACTGGTCTTTATCAAGGATATTCACATTCACGCTTTTGCATAACAGGTCCTGCCTTTGATTGTCTGCAAATGAAGCCAGGAACAAAACCAAAGCCATTGCCGCCAAAGCAAAAATCCCCTTCCTGATGCGGGGCAGCTTTTTAAACGGGTTACTTATTTTAATCTTTTGTTTCATTCTCAACAACTTAACAACTTAACAACTTAATAACTTAACAACTCTATCTCGTTTCTAACCAATGTTTTATGGGCTTTACAAGCCTGTCTATATCTCCTGCGCCTATCGTTACAATCACCTGGGCATCAGACATAGCGAGGGTATTAATAACATCTTCTTTATTTACTATTTTTTTTGATGCCGCATTTGTTTCATCAAATATCAAACCTGAAGTTACACCCGGAATTGGTTCTTCTCGCGCTGGGTATATCGGCATCAATATCAACTCATCAAGTAAGGATAAACTTTCTCCAAAACCCTTCGCAAAATCCCTTGTCCTGGTGAACAAATGCGGTTGAAAAATACCAACCAGTTTTTTACCGGGATACAGGTCTTTGATCGTTTGAAGTGTCACTCTTATTTCAGTAGGATGATGTGCATAATCATCAATAAACACAATTCCATTTTTGTTGTAGATCATCTCAAAGCGGCGATGCACTCCACGGAAAGTTTCCAATGCTTTGTAAAATATCTGCTTGTCATCCACCAGATAACGAGTAGCCGCCATGGCAGCCAGGCTGTTTTCGATATTATGAACACCGGGAATACCAATAGTCAGGCCCTCCAGTTTTTCATCAATCAATATCGCATCGAAACAATATTTGCCGTCTTTAATATTTATATCTCCTGCCCTGATATCGGCATTACCTGAATTATTGTAAGTCAGGCAAGTCACATTTTCTGGAGCAGAAATATGCGTATTTTGGTGCGTAATCAGAGTACCCCCGGCTTTGGTCTTATTTGCAAATGCTGTAAAGGCATCCCTCATATTTTCCTCAGAACCATAAATATCAAGATGATCCCCTTCAACTGCCGTAATGATTGAGATATTCGGTTCTAATTGCAGGAAGGACCTGTCGAATTCGTCCGCTTCTACTACAACCAGATCAGAATCTGTTTCATTCGATGGTGCAAGAAAATTAGTTTTATAGTTTACGGATACACCACCTAAGAAAGCATAAAATGGAATGTCTGCTGTTTTCAATATATGCGATACAATGCTTGCTGTACTCGTCTTTCCATGTGTTCCGGCCACGGCAATGGTTTGTTTTCCTTTGGTCACAGAAGCTAATGCCTCAGCTCTTTTAATGATCTTAAAATCATTGGCGAGCAGATAATTAAACTCGAGGTGGTCTTTAGGAATGGCTGGTGTATAAATAACGAGCAATCCCGATTTGTTTTCAAGAAAATGAGGAGGAACAAATTCCATATCATCGGTAAAATGACAAATAATCCCTTCTTTTTCAAGTTCATCGGTCAGTTCAGTTTGTACGCGGTCATAGCCTGCCACCTCAAACCCGCGTGAATTGAAATATCTCGCCAGCGCGCTCATACCTATCCCTCCTACCCCGAGGAAATAGAAATATTTATATGGCGACAGGTCGATCATTTTCTTTCAATCAATTTTAGCATTTCGTCCACAATCTGGTCTGCTGCATTTGGTTTGGCAAATCCAGCAATATTGTTTGCCAATTCATTTTGCAATGGCTGATCTGATAACAGGCCTAACATGGTATCTACCAGTTTTTCAGATGCTTCTGAGTCCTTAACCATTACGGCTGCATCAGCTTCCAAAAGCGCTTTTGCATTTTTGGTCTGATGGTCTTCAGCCACATTTGGTGATGGAACTAATATGACCGGCTTTTTCATCAATTCCAATTCTGAAATAGATATGGCACCCGCCCTTGATACAACCGTATCTGCTATGGAGTATGCATAATGCATTTTATCTATAAACGGCATAAGTCGTATATTATCATATCTTTTGGTCGCCATTTTTTCATTCAGGTCATGAAAATAGGTTTTCCCAGTCTGCCAGATCATTTGTCCCGGGCTTTCAATGATCTTGTCAATGTCATTCCAGATGCTCTGGTTAATAGTGCCTGCCCCAAGGCTGCCACCAACCACAAGCATTGTTTTTTTATGAGGTACCAGGCCGAAAAACTGATATGCTTCTGCCTTTTCTGACCCGGATAATTCGGGAAATTGTCTCACGGGATTCCCGGTAACCACAAGTTTATCTGCCGGAAAATATTTCTCCATGCCTGGATAAGCGACACAAATACGGTTTACTTTTTTCGCCAATAGTTTATTTGTTATCCCTGGAAACGAATTCTGTTCCTGGATCAAAGAAGGAATTCCCTTTTTTATGGCTGCGCGAAGCAATGGACCGCTGGCATACCCTCCTACTCCTATGACGGCATCAGGTTTAAACTCGTTTATGATCCTTCTCACTTTATTCATACTCGACAAAATCTTGGCTGGCAGCAGGAAGTTTTTCCAGAGTTTTTTCCGTTGAATGCCACTGATCCATAGACCATGAATTTTGTATCCATGCGCAGGCACTTTTTCCATTTCCATCCTGCCCAGGGCACCTACAAATTCGACAACGGCATTAGGGAAACGATCCTTAATAGCGCCACCGATAGCAAGCGCGGGAAAGATGTGCCCACCTGTGCCACCACCGCTTATGAGGATGCGGAGGGCTGTGTTTTTGTCAATATGTTGTTTGTCCTGAGGCACTTATTTATTCTCTTCCTGTTTATTTTTCTTTTGCTTTCCCTTTGGTCTCCAGTCATGAAATACCCTTCCGAACTGGGCCAATTCCATCTGTTCAGAATGACCGAGCGGACTAATACTTCTTTCGCCTTCCGCATTTTCTTTTTCCGGGGCCCCATCCCCAGAAAAACCCCAAATCCCCAAATTCTCAAATAAGTTTTTCATCCTAATACAATATCTGGTTCTAGTTTTTCTGTTTCTTCAATATCACGGCTTACGCTTAATATAATTCCAAATGCGATGCTTGTAAACCATAAGGATGTACCGCCCATACTCACAAGTGGCAATGTCAATCCCGTAACCGGGAAAATATGCACGGCCACGCCCATGTTTACCAATGCCTGGAGTACCAGGCTGAAACATAACCCCACCCCCAGTAAAGCGCCGAATGCTTTCGGACTGGCAATTACAATCCGGATACTTCTGTATAGCAAAAGCAAATACAACAGGATCAGGAAGAGCCCTCCAATAGAGCCATATTCCTCTATAATAATTGCAAAAATAAAATCAGAATAAGGGTTTGGGAGAAAATTCTTTTCAACACTATTGCCTGGGCCTCTGCCAAATAAGCCACCTCGTGCAACGGCTATTTTAGCCTGCTCGCTTTGAAAATATTCATTCTGATCGCCCTCCCCGGTAAAATTGGCAACACGGTTCCACCAGGTATCCACACGACCAATATGACGACCTGTCGCTTCGCCAAGTTTATGCAAAGAAAAGATGGTTACTGACACAAAAATCAATCCGCCAAACACAATGAGCGCCAAATGTTTGACATTCATCCGGCCGATGAACATGATCATCAGGCAGGTTGCAAATAAAACAGCTGCAGTAGAGAGATTTGCAGGGGCGATCAACCCGCATATAATAATGGCTGGAATGATAATGGGTAAAGTTGCTTTTCTAAAATCAGAAATGACATCCTGTTTTTTAGAAAGCATGCGCGCCGTGTACATAATAAGCGCAATTTTTGCAAAGTCTGATGTCTGAAAGCTGAGGTTGACCACCGGCAATGTGATCCACCTGTGCGCCTGGTTGATATTAGACCCTGCTATATATGTGAAAATAAGGAGGGGTACGCTGATCCATAGCATGATCTGTGATACCCTGGAGTAATATTTATAATTGATTTTATGGCATAAGTACAACATAGCCAAACCAAAACACATCAAAAACAAGTGCTTGAGGAGATAGTATTCCGTATTGCCCGATTGGTATTTATACGCCATGGTTCCGGTAGAACTGTAGACCGCCAACAGCGAAAAAACCGACAAAATGAACACGATGATCCATATCACAAAGTCGCCCTGTGTTTTGGACATGATCCAATTCATATTTTCTGGCTGTTTCACAGGTTCAGTACAGCGTTTTTGAATTGTCTGCCACGGTCTTCATAATTCTGGAACAAGTCGAATGACGCGCAACAAGGGGCCAGTAAAACCACATCTCCTTCAGCAGCCATAGAGGCAGCCATTCTCACAGCTTCTTTCATGGAAGTGGTTTCGGAAATGTTATTGATCACATCTGCAAATGCCTCATGCAGTTTGGCATTGTCTTTTCCCAGGCAGATCATTGCTTTCACCTTTTCTCGGGCTACAGGCTTCATGCTATCATACTCGTTGCCTTTGTCTATTCCGCCCGCAATCCAGATCACCGGTTTTTGCATACTTTCAAGTGCGTACCATGCAGCATTTACATTCGTTGCTTTGCTGTCATTGATGTATTGCACACCATTGATATCAGCAACTGGTTGCATACGATGCTCCACATTCTCAAATTTCTTGAGACTGTCGCGCACCACATCTTTGCGTACTTCCAGGATTTGCGATACGACCGTGGCCGCCATCGTGTTGTAGCGATTGTGTCTGCCCTGAAGGGCGATAAAGTCAAATTTCATAATCAGTTCATTTTTATTGTTAATGCCGTCAATTAAGTTGTCGTCTTTAATATAAGCCCCGGGAAAAACTTCATTATCAAGGGAAAATGGAAGTTTTTTTGCTTTTACCGGATGCTTTGAAAGATATTCCATGATCACTGGATCATCCTGGTTGTAAATAAAATAATCATTTTCATCCTGGTTCAGGGTCACCCTGAATTTCGAAGCGATATAGTTTTCAAATTTGTATTGGTACCTGTCCAGGTGGTCTGGTGTGATATTCAGCAGTACGCTGATATTACTTTTAAAATTTTTAAGCCCATCAAGCTGAAAACTACTCAGTTCCAGCACATAATAGTCATAGTTATCTTCTGCTACCGACCGGGCAAAACTTTTCCCGATATTACCTGCCAGGCAAACATTTAAGCCTGCATTTTCCAGTATCTGGAAGGTAAGGGTAGATGTGGTTGTTTTTCCATTGGTACCTGTAATTCCAATGCATTTTGCAGTCGTAAAATATCCGGCCCATTCTATCTCCGAAATCACAGGAATATTGCGTTCGTGCGCTTTCACAATCAATTCGGCTTTATCAGGAATGCCCGGGCTCTTGATGATGCAATCAGATGCCAGTATAAGATCTTCAGAATGAGCTCCTTCTTCCCACTTGATCAGGTTTTCATTCAGTTCTGCCTTGTAATTTTTTTTGATTTCTCCCCTATCAGACACAAAAACATGGCAACCCACTTTTTTTGCGAGCAAAGCTGCGCCAGTCCCGCTTTCGCCGGCTCCTAAGATTGCAATATTTTTATAAGGCGTATTCACTTTGATAATTAGCTCATCACCATGTAATCAAGAATCATAGAAAGAACCATCGCGCTTATCGCAATTTCATTTTGAATTTTCTTTAAGATCTTTTTCATGTTTTGCTTTGTGGTTTATATGAGGTTTACTATTTACTATTTACCTAATCTTCAATGTTATTATGGATAAAATAGCCAGGAAAGCTGAAATGATCAGGAACCTGAAAGTGATCTTGGATTCATGGTATCCAAGCTTTTGATAATGATGGTGAAGAGGAGACATTTTGAAAATCCGCCTTCCTTCTCCGTATTTCCTTTTCGTATACTTAAACCATCCTACCTGAAGCACTACTGAAAGATTTTCGATCAGGAAAATGCCACATAAAATCGGGATCAAAAGTTCCTTGCGAACCATAATAGCCATGACGGCAATCACGCCGCCTAATGTAAGGCTTCCGGTATCACCCATAAATACCTGGGCGGGGAAGGCGTTATACCATAAAAATCCGACACAGGCCCCTACCAAAGCCATGGAGAAAATCACCAGCTCTCCCAGGTTTGGGATATACATAATATTCAGGTAATCAGAGAAAATAGCATTACCAGAGAGATACGCAAATGCAGCCAGGGTAATAGCAATAATAGCCGAGACCCCGGATGCCAATCCATCTATTCCATCCGTAATATTCGCCCCGTTTGATACGGCTGCTATGATAAATATCACAAAGGGGATATAAATCAGCCATGCATATTTCTTGTACCCATCCCCAATAAATGAAAGGATGGAGGCATAATCAAATTCATTCGATTTGAAAAATGGGATCGTGGTTTTGGTCGATTTATGCTCTACGATAACGTATTCGACATTATTCCGATTCGTTTTACCTACCTCTACCACATGCTTTTCAGCAATCATTTGCGGGTTCACATCATTCTTGTTTACATAATCATGAATGACCACATCTGGGCTAAAATATAAAGTCAGCCCAACAATCAAACCGAGGGTCACCTGGCCTATTAATTTAAACCGGCCGGCGAGCCCCTTTTTATTTTTTTTGAATACTTTGATGTAATCATCCAGAAAACCAATAGCACCGAGCCATAAAGTAGAAACGATGATCAACCAGATATATACGGTCCCAATCTTTGCCCACAATAATGCAGGAATAATTATAGCGGCTACAATGATTAAACCACCCATAGTTGGAGTACCTTGCTTTTGGATTTGTCCTTCCAAACCTAGGTTCCTGATTTCTTCACCTACCTGTTTGCGTTGCAGGAAACCAATGATTCTCTTACCGAAAACAAGGGAGATCAGGATACTGGTCAAAAAAGCCATCGCAGCCCGAAATGAGATAAAATTGAATAATCCCGCTCCCGGTATCCTATAATGACTTTGCAGATATGCGAATAAGTAATACAGCATCTCAGTTCCTTGTTTCGTTGAGCATTTCGGTTAAAATCTCTTTATCATCAAAAGGATATTTTACGCCTTTTATTTCCTGGTATTTCTCGTGCCCCTTGCCCGCAACCAGTATAATATCACCTTTTTGAGCCATAGCGCAGGCTGTTTTAATAGCTTGTTTTCTATCTGTGATATTCAGCACCGATTTTCTTTTCTGAAACGGGATACCCACTTCCATTTCTTTAATAATTTCTTCGGGATCTTCATTCCTCGGATTATCAGAAGTAAGGATTACCTGATAAGAATAATCAGCAGCAATTTTTCCCATCACAGGCCGTTTTGACTTGTCACGGTTTCCACCACATCCTACTACCGTAATAATGTGATTCCCTTCTACATTTATTTCATTAATAGATTCCAGGATATTCTGGAGTGCATCAGGAGTGTGCGCGTAGTCAACGATGCCGGTAACCTGGTGACTGTTAATAAAATTAAAACGTCCTTCTACCGACTTAAGACTGCTGATAATGGTTATCAATTCTTCTTTTGGTGTATCCAGAAGTCGTGCGGCGGCATAAACCGCAAGGAGATTATAGGCATTAAATTTTCCACTGAGATTGGTATAGATTTCTTCACCGTCAATATTCAATTGCATCCCATGAAGGTCATATTCAACAATCTTCCCTTTGAAATCGGCATTGTTCAGTAATCCGTAAGTGGCACGGGCAGCTTTGCTGTTCTGTATCATGACCTTACCGTTCTTATCATCCACATTGGTCAGCGCAAATGCCTCCAGGTCAAGCCTGTCAAAAAATAACTTTTTAGCATCCCTGTAATTTTCGAAAGTGACATGATAATCCAGGTGATCGTGGGTAAGGTTCGTGAAAATGCCGCCTTTATATTCCAGTCCGAAAATCCTGTCCTGTACCACCGCGTGTGAACTCACTTCCATAAATGCATATTCGCAATCCGCTTCAACCATCTGGGCCAAAAGCCTGTTAAGGGTTATTACATCTGGAGTGGTATGTTGGGTATCCAGTTTCTTGTCGTCAATCCTTATTTCTGTTGTAGCAATCAGGCCACATTTGTACTTAAGCTTTTTGAACAGTTGGTAAAGCAGTGTAACTGTTGTGGTTTTACCATTGGTGCCAGTTACCCCTATTAAATCCATTTTTGAAGATGGAAAATCATAAAAAGCGGAAGCCACAAGACCAAGTAATTTTGCAGGATCGTCTGATTGTATGAAGGTTACATGAGTTGGAATGGAATCGGGCAAAGTTTTGCAAATTATTGCATTCGCCCCATTGCTGATCGCTGTTTGTATGTATGCATGGCCGTCAACCAGGGTACCAGGCAATGCCGCAAACAGGCTTCCGTTTTCAATTTTTCTCGAATCAAGTTCAAGCCCCGAAATCATCATATCCCTGTCGCCGATGATATCGAGGATATATTCCGTGGGTAATATTTTATTTAACTTTTTCAATTCAATTTTAAATCAATCACCTGGCCTTTTTTAACCTGTGCACCCGCTTGCAGCGATTGTGAAACAACTTTGCCCGCGCCGGAATAGCGGGCAGCATAACCTGATTTTTCAATCACATATACTGCGTCAGTCAAAGCCATACCGTTTACATCAGGTATTTTATTTTCGGTCATTTTATAGTCAACCAAAGTCATTTTTTCGTTGGAGGTGCTTGGTTTTACCCATGCATCTTTATCTGGAGTAACCTGCAGACTACTTGTGTTATACAGAGACATTAAAACGCTTAGGTTATCCTGGTTTGTTGCAGAAACAAAAGGCAGGCTGCCAGACATTTTGTTTTCAAATGACGATGCATAATTGCGTATGGTGGCCGTGCGGGAATATATCTTGTCGGATATTTCCTTAAACACCGGCCCCGATACTTCTGCGCCATAATATACCCCATTGGATGGACTGCTTATGACCACAATAATGCTGTACTGAGGTTTATCAGCCGGGAAATAACCTACAAAACTGGATTGGTATATTTTCCGGCCACCATTATCATAACCGAGGTTATTATCGGCTATCTGAGCCGTACCCGTTTTACCGGCAATAGGGTACAGGTTATTTTTAATATTTTTGGCCGTTCCTCTCAAAACAACCCCCTCCAGGAATTCCTTTACGGTGGCAAGTGTTGCAGGTGAGCAGATTTTCGGATTAAGGACCGAATCATGATACAGCACCACCGGCTTTCCCAATTTGTCCACTTCGGTAACGAACATGGGTTTCATCATGACACCGTTGTTGGCAACCGCATTATATAAAGCAAGTATCTGCAATGGGGTTACTTTCAACTCATACCCAATCGACATCCAGGGAAGGCTTGTGCAGCTCCATGATTTGGAATGCGGATTTTTTACGATTGGGATTCCTTCTCCCGGGATCTTCAGA
This sequence comes from Bacteroidota bacterium, assembly GCA_013287095.1. The sequence continues at coordinate 26,465 of JABDEJ010000006.1, read as the reverse complement.
TCTAACTTATTTTGCAAACCCAGACTATAGAGGAAATCAGTGTATTCAAAAGGGTTCTGGGAAAATGCGTTGTAAACAAGCCTGGATATTCCAATATTTGAAGAGCGCTCAAAAGCTTCTCTCATCGTTAGGGTACCATTGCCTTCATCCTTGGCATCATGCATTTCGCGTCCGCAATACATGGCAACACTTCCAATGTTAACCTTTGTATCCGGGTTGGCTTTTTGCTTTTCCAGTAATGCCATCACGGAAGTGAGCTTAAAAGTTGATCCCGGCTCAATGCTTTCGCCCATGGCGTAGTTATATTCTTCTGCATAGCTCCCATCCGGCTCCCTTGACAGGTTTGCCATGGCTTTTATCTTGCCCGTACCCACTTCCATCACAACGGCGCAACCATGCGCTGCATTGTTTTGACTCAGGCTATGCAGCAACGCGTTTTCTGTAATATCCTGAAAATTGATGTCCAGTGTCGTTATAATGTCCTGTCCATCTTCGGGGTCCAATTCATTCTCTTCATTTACCGGTACCATGCCACCGCTTACTTTTTGCATCAACCTGCGACCTACTTTGCCTTGCAGATAATTGCTGTATCCGGCTTCAAGCCCGGCGCTGATGTTTTCACGGGTGAAGCCTATAGTTCTGAAAGCCAATTCATTGAAAGGAAGAAAACGTTTGCTCTTTTCAGCCAGCCTGAACCCACCTGCATACCTGCCCAGTCTAAAAATCGGGAATTTCTTTATATCTGATACCTGGTTATGAGTCAGGTTTCTTTTGACGAGAAAGTAACGGCTATGTTGTTTTCTTGCAGTCTGAAATTCGCTTTTATATTCCGAAGCAGGTTTATCTTTAAAATAGGCGGCCATATCAAAACAAAGGGAGTCGAGATCATCATGAAAAACATCATCGGTCAAACCGTCAGCCATGATATCAAGATGTAGCTCATATATAGGAATGGATGTAGCCAACAGGCTGCCATCGCACGAATAAATATTACCGCGAATGGGATTGATGCTGTCCCATTTGGTTGATAAGCTATCGGATAGCCTGGTGAGCGCAGCTCTTTTCACAGTTTGCAGGCGCGCCATTTGAAACAATATAACCCCTGCCAGTATCACTACCAGTAAAAAAGCAACATAAGCCCGCCATAATATGTCCTTCTTAACGTTCATTCTTCAACAATCTCATTCTTTGCGGAGGTGATGTAAGTTCTTTAAGTCCGAGTGGCTCTACCTTTTTAGTTACCTGGCTCTGAATAGTCTGGTCGCTCAGTTCCGCGTTCGATGTGTAAAAATCAGCTTTGAGTTCTTTTAATTCTTTATGGAGTTTGTCCATCTTACCGAGGGTTTTTTCACCATATTGATGGTTAGCTATATAAAGAATGATCCAGCCGCTTACAAAGAGTACAAACGGGATCATTTTGGTCGCATTTTCTTTATTGAAACTGAAATCAAAATCCTGTATCCTTTTCAGCCGACTTTTTTTCGGTGCAGGTATTTCGGTTTGTACTGGTTCCCTGAGTTCGTTCATCTCTTTTCTGCTATTCTGAGTTTGGCGCTCCTCGACCTTGGGTTCTTTCTTATTTCATCATCAGATGGAATGATCGGCTTTCGTGTGATCGGGATCCATTTTTCTGACGACTTTCCATATATCAATGAATCTGCTCCTCTGGCATCAGATTCTTCTTTCAAAAAATTCTTTACAATCCGGTCTTCTAACGAGTGGTAGGTAATCACAACCAGCCTTCCCCCTGTTTTCAACATCCTGAATGCCTGCTCCAAAAAAGATTTCAAGGCATTCAATTCATCATTTACAGCAATACGCAAAGCCTGGAATACCGGCGCAGCATATTTTTTTAGGTTTTCACGCTGAGGGATAATACTTTCGGCAATCTTCATCAATTGGCCCGTTGTTTTGAGAGGCTCAATTCTGCGTGTTGCTACAATAGCCCTGGCGAGGGTACGGGAGTTTTTTATTTCGCCGTATTCCGAAAATATTTTTTGAAGTTCTATTTCGCTTTCGCTGTTCAGAATATCCGCGGCTGTTTTAGAAATCTGCTGGTCCATCCGCATATCTAACGGGGCATCATATCTGAATGAAAAACCTCTTTCAGCCGTATCTACCTGGTGCGAAGAGATACCGAGATCCGCAAGGATGCCATCCACACCATCCAGCTCTATATGCCTTAGATAATTTGCCAGGTGGGCATAATCATGGGGAACCAGTATAAAATTCTTATTGTCAGGTATATTCGATTGGGCATCTGTATCCCGGTCAAATCCAATTAATTTCCCTGTAGATAGTTTTTCGAGTATCGCCCTGCTATGGCCACCACCGCCGAAAGTTGCATCTACATAGATACCTTTTGGGTTAATAGCGAGTCCTTCAATGGATTCTGCAAGCAATACCGGAATATGATAATCAGTTTCCATTTGCCGCATCATTGTTTTTTACCATTACCTTTTCTGCAAGAGCGGCAAAATCATTTGGTTCGTTAGCGAGGATGTTATTGTATGATTCTGCAGACCATATTTCAATTTTGTTGGTATGTGCAAAAAGCACGACGTCCTGACCAATTCCTGCGTATTCCAGAAGGCGTTTCGGGAGCAAAATACGGGCAGCGCCGTCAAGAGTTAATTCGGTTGCACCGCGGTAAAAATACCTGATGAAATCACGGTTTTCCTTGACATATTGGTTGAGTTTATTGATCTCGTCAGTAATGATGTCCCATTCATTTTTGGGATACATGACAAGATACTTCTCAAAACCCCTGTTTACAACAAACTGATTGTCAGCTTCTTTTGGGAGTTGTTTTTTGAGAGAGGCGGGCAGTATAACTCTTCCTTTGTTGTCGAGCCTGCAATCATATTCGCCTATAAATCTTGTCATGTTGTAGAAATACAGTGCTAAATTAACACTAATCTCCACAATCCTCCACAACACCCCACTTTATTTATCCACACGCCTGTGTGGATAATCTGTGAATCTGGCTTATCTGAGGCCTCAAATATAAGAAAATTTGATGGTTATTAGTTGATAAAGGAGGGCTGGGGATAAGGGGAAAACCACTTTCTCAAGACGCCATTTTCTTAGCTTTTTTAGAAAATGAACGACCAGGGCCGGCAAATGTTATTACAATGTTTTGAAAGGCCAATGAGCCAAAAAAGATCCTTGATTTTTTTTACCTTTGCATAAAAACGGTATATGAAATTACGCACGTTGCCGATTATTGGCGGGCTTTTCTACGGAGCCCCACAGAACTACTTAAACAACGTGTTTCAAAACAGGCTTGGTCACCAATTTGTGCGGTATTACTTTTATAATTTTTTATACGCTGTAAGGAGCAAACCCAGGATATCTGTACAGCAAGAATATATTGAAAGTCTTAAAAAGGATGGCATAGTCGTCTGGCCTGACTTTTTTAGCCCGGAAGAGTGGGGCATTATAAAAAAAGAGTTTGAAGCCGCTAAGCAAGGAATTGAACCTAAAGCTTACTATTCAAAGCAAAACCCCGGGATAAAATTGGCAAATGTCAATGTTTCCGATCAGTCAGAAACTTATAGATTAATCACTTCCAATACAACCCTTAACGATTGCGCAAGTTATATTGTAAACAGGGATGTTAAAAAATATTCGCCTGCAATTAGCTATATGGTTATCAATCGGGATCCGGATATGGATTTTGATGATGATCTCGAAAACATTTTGCATTCAGACACTTTTTATCCAACCGCAAAAGCATTTGTGTATTTATCGGAAGTGAGCGAATCAAATGCCCCTTATGTATATGCAAAAGGAAGCCAGAAATTCAGTTTCAGGAGGGCTTTGCATGAATATAACATGAGCATTCGGGTAGCGCAGCTTGAAAAAGGCAAAGTAAGCCACATACCCTCAGCCGCACTTACAAATAGGGCCGACCGCCTGAGAAATATCGTTACGGAAAGTCAAAAAAAAGCCCTGAATATTGGAGAGACTTATTATCCCGGAAAAGAGAATACAATGATCATGTCAAATAACCGGGGCTTCCATAGACGCGGCGAATTTTCCAAAGGCACCACCAGGGAGATCATACTTATCAGCTACCGCTACAGTTCTACATCCCTGTTAAGAAGGGTTTTGAACAAGTTTATCCCGCATAATAAATCCTAAGAGTTCTGCACAAACCTAATTTGAAAAGCTTTTTCACTGAATTTTGATATTTGAATCAAATTGGCTCCTATGCAACTGAACGACAGTATCTTCAACTCCTTCCCTATCATCAAAACAAAACGTTTATTACTTCGGGAAATAAATGATGAGGATGCTGCTGCCATATGGGAAATGCGCAATAATAAGCGAATCGCAGAGTTCATTGCACGCCCTGAAAATCAGACTATTGAAGAAGCAAAAGCATTGATTGAAAGAGTAAAAAACAATTTTGCCAATAAGGATGGAATCGGATGGTCTACTGTTTTAAGAGATGGCAAAAACACCATTGGTACGTGTGGCTTAAACCGTATTGAACATCAGAACTTAAGAGCTGAACTTGGTGGGGAAATGTCAACCCAATACTGGGGCAAAGGGATTGCTTTAGAAGCCGTTACAGCTATTGTAGATTTTGGCATTAGCCAACTTGGCTTACATAGCATTGAAGCAAGGGTATGGCCGGATAACCGCGGTGCGATTTATATACTGGAACAACTTGGCTTTCAAAAAGAAGCACATCTGAAAGATGCGCTCTATTTTAAAGATCGTTTTATGGATATCGCCTTTTACAGCCTGGTGGCGGGAAAGTAAAGTGCCATAATAAAGTGGTGACAACATTAGCATATCAACACATCAGCACATTATCACATTGCTTTCGCCGGCCTTCCCATTTTCCTGATGTACTTCACATGGGAATGTACCGCTTGCAACATTGTTTTATGTTCGTGGTAATTGATGTTGTACTCAAGACATGTTTCCTTCACAAACTGGTTGATCTTCGCATAGTGGATATGGCTGACCTTCGGGAATAAATGGTGTTCCACCTGGAAATTCAAACCGCCCAATAACCATGACAAGACTTTGCTTTTGGTAGCGAAATTAGATGTTGTATTTACCTGGTGAATAGCCCATTGCTGGGCAATTTTACCGGTTGTTTCATCCGGGGCAAGCGGGAAATCTGTTTCATTCACAACATGTGCCAATTGAAATACAATAGCAATTGCTAAACCACACACTATTCCGAGGATCAGATACCCGATAAGGGCTTTGAGAAAACCCACCATCAGGATAGGAAGAACTACATAAACCATTAAATAAAAAGCCTTTGTCATCCAGAAAATAAAATGTTCCTTAAAACTGAGCTTCTGGTCAACATATCCAGCCGAAATCTTTCCCGAGAAATATTTAATAAAATCATCCATAAATATCCAACTGAAATAGGACAGACTGTAAAAGACAACGAAATATATATGCTGAAACCTGTGTATCCATCGCTTTGGCTGTTCCGGATGGATACGCATAAATGGCTCTATATTAATATCAGAATCAAGCCCTTCCATATTGGTATAGGTATGATGACTTATATTGTGCTTTATCTTCCAATAGTAAGTATTTCCGCCCATCACATTCAGGAAATAAGCGCTGGTCTTGTTAAGCCATGTGTATTTTGAAAAGCTCTGATGCCCCCCCTCATGCATGATGTTAAAACCTATACAAGCAAGGTTGAAACCCAGAAGTGCACATAAAATGACGCTGATCCATATCATGGGTGTAAAGAAAACAAGCGTCCCATATATTATCGCCGCTGAGGCAATTAGTATTGAACCTTTGATGAAAAGCCTCCGGTCACCGGACCGGCTCAATTTATTGTTAGCGAAATAATTATCTACTTTTTCTTTTAAAGACCTGAAAAACAGGTTCTTCTGATTCGTGAATGTAATTGTTGACATTGATTTGTTTGTAATACTGGTTCCGAAAACTCCCGAAAAAGTCGGGACAAGCGGGACAAGTTGTGCAAAGATACCTACTAAACAAAACCTACGCTAATTTAATTCAATTGGAGGAAGAAAGGTCGATGAGGACGCCGACCCTGGACAATGAATGGAAATGGTCGCTTCCTAACGCCTAACTCCTAATGCCTACCCCCTTTAATCCTCCAGCGTACTCGTATCCCCTGCTTCTGTGCCCATTTCTTTGGCTTTGAGAACACGCCGCATGATTTTACCGCTCCGGGTTTTGGGCAGTTTATCTACGAAATCCATTTCATCCGGTACACCAATGGCTCCTAATTCATGTTTCACCTGTTGGCGGATTAATTCTTTGAGATCATCGGTTTTTTCTATACCATGTTTTAAGATCACAAAAGCCTTGATACTTTGGCCCTTTATCTCATGTGGTTTGCCGATCACTGCTGCTTCTGCAACGGAATGGTGGGATACCAGGGCACTTTCAACTTCTGCAGTTCCTATACGATGGCCGGAGACATTTAGCACATCATCAGAGCGGCCCAGGATCATGATATATCCATCTTCATCCATCGTTGCGAGATCGCCTGCAAAATATACGCCTTCAATCTCATTCCAGTATTTGTGAAAACGTTCCGGTTCCCCAAAACAAGTCCTGAGTGCAGAAGGCCATGGTTTTTTGATGATCAGCAACCCCACCGTATGTGGCGGAACCGGTGTGCCATGCCTGTTTACTACCATTGCCTCCACTCCGAAGAATGGCAAACCTGCCCTGCCCGGTTTCTGGGGCATAGATGGCAAGGTCACGATCATGTGTCCCCCTGTTTCAGTCTGCCACCAGGTATCTACCACGGCACAATTATCTCCGCCGATATTTTTATGGTACCAGTGCCAGGCTTCAGGATTGATGGGTTCCCCAACGCTGCCGATGATTTTTAAGGATGACAGATCATGTTTTGCAGGCCATTCCTCGCCGTATTTCATAAAAAGCCTTACAGCGGTTGGCGCTGTGTAGAATTTGGTAACCTTATATTTTTCAATCACTTTCCACCAACTTGCGGGATCAGGGAAATCGGGAGCGCCTTCATAGATCAGTGAGGTTGCCCCATTGGATAGTGGTCCATATACAATATAGCTATGACCTGTTACCCAGCCTGTATCGGCAGTACACCAGAACAGGTCATCCGGTTTCAGGTCGAAAACCATTTTGGTGGTATAATGGGTATGCAGGTTATATCCACCTGTAGCATGAACAACCCCCTTTGGCTTGCCTGTAGTTCCGGAAGTATATAGAATAAATAAAGGGTGCTCTGAATCAAGAGGAACAGCCTCGCATTCTGGAGATTGGGCAGAAATGAACTCATCAAAATCAATTTCCAGTTCATCAAGCAAGACATGATCATCACGTTGGTGCATGATAATATGTTCTACGCATTCCAGCCCCTCAGTGGCTTCATCGGCAATGGCTTTCAGGTCAATGATCTTGCCCCTGCGTTTGGTATAGGTACTGGCTACCAAGACTTTGGCCTTGGCATCATCAATCCGTAAACGCAAAGCCGTTGCACTGAAACCGGCATAGATTACAGAATGAACGGCACCTATACGGGCGCAACCCAAGATGGCAACGATCTGCTCAAAACACAACGGCATATAAATAGCCACCCGATCTCCCGCGGCAACCCCCAGACTTTTCAAACCATTTGAAAACCTACAGACTTTTTCATAGAGTTCCCCGTAGGTAATTCGCTGTTCTGCACCGGCTTCATTGGTATAGATATAAGCAAGTTTGTGGATATGCCCGGAGATGATATGACGGTCCAGGCAATTATAAGTGATATTGATCTTACCCCCTACAAACCATTTGTAATCAGGGTAATCCCATTCGAAGGTATCGCGCCATTTTGCAAACCAATGCAGTTCTTCTTCCGCTATTTTGTGCCAGAATGCTTCCGGGTTTTCAATGGAATCACGGTACATTTTCGCATAGTTCTCATGACTTATATGGGCTTCATTTACAATATAATCCGGTGGATAAACCAGCGCCTCAGTCGGGGCGAGGATTTCATTTTCCATTTCCTGCATGGCTTTTCACTTTTTTGAAAGGTTGGTGCTAAAGTAAGGGTTTTTGGGAAGATGGGAAAAAGATGTCTGGAAAAAGGTGGGTTAGGATGACTTGTTACTGACTATTCCCTGCCATAGCCCTGACCCTAAAGGGAACCATTGATTTGTTCAATTCCGTTTTACAACAGGTCAGTTCGAATCAAGATAAAAATCCTCAGTTTCTCAACACCAGAGGAAACTCAACGATAGTCCCCTTTAGGGTCAGGGCTTTGGCTGCAAAGAAACACTATAGAATACTCACCGATAGTCCCCTTTAGGGTCAGGCTATGGCTGCAATCTCACGCCTGCAAAGCCTCATACAAATAGCTATAATAGTGCTTCTTATCTATCTTTGATTGTACCCACAACCCCAATTCTATATATTTCCCGGAACCGATCTGCACTTTTGAAGCGCCCGATGCAAATTCCTTCATTTGAGACATGAGCAGTTTATCATGCATAGGGTCAGCCTTGTTGCACATATTAAGGAGGATTTTTAAAAATGCCTTTTCTTCCTGATGCAAAGTATCTTTTAGCAAGGTTTTAAACTGCCTTCTAATCTCACCAATTCTGTAGGTTACATAATCAAGATTCGCATTTTCATAATGAAGGATAATTTCAATTAAGGAAATAGAAAATTGATTTTCCACGGAAAATTTTGGATAAGTATCTTTCAGGAAAAGCCTTGATAATACTTTTATCCCCTCAGAAATATTCCCTTTAAAGTAATAGCACAATGCAAGGTTTACATGCGTATTAAATTCATAAAAAGATTGCATGCCCTTATTCGCTTGAACCTCTATTATTTGCACCAAAAGTTGAATTGCTTTTTCAATCTGGTTGGAAGAAATATAGATTGTAATCAGGCTTTGGTAATATGTCCAGATAAAATTATCGTAATAAAGCTTATTGAACTTGTTTAATTCTTCGTGCAATTCTTCAGTATATATAATAGCCTCATTCCATTTTTTGTTTACCATCAGGGCATTTACAATCCAAGTTAATAAAGAAATTTTCGGCATGTGCGTGCTTTTGGTAAAGATCTTCTCCTCCTCAAATGAATTAAAAGATTCAATTAGATACTTTTCAAGTCTTGAAAAATCCTTATTTTGAAGTAACACACTTCGGATACAGTAGTGGATTTTGAGTTTCACATTTGGCAATTTGTAAATCTCGTTAGCGATGTTCAATTCCTTGAGGGCTTTCTGAAGCGTATGATCAATATCTTCTGCCTTACTTAAGTTTGATTTTCTAAGACTATAACTTACAGCGGCAATGGCATTATTAGCCTCCATAAAAACGCTGTTTTTCCTGTTATTTTCTTTTCTCTTCTCAATGTATTCCAAGGGGTTAACCTCATCAAAATTAAAATTATAGGTAAGTTCAATGATCTGACTGTAAATGAAATCGAGAAGGTCATAATATTCATTTTGAAGCGCTGTTTTCTCAGCCTTTTTTAGGTAATATAGTGAGAGATCATATTGCCCTTTATAGGAGAAGATACTTGAAAGGGTGACAAGGTTAATAGTTTCAATCTTTTCGTCAAGATTATGGTGAAGGTTTAATAAGCTTTTTTCGAGTTCTGTTTTCAACCGGTTTTTAAGCCTGTAATAGGCATTGGAAACATCTTTATCCTGTGCAAAAAGCTTCGCAATCATCGCTTTTTCATCGTCATCGTAAATTCCTGAACGCATGAGGTCAAACAGGGTCGTTATTTTTATATCTTCCTGTCTATGAAAGCGTTTGGTAAATATTTTAAAGTTCCTGATCTCTTCCTTCTTCAGGTTTTTGATGATCTCAAGCAGTGAATCCATAAAAAATTATTATATTTGAAGCCGTAAGATTTTCGTTAAATTTAATGCAAATTTTCAAAAAGGTTGCGTACCTTTACATATATATTTTAGAAAGCTATGAAAAAAGTATTATTCCTTTTTCTCTTTTTGTCAGGTTCGGTTACCTTTTTAAGTGCTCAGAAGAGATTTTATCTGGATATTACCAACGATTCAATACCAAATCTCGCGAAAGTCACTGATACCGTAAATATAGGTGACAAAGTCTATTTTATGCTCACCTTTAAAAATGATGGTGTAGTTAATTACAATAGAACCAAATATACACCTGAAACATTACCTAAAGACGTGTATAGTTTCAACTTCAATGTTGTTGCGGGAGCAAATGCCAATGAAAACCATGTTGCTTTTGTCCATGACTTAACATTGGATAGCCTGGGATATCTGAGTACCGAAACTCTTATGGATAGCTTTAATGTGACAGATGTTTTTTTCACACCAGGCTCAACTAACATTGTCATTACTTGGCCAAGTGGCGGAAGGGCTATTGAGGGCGATAGTTTAGACACCCTCCCAAGTAAATCATATAAATTCTATGTAAATGCAGAATCTAAAACCGCAAGCATTTCCAATATCCCTCAAAACACCTTCAAAATATACCCCAATCCTGCTAAGGATATGGTAAATATTCAAATGAAAGAAGCTGGCACAGGGATGATCAGGCTTATGGATATGACCGGGAAACTGATCACAGCAATGCCTTATGCAGCAAAAGCCGGTGAAAATATTAGCCTGCCATTGAATGAGGGTGCAGCTATACCTGATGGATTGTATCTCATTAGTATTGAGAACGGGAATAGCTCGACTGTGAGCAAGATTATGATTTGCAGGTAGAATAAGATTCTGAATCAGGATTTACAGAATTTCAGGATTTTTAGGAAAACTTAATATGTTCTTTATTGCTCAAGTTAACCCAGTGTCACAGAACATATAGGAAAAATATCTCTGCCAACGGGTTTATGTTGAAGCCACATTGTAGTCTCACAGTTATCCTCCCCATCCTCTCATCCTGGAAATCCTGATTCAGAAATGTTCCCCCCAAACCTCTTATTCAACAAAGGATGTATAAAAACCGCGGCTAAAATAACTGCAGTTCCCAGGTAGAACATAACATCCAGGTCCTTATTCTCATGGAAAATGAGGATGGCAAGGATAATTCCATACACAGGTTCCAGGTTCACCATAAAAGTGGTGGCAAAGGCTGACAAATGCCTTAATGCATGTAGTGCCAATATAAATGGTAACGTAGTACATCCCAAAGCGAGGATCAGAAGATATATCCAGTCAGAAGGGGCAGGATGCATTAGGGTTTCGGGAAAATAATGAAGATAAATGGGTATCACAAATGAAAGCATGATAAATCCACTCAGCATTTCTATGAAAGTCATCCCAATAGGATTGTGCAGATGAATAACTTTTTTGTTTAGCACTGTGAATGTGGCCGCAAAAAATGCGGCCAGCAAACCGAGTATAATTCCTGTAACATATAGTTGCGAAACATGTGCAATTATGATAACTCCCGGAACAACAAGCAATCCCAGCGAAACTTCATACCATTTGACTTTGGTGCGGTTGATTACCGGCTCTATTATGGATATCATAAAAGAGGTAGTGGCCAGACAGCTTAAAGCAATAGATACATCCGAATATTTAATGGCTCCGTAAAAGCATACCCAGTGTATGCAAACCAGGCAACCTATAATGGAAAGATTAAAAATATCCCTTCTGGGTGTTGTTTTCACCTGCTTCCATACGCCCGGCACAAAACACAAAGCGGCACAGGTAAATAAGACCCTATACCAAACCAACGGCAGTTGTGACAATGTGATCAACCTGCCTAATATAGCAGTAAAACCCCACAGAAGTACAGATATATGAAGCTGGAGATAGGCCTTGCGGGTAGGGTTCAATTTTAATCAGGTATTTTGCTCTAAGTCCTTGATTATTCTATTAATCAGAGCGTTGAGGACGGGAACATCATTATGGACAGCATCCCATAAAATATTGAGATCAATATCAAAATATTCGTGAATTAACTTGTTGCGCATTCCTGTAATTTTTGCCCAGTCAACGTCGTAATATTTTGACTTTAAGGTTTTAGTGAGGTTTTTACTTGCCTCCCCTATTACTTCAAACTGTCTAATTAGTCCATCTTGAACTAATGTATTGGTTATAAAGTCTGAAAGCTCGAGATCTTTGGAATAAGATTTTATTTTATGCAGTGATTCAACAATGTGATCCAAATAAACCCTATCATCCTTTATCACTGGAAAATGATTTTAAGGTCATTATATATATACTTCTTCAGCCTTTCATTTTTCAAGGCATTTACGGTCACAAGATCAACTTTAACACCTAATAATTTTGTCAGATCCAACTCCATCCCCACATATTCCATTAAGCCAAACCTGGCTCTCAGGTTTACGAGAATATCCAAATCGCTATCAGGTAAGTTTTCCCCCCTGGCATAAGAACCAAAAATACCTATCATTACAGGATCGTACTTCTGCAAATAGCGTATGATTTTTTGATTTGTTTCTTCTGAAAGCATTACAGACAATTTTCTTTACAAAGTTAAGAAACGATATGAATTAAGGGCATTTCTAAAAATCCCTTTTTATTACCTCAACCTTAGTCCTTCTCCTGAAGGAGAAGGTAATCGGTAGGTTTTTAGAGATGCCCTTAATATGGTAAATATAGGACTTGCCCTTGCTTTTGCAATTTCATAATTGCATGTTTCGACAAATTTTTCATAATTTTAAAACCTTTTTGCCCTGAAAAAGCGTATATATATAAGTAGCAGCAAACCTAATAGACTGATCTATGCCTCAAACAGAAGCAAAACCGTTATTGGTTGATACTGAAATGTATTTTGAAACCCGAAAACAAACTGAAAAAATCTGTATCCCCCTGCAGATTGAAGATTATGTTTTGCAGCCAATGGCAGATGTAAGTCCTCCGAAATGGCACCTGGGACATACGACCTGGTTTTTTGAAACCTTTATTTTAAAAAGGTTCCTGCGGGGATACAAACCTTTCCATCCTCAATACAGCTTTATCTTTAATTCTTATTATGAGTCTGTCGGTGAACGGGTTCTGCGGGTTAACCGCGGTAATCTGAGCCGCCCTACTGTTGAAGATGTTATGGCTTACAGGGCACATGTTGATTACAATATGTCTAACCTGTTAAACGTCGTACAGGATAAGGATATGTCAGCATTCGAAAAATTTCTGGTCATAGGCATCAATCACGAGCAGCAGCACCAGGAGCTTCTTGTGACCGATATCAAGTATATTCTGTATAATAACCCATTGATGCCGGCATATTTACCAGATAGCAGAAAGCCTGGGGTCGCGCAAAAAAAAGACCTTGAATTTCTCCCGGTTTCTGGCGGGATGCACCGCATAGGCTTTGAAGGAGAAGGCTTTGCATGGGACAATGAGAAACCTGCGCATGATGTCTATTTAGATGATTTTCATATTGCAAACAGGTTGATAACCAATGGCGAATACCTGGAATTTATGAAAGACGGTGGTTATACTAAATTCAATCTCTGGCTGGGTGAAGGCTGGGACAAAGTAAAAGCCGAATCATGGCAGGCGCCATTGTACTGGCATCAAATAGATGGAGAATGGATGAATTATGCTTTATCAGGGCTCAGGCCTGTTGATTTATCAGAACCGGTAACGCACATCAGTTTTTATGAAGCTGATGCGTTCGCATCCTGGGCAGGGGCCAGGCTTTTGACCGAACCGGAATGGGAAACAGCGGCCAATTATTTCAAACCTTCCACTTCGAATGGGAATTTCGTAGAAAACGGGAACCTGCATACGGCTCCAATTAACAACAATTCAGAGTATTGCGCTCAACTTCTCGGAGATACCTGGGAATGGACCTATAGCGGATATTTTCCCTATCCTGGTTACAAACGCGAAGAAGGCGCTTTGGGGGAATACAACGGAAAATTCATGATAAACCAAATGATATTGAAGGGAGGGTCATGTGCCACTCCTGAAAATCATATCAGAACTACATACCGCAATTTTTTTCACCCCGATAAACGCTGGCAGTTCACTGGAATAAGATTAGCCAGGTAAAAAACCAACTATATGATAACGGAAACTTTTCCATCCAGGATCATTGAAACAGGCGAAAGGCAAGGCATCAACCAGTTTGCAAGAGATGTGCTAAAAGGGCTTTCTTCGCCAAAAAAAAGTCTTTCATCCAGGTATTTTTACGATGAGAAAGGGAGCAGGATTTTTGAGGAGATCATGGAATTGCCTGAATACTATCTTACCAATTGCGAGTGGGAAATATTGGGGAAATACAAACAAGATATTCTAAACCAGATAAATGAACAGCCTTTTCAACTAGTTGATCTTGGCGCCGGGGATGCGAAAAAGACAAAGCTATTGCTTGAACATTTTTATCAAAATGAAGCTCCATTCAGCTACGTGCCTATTGATATTAACAGGGATGTACTTGAAGAACTTGAGGATTCATTGAACAAAGAATTGCCGGGTCTTGAAACCACACCCGTTTTAGCGGAATATTTCGATGCCTTGAAATGGATCAATGAAACCCAAAAACAGAAGAAACTTGTTTTATTCCTTGGAAGCAATATCGGCAATTTCTCGAAAAAGGCAGCCGCTTCATTCTTATTGCAAATGCATGATTCCCTTAATAATGGCGATCTGCTACTTATTGGAATCGATTTAAAGAAAGACCCGTATCGCATTATTCATGCGTACAGTGATAGCAAAGGAGTTACAGCTGCATTTAATATCAACCTGCTCAGGCGTATAAATACGGAACTCGGAGGTGACCTTGACCTGGACAAGTGGACACATTTTGCAAACTACAATCCTGTAAATGGCGCTGTAAAAAGCTATCTCATCAGTTGCGAAAGCCAGGATGTACAAATAAACAGCCTCAATAAAACATTCCATTTTGAAGCTTTTGAAGCAATACATACCGAATACTCCTACAAATATTCATTGAATGAAATTTCAACAATGGCTGTTCAATGCGGTTTTGAAGAAGTAAAGGTGTATATGGATAAGAAATCAGATTTTTCAGATTCTCTTTGGCGGGTGGTGAAATAAAGTCCTTTCAGTGCTTATTTACAAGAAAATGCTTTATTTGCAGTAAAATTCTTGGAATGGAAGGATTTTATTGGGGTGATTAATCTTTTTCGGCTTTTAGTAGTCAAAGAGGTAACAAAATGAAAGGAGTACATAAAATGTCAGTCTTCACAAATATTAAAAGCCTTGTAAGGAGCTTTAAGGCTTTGCTTGCAATGGTCGGTTTTTTCTCATTATCCCTCGGCTCAAATGCGCAGACGCCATCAGCTAAAGGGAACACGCATATAATAGATAAAAGCAAATTGACCATCCACCAAAACTTCAGGGATGAACAGCCACAACGTTTTGACAATAAAAGAAGTAAAATCGTTGAATTTGTAAGTGATAAACATAATTCTAAATTAAGTTCGTCCAAAAATCCCGCAATTCATACAAAAGGCATCACAACGACTTCAAAAAAGGAAGCTGAAATCAAACGTGAGAAAGCGGCCAAGGCCAAGGCTATTCATCATAAAATAAAAAGGAAGGCTTTAAAAACCCATTGATCTGAGATCAAAGCAGCCATTCTTAGTAAGAAATCTGTTAAGTATTGTAAACCAAGGGATCAGGCAAAATGCCATAAATGAATAATTTTGCAGGAATGGTTCTTTTTAGTAAGTTTGGACAATCTAATGACAGATTGCGTAAACTTGAGTTTATGAACGGCTACAAACCTTTACATCTTTTTTCAGCGGTTCTTGTTCTCCTTTTGGGGTTAACTTTTCCCAAGTTTGCATCTTGCCAAACGACTTACCAGGATTATCTTAATAAGGGAAATTCAAAGGACAGTTTAAAAGATTACAAAGGAGCCATATCCAATTATGATGAGGCTATTAAACTTGAACCAGTAAAGCCTGACGCTTATTATTATAAAGCCAACGCAGAATTTGATCTGCTGGATTACCAACAATCCGTTAAAGATTATTCAAAAACGGTTTTATTAAATCCCGACTATGCTGAAGCTTATTTCAATATGGCTAATTCGTTATATGAGTTAAAAAAATATGACGAATCCATCAGCAATTTTACCAAATTCATATCTATGAAACCATCCGTTGCAGAGGCGTATTATGACAGGGCCAATGCATCGGTAAAAAACAAGGATTATAACAGTGCCATAGATGACTATAAGCAGGCATTTACCATTAATCCTAAGTATTTTCAGTCCTATTATGATCTTGGAAACCTGTATTTTAACCTGAAAATGTTCCATGAAGCGGTAGAAAATTATAACCAGGTGGTGAAATTAGCTCCAAAAGATTATCACGCATTCTTCAACCGGGCTATGGCAGAGTTCAATCTTGATGATGCCAATGCGGGTTGCGAAGACCTTAACAAAGCCAAAGAACTCGGTGATCCCGAAGCTGAAGAATTTTTGAATGAGTTGTGCGCCGAACCTTAATTCAATTACGAATTAGGAATTAAGGGTCATTTAGTTGAGTATTCTTGTCATTTCGACAATAGGAGAAATCGACCCCACTGTCATTTCGAACGCAGTGAGAAATCGACCCCACTGTCATTTCGACGATAGGAGAAATCTACCCCACTGTCATTTCGAACGCAGTGAGAAATCTGGCGGAGGCTGGTTTATAAGATTTCTTACTGCGTTCGAAATGACAAAAGCCCCTTCAAATCAACCCCATAGACAGATTCTTCCTATACAGAATTTTCTCCGTGTCCGCACCAAGCCAGTTACCCACCATTTCTCCATACACATCCTTGAAATCAACCTTATAGATCAGATCGCCATTGTCAAGATTTGAAAGGTCGGGCGCATCGTTATATATACCTGGTTTTTTTAGGTTACCGTTAATGATAAACATATTGTTTGCGGTTCCATGATCTGTACCGTTGCTGGCATTCTGGCTTACGCGGCGTCCAAACTCTGAAAATGTCATAACGACTACATCCCTCAATCGGTTATTCGCTTTCAGATCGTCTGTAAATACACCGATGCCATCCGAAAATTCCTTGAGAAGCTTATCCTGTCTCTGGTTTTGCTGATCATGGGTATCAAAGCCTCCCAATGATATATAATATACACTTGTGTCAAGTCCTGAGACGATTAAAGTGGCAATTGTTTTCAGGTTCTTCCCGAACTCGCCTTTCGGATATTCAAAAGTTGATTTATATATTCTGGATGTTTTATAAATGTAATCTGCAGAGGAACCAGACTCAGCAAGGGTTTTATACAGATAATGAAGATTGTCTTCTTTTTGGATATCGTCAGTCCCATTCAAGAGGCTTGAATTTCCTCGTTCTGAAACAGCCTTTATATATTTATCATGCGCCATGGCAAAGTAAGCGTCGGGACTCTCAAGGGCGATACCTGTGCGCGTTTCGCCCCTCATGGCAAGGCTTAGGCTGCCATCAGTTTCAATGGCGCTGTATGGCTTCTGGGCACCCTGACAATTGGAATCGAGATATCGTCCTATCCATCCGGTACTTTCAAATTGATTTGATTCGCTTGCTGATTGCCAAATATCCATTGACCTGAAATGTGATCTATCCGGATTGGGATAACCGACACTATTGATCACCGTCAATTTCCCATCGTCATATAATCCTTTTAATGCCGTCATTCCGGGATTAAGTCCAAGATCATCATTAAGTTTCAGGACTTCATTTTCTTTTTTGCCTATAACGGGGCGCTCCCTATAATAAATATCATTCCGATATGGAATAACCGTATTCAATCCATCGTTTCCACCCGATAGTTGTACCACTACCAGTATTTTCTTATTCCCTGATACGCCATAAGCATTTTCAATCGGTCCTAAATAGGGGTTTGAAAGTCTTTCAAATCCTTTCAAAAAAGCCGGTACCAGGAATGCCGTGGAACCCAGTGTAGTATATCTTACAAAATCTCTTCTCTTCATGATTCTGTTTATTGATTCATTAACTCAATTGATATTCGGGCAGGCTCGTAATGAGCATAATCGCTGATCGAACCATATCACTGCTGTTTGATTTTACAAAATCAACCATCAATGGCTTATCAATATTCTGCGCACCCGGAGCCAGCAATGACACACTTAATTCATCAACCATTTCTTCAGCAGTTTTATCTTTATACTTTCCGTCATAATACCCAAGGTCGGTTGTATTTTTCATTACTTTGAGTATCTTCTTATTTACCTCAGACATCATTGCGCTATCAGCGGCGTCCCCTTTTACGGTTATATCCATTTCGGAAGTATAAAATATGGATTCGGGTATCCTCATTCGGTACAATAAAGAAGAACTGTCGATCCAGTTTCGCCCCCCTGCCCATCCGCTCACATTGGGTGGATGAAATAATATCTGCCCCAAAATTCGCTGCAACCCCAATTCGACTTCAGGATTGTCAAACTCTATCTTAAAATCCCTTTTCAGCCCTATGATTAATTCTATTGGAGACTTAATTCTGTTGCCCATATTTTTGGGGTCATAAAACCAATCAGATATAAAAATTTCGTGCATCAGAACACCGATTTCATAATCGGCATCATAAAATTTTTGCCCCAGTTGTGCAATAATATCCTGATCGGGATTCTCCTGGTTTACAAAGTATTTGTACGCTTTTGCAGCGATAAAATCTGCTGTTTCCTTCCGGCTAAGAATGATTTTCATGATGTCCTCACCATCAAAATTGCCCGTATGGCCCATAAAAGTTTTTACCCCATCGTCATGCTGAAATGGTCTTTTAATAAAATTGCCATCTCCGTCTGTTGTCCACCCAGTAAATGCCCGGGCGGCATTTTTTATATCATCCTCCGTATATTTCCCTCGCCCGATGGTAAACAGCTCCATTACTTCGCGCGCAAAATTTTCGTTGGGGCTTTGTTTTTTATTCTGTTGGTTGTTCAAAAACCTAAGCATAGCCGGCTCTTTGGCAACTGCTAACAGCAAATCACCAAAGTTGCCTAAAGCATTCCTGCGAATAGTGTTGTTAAGCATTAAAGCATAAAGGGATATCGGCTCGGTACAAGCGAAATGTCCATGCCAGAATAAGGTCATCTTCTCACGAAGGCTTCCGTTTTCCATAGCCATTTTTTCGATCCATTTCAGGTTCATCTCCTTTTCATCAGCAATGGATTGTTTGGTCAATTCTTTCTTTTGCTCCTGGCTCATCTTTCCCATCATCATTCCGCCGGCATAGTATTTTGGCGAATGCAACTCTCTATCCAATTGCAGTTCAGTCACATTTTTTGACTCGCTAAACAAATTTTCGACCGCTTTGGGAATGGAATTTTCTCTCACTTCAAAATCCCATGGGGATAAACCAAAACCTGCCCGGAGATACAGGTGTTTTAACGAACTATGAATTGACTTTTCCATTTTCCAATCTCTTTACAATATTTTAGACATTCCCACATTACTTTCGTTTAACAGTCATTGTAAAGAAAAATCCATGCCGTAGGGACAAAAAAAACCGGCTGAAAGTGAATAGACGCTTTCAGCCGGAAAAAAATCCAATGAATACCTTTATAACTTTACCTTATATATCTTCATCGGACACCGTTTGTTTCAATTTGAAACCGGCAGCTAAACTCCCACTTTGTTTGCTGCCGGGAAACGTAAAATATCTCTGTACCTGATACCGTCCCATTTCAACCGCTAAGATAGTGAATATTATGATAAAGTGTACAAAAAAGATCACAGAATGATTCCTGTATTTTGTAAGAAAACACAATGTTTTGAACTAATTTTAGTCAGGGGGAAAGGAAAGATTCGGGAAATGAATTAACAAAAAATTAAGAAAATGAAGTCATTTGATTAACCTTCCCCAAGCGGGGCGATCTACGGAAACTAATTAAAATTTTCTAAAACGCCGTGTAAGAAATTACCAAAAAAATAGCAATTTCCGGATTAAAAAATGCGACTATTCCTGAGTTTTGTTAACCAGGTCAAAGAGTTCATTCAACACACTGTAATCCTGAATACCGGGTTTGGTCTCTGGTGTACCGTTAAAATTGATCCCAAAAGGTTTGAATTTTTCTATGAGATCCAAAATATTCCCGGTGTTGAAATGAAAATTCAGGAATACTGGCTGGTCACGGCACAAATCTGTAATCAAAAGCTCATTTCCTGGCTTCGATAAAAAATGCTCCTGGTCAGCCAGGTTTTTGAAAGACAGCATATAATACATGGCCAGGCCATTCACCTGGCTTATCTGTTCTATTAACTTTCCAGGAAGTTCTTCTGCATGGATCTCAATATTTTGGATCACACAAAAATCAGGTTTTAAAGCTGCTGTCACCACTGGGTTGAAAGTGTTTAACTGCACATATTCAATGCCCAGTCTACCGCATGTTTCTGAAATGATGTTCGCCGGCTCATGATTCCATTCTGTGACAAGAACAGGGCCTGGCGCCCAGTTGCTTATCTCTTTCATGCTTTCTGGTTCAACATATTTTGAATGAGAAGGTGAAAGATTGAAACCCATAAAAGCAGCACCCATGCCCGAAGCATATCGCGCATCGCTGAGATTATTTACTTCACCGAATTTTATGTTTGGCTTATGATCCATTTGGCTATTTCCTATTTATGAACAGATATTGCAAAGATAGGTTTAATCGGGTCAAATATATTTCTATGATCTTTAGCTCGCTAAGGTTCTAACCCTAATTTTTCGCTGCCATACTTTTCTTGATCTGCTCAAGAAGTTCTCCTGTCTGGCCTGAATCCCTGGTGCGTTCCTGGTAATCGTTAATGGCGCTTGCCAGGTCCATTGCATCGTTCGCGCTGGCATAAGCCTCCTTATATCGGCCCAATTTGAATAAAATATGTGCGTAAGTATCTGTATTGTAATAAGTTTTATTCTTCTTAAGATCCTGTTCCAGGTAGCCCAGCGCTTTTTCGAGAACCTTCTTATCGTCTGTGCTCGTTCCAATTGTGGATGCAATACCCCAGACCCAGTCTGAACCATATTTTTGAATAAAATGATCCACATCGGCGTAAAAATCATTGAGGCTACCCTTTTGGAGATAAAAAGGAAACTCGTTAACGCATACTGTATATATAGTTTGTTTGTCAGTGGATTGCAAAGCAATCTCCCTTGCTTTCATGAGCTGTACCTCGTCTTTGTCATCAGCGGCCTTTTTAATGAATAATGCTGCCTTTATATACAAGACATTTGAATCTCCCTTTTCATGGTAACGGGCCAGGAACTCAGCCTTATGCGCATAGATATAACCAAATGCAATAGAATTAACATTTTGTTCGTAGTATTTGAACATATCCCAGTTTTCCTTTTCAATCAATTTGGTATTGGGCAAAGCAGTCCAATAAACGGCGAGTGCATTTTCAATTATTTTAGGATCAGCATAATAATACGTCGATTTAATGAGCTCCTTTATAAAAGCTGTGTCCTGTTCTCCTTTGAAGAGACGATAAGCAAGTCCCCTACAGTTGTGCATGGTATCCATTGCCGTCTGTCCCAATTTAATAAATGCAGGTGGCGTGGTTGAAGCGCCAAAATAATAATGCACGAATGAACCGCTGGAATCAAAAAACAAAAAACTGGGGTATTCGTTGAGGCGGTATTGCCTTGCGATATCTTTACCTTCCCCCTGCTCCATGTTCATTTGCAAGAATATGTAATTCGCATTAAAAAAATCCCCTACCTCTTTTTGCGGATATACGTTTCTATCCATGAACTTGCACCAGCCACACCAGTCTGTAAATCCATCAACTATCAGGTACTTATGCTCCTTTTTGGCGAGGGCCTTTGCATCTGACAAGCTACCCGTATAGATTTTAATCCCCTGCGCCTTTGCCACAAACTGAAAGCATACAAGGACAAATGCAAGGATGAACGTTTTTCTTATCATAATATAATCTAAAAAGCAAATTTACGGGATTTAACACAAATTACGTACCAGAAGCAACGAATAGGAGATTTGACAAGGTTTGGAAAGTTGTCAAATATAAAAACTTAATGTTATTTCACTAAGGGCTGAATATGTCTATAACAACCCAAAAGAAATCACAACCGCTGTCATTTCGACGCAGGAGAAATCTGATTTAAACTTTATCAAAAATGCCCTCTACAATGCCTCCACCAGATTTCTCCTTTCGTCGAAATGACAAGAAACCCCCAACCCAAACAATGAAGCCCTATTAAAAACAATTTAAAATAAATTTTTGATTATCAATAAGTTTTGCGTCCTTTGGTAAAAATACGGGGGTAATCTTTACTGGCAGTGGCTCGACAGTCTGTTAGCACTGCTTTTCGCCATATTTCTTTTTAATCTTTTAAAAAAACCTCAATATGAAATCTACTGCTATTTTTCAATGCCTGTTCTTATCAGTATTGGTATCCTCTGTCTCATTTGGCACTTTTGCAGCTAAGCCTGCCCCACCTATGTCGGCGACAAACCTTATTCAGCAAAACAAAACCCTGCTTTTTGAAGAGAACAAAGGCCAGCTTTTAGATGAGAATCGCAGTGTAATTTCAGATGTGAAATATTACGGTCATACGGGCGGGGTATATCTTTATTGCAAACCCGGAACGATTTCTTTTGTATTTACGAAGGCTGAAAAGGCCCCTGATCAGGTATCTGAAGCCAACGGTCTCCCTGTTTCCGAAAAAATGACCATCGCCGCCGCACGCATGGACCTTGTCCTAATAGGTTCCAATCCTGTAGCCAATATCATTGCTACCGATCAACAGCAATACCATGAAAATTTCTACACGACAGGTGATGCTAACAACGGCATAATGAATGTTCATACTTACAAAACCATTACCTACAAAAATATCTATCCCGATATAGATATGATCCTAAAAACCGCAGGTCAGGGCATGGAGTATTCTTTTCTGGTACATCCCGGAGGCAATGTAAGCGACATACAATTACGCTGGAATGGAACGGATAATACAGAAGTATTGAGAACAGGCGGTATCAAATATAGCAATAACTTAGGCAGCCTGGAAGAGAGCGCCCCGAAAAGCTTTTCCAACGGGGAGGCTGTGCAAAGCAGCTTTATAAATGAAGGCGATTATTTAGGCTTTAAAGTAAAAAACTATAATCGCAGTAATGATTTGCTAATAGATCCTGGTGTAACCTGGGCTACTTACTATTCCAGCAGTGGCACAGAAACAATCAATGGACTAAGCACAGATGCCAGCGGCAATGTATATATTACCGGCCAGTCATTAAGCAATACAGGGATAGCTACTTCCGGCGCTTTTCAGACTTTGTATTCGAATGTTCTGGAAACTGCATTTCTTACAAAATTTACCAGTTCCGGGAGCCTTTCCTGGGGTACCTATTATGGCGGGAGCACAGAATCTAACGCAACGGGCATAAGCACAGACAATTCCTGGGATGTGTTTATTTCAGGTACAACATATAGCACAACCGGGTTCGCCACATCCGGCGCTTACCAGACTGTTTTTTCTGGTTCGGAAGGAGATAATTTTCTGTCAAAATTTGACAGTTCCGGTAGCCTTTCCTGGGCTACTTATTTTGGAGGAACCGTATATTCTAGCCCCTACATTGTTGTTGTTAGTACCGATGCTTCTGGAAATGCTTTTGTTGCCGGCACTACCAGCAGCACGACCGGGATAGCCAGTTCCGGCGCTTATCAGACTTTTAACTCCGGACTTGGCGGCAATGATGACGGTTTTCTTGCTAAATTCAGTAGCACCGGCAAGCTTACATGGGGTACCTATTATGGCAATGATTCAGCATCAATATCTGCCGTACATGCGGATGCATCCGGGAATATATATATTTTTGGCAAAACTACAGCGACAAAGGGTATAGCCACTACCGGCGCTTATCAGACTTCCAATATAGGAAGCGACGATGACTTTCTGACGAAATTCAGCAGTTCCGGTAGCCTTCTCTGGGCCACCTATTATGGTGAAGGTAATGAAACCCAACACGGACTATGCACAGATATATCAGGGAATGTTTATATTAACGGCTCGACAAGCAGCACAAGTGGCATAGCTACTGCTGGTGCACATCAGACTTCTCTTGCAGGAGTAGGAGATGCTTATCTTGCCAAGTTCAGCAGTTCCGGCGGCCTCGCCTGGGCCACGTATTATGGCGGACCAGGGGATGATGCGGGTAGGGGAGCAAGCGTTGATGCCAAAGGCAATGTATATATTACCGGTTGGACTGAAAGTTCAACCGGCATAACTACACCCGGCGCTTACCAGGCTTCAATAGGGTTGTTTTCATCGGGAGTATACTACCAGACTGCATATCTTGCAAAATTCAACAGTTCCGGCAGTCTTTCCTTTGGCACCTACTATGGAGGGACTACTGCAGCCACTGCCGCGGCGGCAATAGGAGCGGACCCTTCAGGAAATATGTATATAACAGGCACAACTCTTGCGACAAGCGGAATAGCCACTTCCGGCGCTTATTTGACAGCTTATGTTTATACGTCAAGTTCCTATAATGGCAATGCCTTTCTTGCAAAATTTAATTTTAAAACATTTCAGAATGATGCGGGCATAGATTCCCTCGGTCCATCGGGAACCGTATGCGCAGGCCTTCAACCGGTAAAAGCAAACATCTATAATTATGGGGCTAATGCTTTGACATCAGCCACCATCAATTGGTCTGTAAACAGGGTTCTTCAAACCAGTTATAGTTATAGCGGCAGTCTTGCCGCCGGTGCCAATATAACCTTAAAAATAGGCAGTTTTAACTTTGTTTCCGGGGCTGATACCCTTAAAGTGTGGACCAGCAAACCCAACGGAAAAACCGATTCGGTGCCCTCAAACGATACTGCCTGGATAATCATTTTGGCTAATCCAAGTCCCACAGCCACTGTAGGCAGCCCAGCATCAATTTGCGGCGGCAATAATGTTACCATAGGTGCCAAATCCGTAAGCGGGTATTATTATAGCTGGACTTCTAATCCGGCAGGTTTTACTTCAAACAGCCCCAAACCATCCGTTAATCCTACTGTAACTACCAAATATATATTGACTGCAACTATAAACGCAACCGGATGCTCTAATACTGATTCGGTTACAATTACAGTAAGCCCTTCGCCTCCAGCATACACCGGTAAGGCGCAATCAATATGCAGCAGCAGTTCTTCAAGCGTTACTATCGGGGGTACCGCGATAAGCGGCGATACGTATTCGTGGACTTCCAGCCCGGCCGGGTTTACCTCCACGAGCGCCAATCCTAGCGTCAATCCATCTGTAACAATTATTTATATCCTAACTGAAACCGTGACATTGACAAGCTGCTCAAAGACTGACAGTGTAACTGTTTCTGTAAATCCACCACCAAACGCAAACGCGGGCAATCCGCAGAATATTTGTGCCGGAGACAGCGCAATGATAGGGGCGACTGCTGTTGGTGGCGATGGCTATAGCTGGATATCATCTCCTACTGGGTTCTCCTCCACGGTATCCAATCCAATTGTGAAGCCAACATCCACCACCACTTATACGCTCACAGAAACAGCTGGCAACTGCACAAAATCGAATTCAGTAAAAATAACTGTAAACCCCGCGCCGAGCGCAAATGCGGGGAGCCCTCAGACAATATGTGCGGGCAATAGCGCAAAAATCGGGACAACCGGAGTTGGCGGCAATACCTACAGTTGGGTATCATCCCCAACAGGGTTTACTTCTACAATGTCAAATCCTTCTGTGAATCCTTCAGTTACCACAACCTATACACTCACAGAAACAGGCGGAAACTGTACAAAATCGAATTCAGTAGAAATAACCGTAAGTCCTTTGCCAAATGCAGGTTGGACTGTGAGCAATACTTCACAGGATTATCATTTCTATTTTCATGTACAGGACAGCTCCTTTACCAAATCATCCTATTCTTGGGACTTTGGTGACGGCACTAATTTTACGGGTTACAGCACCAGCCATCTTTATTCTCAAAAGAAAACTTATACGGTTAAGCTTATTGTTACAAATGTATCCGGTTGCGTGAGTGAGCATGATTCGATAATAGATGTAACTGCATTGGGAATAAACACAATAATAAATCCAGACTTATACGGTCTGTCAATTTACCCCAATCCTTTCACTGATAAAACATTGGTAAATTTCACTTTACCTGAGGATGCATACATAAAAATAAGCGTCATGGATATGAAGGGAAATATACTGTTTGTTCCGGCAAATAAAACATTCAATTCCGGTGCAAATAAAATTGAAATCAATGCTGCCGAAACCGGTTTAGTGCCAGGTACTTATTTTGTAAATATCGAAATCAATGGAGAGTTCATAAGCAAGAAAATCATTGAGGTGAGATAAGGCGAAAAAAAACCTATAAGGTCTTTAAGACCTTATAGGTTTAACTGAATTTTATAAAATCAGGCAACTTAGCGTGTGACAATATAAGCACTGTCACACGCTATTACTACGGCTGTCATTTCCCCGCCTCTTTCTTCAAAAACACAAAACCATTTTCATTGCCAATTAACCGGAACCCCTGGTTATGGATAAACTCATTGACAGCGTCTGAATTTCCAAGCTTAG
>JABDEJ010000005.1 GCA_013287095.1 Bacteroidota bacterium | reverse complement strand
CAGGAAGAAGCCTTAATTGTTATTGTGGTAATTCTCATATTAGTAGCTATCTTTTGGAGAAAAAAACTCGATGTAAGCACCAATTGGATTAACGCATTTGTCGATTACCAGTTTTCAACACAGGATTTTTACATGCTGCTCGAGGAACTTATCAATAAACGGGAGATGCCAAATGTTAAAATTAGTAGAATTAATTATGCCACTGAGCATATGCTGTCTGAACGACGAGAATATCTGAGGGTTGGA
Organism: Bacteroidota bacterium; assembly: GCA_013287095.1. The sequence continues at coordinate 35,936 of JABDEJ010000005.1, read as the reverse complement.
AGAAAAGATTCAATATTTGACATTTGTGTTTCTCCTTTCGGGACTGGTTCATTTGTGTCATATTGGTACGGAGAGCCGAGAAAAACACTAAAACAATTGATGCGCAGGGTTGCAACCACATATATCAAGAATCCAGACGTACATCAAATCATTGATAATTTTAATAATAAGACCAGATACCAATATGATACCGATTCAGTGTTTCAGCTTTGGGTCAAGGATTGCATCAATGACGCCATTGAAGATGTAAAAACCAATAAGGGAGTACGGACACCTTTGAGTAATTAATAACCTTTTCATGTCACGCATTGAAGCCCTTACCAAACAATTCTACGCATGGGAAAGGCGTTGCAGAGGTTGGGAGGCATATTCGGTTCCTGTGGATCTTGAGCCGCCTTTTCAACCTTTTTTCTATCACTCTGTTCCTGAAGTCCCATTCAAAGATGACGGCGTTCATCCTACAATATTTTCGTGGGCCACTAAAGCCCTCAAGAATGCAATTGTTCCCAAACCGGAAATATCCAAAAATACTGATGTTAATGAACCACTTGATCCATATCTTTTTGAAGATGATGAGCCACTTATAGCCTTAGTTGTCTCCCTGCCAAGTGATCAGAAAATCAGACCTGATGAAATAGAGCATTTGCTTTTTATGCTGTCGCTCTCAAGGCTCCCTGTTAGTTTTGAAATTATTGCTAACAGTTCATCAATCCGTATTCAGTTTGTTTGCAGGGAATCGGATGCAGAAAATGTTCATAACCAGATAAAGGCATATTATCCTGAATGTGGTATTCAGGAAGGAGACCTTGATGATATTATTCCACAAGGCAAAGAAGGATTGATAATTGATTTCGGGCTCCGGGATGAATTTATGCGGCCACTTTTAACACCTAAAACCTTTGATATAGATCCTTTTATTGGACTATTTGGAGTCTTAGAAAACCTCAAAAAAGATGAACATGCAGTAGTTCAGATATTGTTTAAAGGTGCGGTTAATGCATGGTCAGAGAGTATTATTAGCTCTGTAATAGACAACAAGGGAGGTTCTTTTTTTTTGGATTCTCCTGAAATGGTCAAACTGGCTGAAGAAAAGATATCAGCGCCATTGTTTGGTGTCGTGATTCGAGTTCTTGGATTGAATGATTCGGGTGATTCTACACTTGCGCAAAGACTTGCACAGACATTAATAAATATTGCCAGTTCTCCATTTAATGAGTTGATTCCCCTTACCAATGATGGCTATGACACCGATGCATTCATCGCTGATATATTTGACCGCAAGTCCCATCGTTTAGGTATGCTTTTAAATAGCAAAGAGTTAGCGACCTTAGTGCATTTTCCATCGATTTCAGTGGTATCTCGAAAATTGGAAAGGGATACAAAGAAAACGAAAGAACCACCGAAGATATTTGAAGGGCATAAACTCATTTTGGGCATTAATTATCACCAGGGACAAGAAAAAGAAGTTACAATTAGTGCAGAACAAAGGTTAAAACACACCCATATCATCGGAGCTACTGGCACGGGCAAGTCAACGTTGCTTTTTACGTCTATAGTTCAGGATATTACCAATGGTGAAGGATTAGCTGTCTTGGATCCGCATGGCGACCTAATTGAAAATGTACTTTCATGGATCATTCCTGAAAGGCATAAAGATGTCATTTTGATAGATCCTGCCGATGCAGAATTTCCAGTTGGTTTTAGCATCCTTACAGCTCATTCTGAGATTGAAAAGGATATACTTTCATCAGACTTGGTAGCAGTATTCAGACGGCTTTCCACAAGCTGGGGAGACCAAATGAACTCTGTTTTTGCTAATAGTATATTAGCATTCCTTGAAAGTAGCAAGGGTGGAACCCTGATTGATTTACGGAGATTCCTCATTGAAAAGACTTTCAGAGACCAATTCCTTAAAACTGTATCAGATCCGTCAATCGTTTATTACTGGCAAAAGGAATATCCGATTTTAAAGAGTAACTCCATAGGTTCAATCCTTACTAGGCTTGATTCATTCTTACGTCCAAAACTTATACGTAATATGGTGGCACAGAATAAGAGCCTTGATTTTGAGAACATATTGGATAATAAGAAAATCTTGCTTATAAAGCTCTCGCAAGGACTTATTGGGGCTGAAAATAGCTACCTATTGGGAACCTTCATGGTCTCAAAAATACAGCAGGCTGCTATGGCCCGGCAGGCAAAAGCAAAGGCCGACCGTAGTAACTTCTACCTTTATATAGATGAATTCCAGAATTTCATAACCCCTTCAATGTCTGCCATCCTTTCAGGTGCACGGAAGTACCATTTGGGATTGATTTTGGCCCACCAGGACATGCAACAATTGACTAAAAATGATACAGAACTTGCAAGTTCAGTAGTGGCCAATGCCGGGACCCGAATATGTTTCAGGCTTGGAGATACGGATGCCAAGAAATTTGAAGTCAACTTTTCATATTTCGATGCTGCAGACTTACAAAACCTTGATACCGGAGAGGCAATTATCCGAATTGAGAGGCCAGATAATGATTGCAATTTGACAACCCTGCCATTGACCGATCTTGAAGAAGATATTGCCATGAAGAATAAAGAAATGGTGATATCAGCTTCAAGAGAGGTTTATGGCACACCGAGGGATCAAGTCGAAATCTTGTTGAGAGAAAGCCATGAAGTTATACAACATGAGCCGGTTGAGAAAAGGGAGAATATATCCATTGTTTCTGAGTCGATAAGTCAGCCGAAGCCAAAAGAACCTATTGAACTAAAGGAGATTCATGTGCCGAAAATTAATCCTGAAGAAAAGAAGCAAGAAACGCAGCACAGGTATTTGCAAACCTTGATTAAACGTATGGCAGAATCAAGGGGCTACAAAGCAATTCTCGAAGAACCGACCCCAGACGGAGGAAGGGTTGATGTTGGGTTATTGAAGAATGAATCCAAAATTGCAGTTGAAATCTCAGTTACCACGCCTGGAACATGGGAAATACAAAATATTCGCAAATGTCTGACTGCGGGATATATGCCCGTTGTTGTATGCTCTGCCGATTCTAAGCATTTAGCAAGCGTTAAAAAGATCGTACTGGAACAACTTGAAGAAGAATCTAATGTCCTCTTTTTGGAACCTGAATCGTTATTCCTTTTTCTTGACCAACAGACTGCCAAGGAATTGAATAAGGAAGATAGGTTAAAAGGATATAGGGTAAAGGTTGAATACAATGCCCTTCCTGACGAAGTATCCAAAGCCAAAAGGGATACTGTCCTAAAAAGTGTGGGCGAATCACTTAGAAAAGGCAAGAAATAGCTTTCTTTCCAAATTGATTCCTCAAAATTCCAGTTTACCCTCAACCATCGTTCGTCGAATTTTATAGCATTTTTGACTGTCTCCCTTGGCTAACTATGCTATACTACTCATAAAAAGCACTTTATGAGTACGCAAAAAGAAACTTTCGCAAGTCTTATCAAACAATTTGAGTATCCCTATGATTTGAAAGGAGCATTTGATGATTTCCTTACAATGACCATCTGCTCATTCTCAAGAAATCTTGAAACCGGACTATCTTATGATGAGCCCTTGTATATGGAAACCATAGACAAGTACAAGGTTGATGACATCCGATTCAACTTTCCCAAAATGCTTACCTGCCTTACCAATGAAATGACAGATAGGTTGGAAAGCGATGATGGATTTGATGTTTTAGGGGAATTCTATGAATTAAACATTTCCAAGAAAAGCAAATCCCAATTCTTCACTCCTTGGCCAATCTGCAAGTTTATGGCAAAGTCCTCGCTGGATGAATCCAGGAAAACTGTACCTGACAGACCACTTCGGATTCTTGACCCAGCATGTGGTAGTGGAAGAATGCTTCTGGCAGCATCCAGGGAGGGTGGCCCTTACAATGAGTATTTTGGGGTTGATATTGACCATTGTTGCGTGAAAATGACTGCCGTTAATTTCTTTCTGGGTGGACTATTCAGGTCCGAGGTCATGTGTGCCGATGCTCTTTTGGAAAATGATTTCAAAGTCAGTTACAGGATTTCAATGCTCCCCTTTGGAATCTTCAAGATTGAAGAGAAGGAGAAATCGCGGCTTTGGAACATTTATAATACTCCGCCAGAGAAGGAACCACAAAAACCTTTTGAAGCCTGGACTGATAAAGGCGCAGCATCACATCATGGTTCCCAGCTCAAACTGTTTTGATAAGCATAAAGCAATCTATCCAGGTTGCTTTATTTTTTTACCCACCGATCATCTCTGGAATTTCCGATCTTTGAAGTGAATTGCATAATCCTTCAAACCGAGTTCTTTGATTTTGCCTCCAGGGCTCTCTTTTCAAGGTTTTATCCAATTGGGAAAAAGGTAACGTGAACACATTAGTACATTATCCCATTGATTTACTATTTTTCCATACCTTTGCAATTTAGAATTAATATAAATAAGCTACGTGAGCGGGCAAACGGTACACCAAGACATCATTCTCCAGATAAATGACCTCAAAGCGAGGGTGGATCAAAAACAAATCCTGAAAGGGATAAACCTGACAATAAAACCAGGTGAAATCCATGCCATTATGGGGCCTAATGGTGCTGGGAAAAGCACACTTGCATCTGTATTGGCAGGTCGATCTGGATATGAAGTGACTGGAGGGGAAGTGACATACGATGGTAAAAACCTGCTTGATATGTCACCTGAAGAACGTGCCAGGGAAGGTGTTTTTCTCGCTTTCCAGTACCCGATTGAAATCCCGGGTGTCAGTACAACCAACTTCTTAAAAACGGCTGTAAATGCCGCACGCAAACACAAAGGCCTTGATGAAATTGACCCATCTTCTTTCCTGAGCATGATGCGCGAAAAGATGAAACTGGTAGAAATAGACCAGAAACTAGCCAGTCGCTCCCTGAATGAAGGTTTTTCTGGTGGGGAAAAGAAGAGAAACGAGATATTCCAGATGGCGATGCTGGAGCCAAAGCTTGCTATTTTAGATGAAACAGATTCAGGCCTCGATATAGATGCGCTACGTATTGTGGCAAATGGCGTAAATGCGCTCAGAACTTCAAATAATGCATTCCTTGTGATCACGCATTACCAGAGATTGCTCGATTATATTGTTCCTGATTTTGTACATATCCTGTACCAGGGGCGCATTGTAAAATCAGGCACCAAAGAGCTGGCCCTTGAAATGGAAGAAAAGGGATATGACTGGATCAAAAATGAGAACGTAGAAGCTTAATAAACCAGGACAAAAGAAATGAGCACCGGCGTTCCATTATCTGATCTTAAAAACAAACTGCTTTCAGAATTTTCTGACTTCGAATCAGTATTGAACGGGAAAGCAACCGATCTGCGCAGACAAGCTGCTGATCAGTTTGATAAGTTGGGTTTCCCGACCGTGAAAAATGAGGAGTGGAAATACACCAACATATCAAAATATCTTGATGAATCCTGGGGCCAGAGCATCCATAAGTCCCTGTCAGTAAAAACTTCAGAATCAATTAAGAGCTCTATTCCTTCCATAGTTGATGCTCATAAACTTGTCTTTTCTGATGGTGAATTTAGCCCCGAATTATCTGAAATAAAAGCAGATGATCTTTCCATCGTAGTATCTTCATTATCTGAGGCATCAAAAACAAATAAAGATATTCTTTCACAATATCTAGGCAAGGCCTTGTCTTCTGAAACCAATGGATTGGTGGCCTTAAACACTGCTTTTGGAACCAATGGGGCTTTTATTTATGTCTCAAAAGGAGCAACACCAAAATATCCTGTCCATCTTGTTTTTATCGGTGGAATCGGTGATCAAAAATATATAAACCATATCCGTAACCTGTTCATCGTTGAAGAAGGCGCATCTTTAGAACTCATTGAAACATGGATCAGTTCAGGTAAAAATGAATACTTCAATAACGTTGTCAGCGAACTATTTGTGAAGGAATCTGCCATTTTGAATCATTACCGCTTTCAGGAAGAAGATATCGAAACTGCAAGGCAGGTAAATTTCCTACAGGTAAGCCAGCAAAAAAATACGCTGATCAATAACTTTACAGTAACTACCGGTGGTAAATTGGTTAGAAATGATCTTCAATACAGATTGGATGATATAAACTGTGAGTCACACATGTTCGGGCTTTATATCGGTTCAGGTTCCCAGCATATAGACAACCATACATTGGTAGATCACGCCATGCCTCAATGCTTCAGTAACGAGTTTTATAAAGGGATCATGGCCGGACAAAGCGCCGGGGTTTTCAACGGGAAGATCATTGTGAGAAAGGATGCCCAGAAAACGAATGCTTACCAATCCAATAAAAACATACTGCTCTCAGACGAAGCGAGGATTAATACCAAGCCCCAGTTAGAAATATTTGCAAACGATGTAAAGTGTTCACATGGAGCCACTACGGGACAACTTGATGAAGAGGCTTTATTTTATTTAAGATCAAGAGGAATTGGTGCTGCCGAGGCCAAAGTAATGCTGACGACTGCTTTTGCGACCGACGTTTTGGAAAATATTAAATCCGAGGAAATAAAAAATTATGCCAGGGCTGTGGTTGAGGGCAAATTGAATACAATTGGAAATGATCATTAAACGCATTCATATTCAAAACATTGTAACAATAAAACAACCCCGAATGGGGTTGAATGTGAATAACCACGGGTACAACCCGTGGAATCTGCACCTGGCATATAGCAACCCTGAAGGGGTTGAACATCATTTGTTTACCAACCACCATTCAACCCCTTCAGGGTTGGATCAACTGTTTAACTTATTCCCCAGGTTTCACCTGGGGCTATTCACATCCAACCCTTTCAGGGTTGCCTTACCATACTTTATGGTTGATAATGAAATGATTCATAAATCATGACAACACTGGCAAATATATCATCAGTTACTCCATCCTTAAAAAGCGAAGGCTTTGATGTAAACGCCATCCGTTCAGATTTCCCGATACTTCAGTCCAAAGTCTATGGCAAGCCATTGATTTATTTCGATAATGCCGCCACTTCTCAAAAACCCAAAACAGTTATTGACAGGATTGTGAAGTATTATGAGCACGAAAATGCCAATATCCATCGGGGAGTATATCATTTAAGTGAATTATCCTCAAATGCTTATGAAGGTGCCCGGGATATTGTTCAAAAAAGCATCAATGCCGCCAAAAGGGAAGAAATCGTTTTCGTAAGGGGCGCTACCGAAGGCATCAATCTTGTGGCATCCTCCTGGGGCAGGGCCAATCTTAAAGCCGGTGACGAAGTTTTGATCAGCCAGATGGAACACCATGCTAACATTGTTCCCTGGCAGCTAATTTGTGAGGAAAAAGGAGCTATTTTAAAAATCATTCCGGTTGATGAAAATGGAGAATTGATACTGGAAGATTTTCACAGATTACTGACTGAAAAAACAAAATTCGTTTCGATTGTATATGTTTCAAATAGTATTGGCACGATCAATCCTGTTAAGACGATTATTGAATCAGTACACAAATATAATATTCCCGTTTTAATAGATGCATGCCAGGCTGCACCGCATTTATCCATTGATGTTCAGGACCTTGATTGTGAGTTTTTGGTTTATTCAGGGCATAAAATATTTGCGCCCACAGGCATAGGAGTTCTATATGGCAAAGAGGATTATTTAAATGGCATGCCGCCTTATCAGAGCGGAGGCGATATGATCAATATTGTCACTTTTGAAAAGACAACTTTTAAAGAAGCGCCTCATAAATTCGAAGCTGGAACCCCGGATATTTCGGGTGCCATTGGATTGGGAACAGCTATTGAATATGTGAACAATATCAGCAGATCAGCCGTCCATAAATACGAGCAAACCCTTCTGGCACATGCCACTGAAAAGATCAGCGCTATTGATGGCTTAAGAATCATTGGCACAGCGAAGAACAAGATACCCGTCATTTCATTTGCCGTAGATGGCGCACATCCTATGGACATAGGCACATTGCTTGATTTTGAAGGCATTGCCATACGTACGGGTAACCATTGTACCCAACCATTATTAGACAGGTTTGGCGTTTCTGCAACTTGCAGGGCTTCGCTTGCGTTTTATAATACGATAGAGGAAATTGATTTCTTTGCAGAGGCATTGGTGAAGGTAATTAAAAAAATTAAGGATTAAAAAATTCAAAGATTAAAAGACATTGACAGGCATTAAGTCCATACAAGACACGCAGGAAGAAATTGTTGAAGATTTCGCCATGCTCGAAGAGTGGCCGGATAAGTATGAGTACCTCATGAATCTTGGCAAGCAACTTCCTAGATTGCTTGAGAGTGCTTATAATGAAGAAAATAAAGTAAGAGGCTGTCAGAGCAACGTATGGATGACAACCCGGTTTGAAGATGGCAAGATTATATTTGAAGGAGACAGCGATGCCCTGATCGTAAAAGGCCTTGTTGCATTACTTTTAAAAGTATTCAGCAATCATTCCCCTGATGAGATATTAGACGCTGACCTTGGCTTTTTGGAACGAATTGGACTGCAGGCGCATTTATCTGCTACACGCAATAACGGACTGTCAGCCATGGTGAAACAGATCAAATTTTATGCATTGGCCTATAAAGCAAAAATGACTGCTTAAAATGGAAGAAATTCAAAGTCAGAATACGGTAACGGGAACAAATCAGGAGCCAAATCCTGAAACGGCAAAAAACGAATCAGTAGTGAATCTGTATGACCAGATCATTGAGGCCATCAAAACGGTCTATGATCCTGAAATACCCGTAAATATCTATGAGTTAGGCCTTATCTATGAGGTGAATATTGGCGAACATGGCAAAATTGATGTTCTTATGACCTTAACTTCTCCAGGCTGTCCTGCAGCCGGTATGTTGCCTGGCGATGTGGAAGAAAAAGTACGTTCTGTAAAAGGCACGGGTGATGTAAAAGTCGAAGTCACCTTCGAGCCCCCATGGGACCAAAGCATGATGACCGATGAAGCCAAGCTGGAATTAGGGTTTATGTAAAATCAGGGATCAGGGGTCAGGGCTCACGAAAAAACTTCAGGTTTATTTCGGCTAAATTTCCAGATTGTAGTCTTATTGAGGCAATTGGAGCGTTCAGATCTTCAATCTTTCAATCTTTTAATTTTTCAATTGCTCCTATAAACAATTTCCCAAATTCTGTGTTATCCCCTTCACAGTTATTAAACCTGATTCTAAATAAACTATGAAACAAACCCCATACCGCAACTATTGGTTTTTTTTACTTGTCCCTTTAATATTTGGGGCATGTAATCAAAAAAACAGTGAATCGAAAAACACATCGAATATGGAAAACACCATAGACACATCAAGCCCTGTCGCACACATGCTTTTACCTGAAGCAAGCCCTCTGAGCATGATTACGCAATTTGTTGGGGTTACGGAATTGGAGGTAAGGTATCACCGTCCCGCTCTTTATAATGACTCTGATGCATTGAGCCACAGGATTCCTTTTAATGAAATATGGAGCCCAGGACTCCACCACATTACCAAATTTTCTACTTCAGATAGTATCTTAATAAAGGACAAAGTGCTTCCGCCAGGGTCTTATTCCCTGCTCATGATTCCGGGTGATACTGCCTGGGTTATGGTTTTCAGCAGCGATACACTGTATGACCTGAAGCAATATGATGAAAAGGGCGATATCCTGAGGGTAAGTATCAGTGGGCAAAAAGCTAATTTTACCAAAGACCTCACATTTACATTTGCTGATCTTCTGCCAAAATCCACCATCCTTTGTATGAATTGGGGTACTCTATCCCTCAGGATCCCGATCTTCATTAAAAATGACAATAAGGTAAAAGAAAGCTTTGAAGCTGCATTTGCAAAGGCGGATAAAGACAATTGGCAGATATATATGCATGCCGCTAATTATTGCCTCGAGTCCTGTACTAATTTTGATAAGGGACTGGAATGGATCAATAAGTCGATTGCTATTAAAGAAAACCATGCCAACGTCTGGGAAAAGGCTGAACTATACGCTGAAAAAGGGGACTATAAAAATGCTGTAACCTATGGAGAAAAAGCCAACGAACTGGCAAAAGAACATCCGGATCCTGTTCGCCAGAAGCATTTTGATGATGATATAGCGATGTGGAAACAAAAACCCAACAGAATAACAAAATAAAAAGATGAAAATAAATAAAATACCTGCCCGCTTTTTACAATTTCTTCTTTTGGGAGCAAGTGCCTTTTTTACGTCAAAAACGGTGAGTGCAGACAGTAAGAAAATTGATGATTCAAAAGCCACTATCAACGATAGGATAAACCTCGTCAGGGAACATCTTCGCAATAGTGTCAATAGCGAAGAACTATCTGCCATGGATGTGAACAGAAGCATCAAAACTCCGCCGGTAGACCAGATATGGATCAATATACTTCCGAGCTGGAATGACTGGAATAAATTATGGAATGACTGGACAAACTGGAATAACTGGGGTAATTTCCACCGGGATGACCATGGACATGACCGAGATCATGGACATGACCATGACAAAGATCACGGACGTAAATAGACTTAAATTCCTGTTATTTGAACGATTCCATGAATTACGGTCCACTAGACCTACTAGTAATACAGCCGTCTCCGTTTTGCAATATAGATTGCAGTTATTGCTATTTGCCTGAAAGAAGCAACACCAATAAGATCAAAGCTGAAACCGTTCAAAAATTAATGGAGCGGGTTATTGAAGCGGATTTAATTGATAACCGGATTACAATAGTCTGGCATGCAGGCGAGCCACTCGCGGTGCCATTGCCCTATTATCAAACCTATTTTGATATTATAAACGCGAATACCCCACGGGACGTAAAAATCAAGCATTCCATACAATCTAACGGAATGCTGGTGAGTGAAGAATGGTGCCGTTTTATTAAAGAAAATGATATCAGCATTGGTTTAAGCATTGACGGCCCCGAGTTTCTTCATGATAAAAACCGTGTGACGCGCGCAGGTAAGGGTACGCTCGCCAAGGCCCTTGCAGGAGCAGCTTTGCTGAAAAAAAACGGTATCCGCTTTCACGTGATTGCAGTAATTACGGCTGAATCATGCGGGCATCCTGATGAGATTTTTAATTTCTTTAATGATCTGGGAGTTCATTATTTAGGCCTCAATTTTGAAGAAGTGGAGGGTGGAAATAAGTCTTCATCATTCAACAATGGCAGAACCGAAAATGTCTCCGAATTCCTGAACCGTTTGTATGAACTCCAGGAGCAAAACGATCACAGAATGGTGATAAGGGAGTTTTTGAATTCAAAACAAGGTATTATAGGAGACCCGTTTGCGGAACATTATAAGGTGGACGATGGTATGCGTTTTAACCACCAAACCACGCCTTATGCCATAATATCAGTAGATTACGAAGGAAATTTTTCTTCATTTTCGCCCGAACTTTTAGGCCAAAAATCAGAACGCTATGGGGATTTCGCACTCGGCAATGTATATACCAGCAGCTTTAAAGATGCTTTGGATACCCCCAAATTCAGGTTGATCAACGATGATATTCAAAATGGTATTTCGGGTTGCAAGTCCACTTGTGAATATTTCTATGTTTGCGGCGGTGGCGCCCCATCTAACAAATATTACGAAAATGGAAGTTTTGATTCTACGGAAACCTTATTCTGCAACCTATCTATCAAAGCCCCCACAGATATTGTTCTTTCTCAACTTGAAAAGGAAGTGGGAATCAGGGGTTAGTAATCGCAAAGGCAAAAGCGCTCTTCGCCCCAGCTCTCCACTCTTCTTTCTCCGATCTATTTTGTCTTGTTTATTGCTGCTTTTACCGAATCAGCTTTTGTATTTTGACCAGTTGCCTGGTAAGTAACAGCCAGATTGCCCATTACGGCAACATCTTTTGGATAATATCTCAATATCCTCTTATAAGTAAATATGGCTTCAGTATATTTTTTGGTCAGTCCATAGCAGTTGGCCAACTCAAGCATGGTTTGTTCGTGCTCAGGTTTAAGTGACTCCGCTTTTTGCAAATACCCGATGGCTGATTGATAATCCCCTTTTGCTACCAAATTATTTCCCGCGTTAAAATAGTAGTTGAAATCAATATCACTCTGGGATTTTGGAGCAACCTCAGATTTCATGGTTTTAACAATCTGGACATTATGAGGATTAGGCTCTTCGGGAGGCATATCGTGCACATCCAGTCCGGTTTGCTTTTTCAGGTCCGCAGCATGTTGAATGGCATCCGGGTAATAAGGGTTTACCTCAAGGGCTTTATTATAATAATAAGAAGCAAGTTTAAGCTTATTCGTGTTTTGATAGATAACCCCAAGATTATTATAACTTGTTACCAGACCAGGCGCTGTTTCTATGGCTTTTTTGAAATATTTTACGGCAGAATCATTAATCAGGTAAACGCCTTGATAAGCGTAACCGATCTCACAATATGCTTCGCCGAATTCACTGTCAATTGCAATGGCTTTTTGTAACTCACTCACACCTTTTACATCCAGTGACCTTTTCTTAGTTGTGTCCTTTTCGGCTGCAGCAGCTTCCACAAGTGCTGTACCATAGTGCCTGTGCACCTGGGCGCTGTTTGATGAATGCAACGCATCTGTACCAAACAGGGTAAGGTTGTCCTTCCAGGCCGGGTTTCTTTGTACTGTAGCCACACTGAAGAAGGAACATAAAGCAAGAACAACCACAGTTGCAACGGCATTTGTTTTAACCCAATCAAAAAGTTTTACCAATCTGTCTTTCTTTTGATTTGAAATAAGGCCGAGGGCATATACCAGGATCAGGGCAAAGCCGAGACAAGGGGCATACAAGAACCTTTCTGCCAGGATACCACCTCTGAGTAAAACAAACCCAAGCAAGGGGGCTATGGTTATAAAAAAGATGGATAATCCCAGGCTCCATATAGATCGCTGTAAAATTCCTTTGACTCCTACATAGGCCAGGGCTAAAAATGAAACGAGGCCCAATAGCGCACCGATATCAGTCCAATGCGATGCGGGTATCTGGTTATATGAATAATCATAGCTCAATGGCAGAGGATATATAAGTTTTTGGAGGCATATCCAGAATAGATGGAATAAACTGGGTAGTCTAACCGCAGAGGCCACGTAAGGATAATTGATAATATCATTGGGAATACGCGCAGCAGAGCCACCGAGGAAATAGCGCTTTTGCAGGAAGAATAATATGGCTGCTCCCGCATACGGTATTGTCCGTTTTAATACTACAGGTATTTTTAAACCTGAATAATATAACAACAACGGAATAAGTGCAAGACTTACAACAGCTGTTTCTTTTGACAACAAAGCGAGGTAAAAAAACACGATACTCCAAATCAGGTCTTTTCGATGTTTTGTTGCGCTGTATCTAAAGGCTAAATAGATCGCAATAAACGTATTTAAAAAGCTAAGGATCTCGTCACGACTTTTAATATTTGCAACGACTTCTGTATGAAGAGGATGCGTCATAAAAATCAGGCTGATCAGAAATGCAAAGGCCGGGTTCCGGGTGGGAAATAACTGCATTAAAACCAGGAACAGGAAAAAACCAGACAACCCGTAAAGCAACGCGTTGTCGAAATGGTTGACTGCAATATTTTCTCCGAAAAACGAATGCTCAATAGCAAATGTAATGAGCGAAAGTGGCCGGTAATAACCAAGATTCAGGTTTTCAAAATACCAGAAATCAATTGTCAGCAGCTTCGGAATCCCGCTGATGCCTTGCATCACAAACTGATTTTTCGGTATGGCATTAAAGTCATCAAGTGCATACCCATTTTTCATGGTATTCAAGTACAATGCAAATCCGACAATACCTACTAAAATAGCATATAGCCTGAACGAGCCAGATGGCTTTTTCGCTATAGATGCAACCGGTGTGTTTTTTACTTCTTTTCCCAAAATCCTGACCTCAATTTCAAATTCGTCCGCAAACTAACAAAAAATTCCTGAAAGGACACTAACATAAACTTATGTCTGTAAATACAAAAACAATTACAACAGCTGTCATTTCGACGATAGGAGAAATCTGATGGAGGGATAAAACAAGCATTTTGATAGGAGTTTAAATCAGATTTCTCCTGCCGTCGAAATGACAATAGCTCTTTGCATTTGCTAGCAGATTTAACCAGTGACGTTATCAATGGTAAATAGAATCTATCTGAACAATTTTCTTAATGGTCACTTTATCATCAAGCTGAAAAATGATAAAATAAACCGCGGGCCTGGTTTTCCAGGCCCCTGCATCAAAAATGGTAATATACTCACCCCGAGAAAGTTGTTTATCTACCAAGGTGCCAATAAACCGGCCAATATCATCTATCATGGTGATCTTAACATGTCCTGCGTTTACCAGCACATACCTGATATCTGTTTGGAGGCTAAATGGGTTCGGAAATATATCAAATGATTCTGAAACCTTTACAATAACCCTATACGAATCAATAACGGTACAATAACCTGGTAATGAAATGGTTAAAACAACCAGATAGCTGCCATTCTGAGGATAAATATGTGTTACGCTGTATCCTGATGCCGTATCCGTCATCAGGTCTGATGTATCGCCAAAATTCCAATGATATTGCCATCCCGGATAATTGGGCTTTTTAATGGTAAACCCGTATCCGTACCCGTTGATATTTTTAACATCAAAAATGATATTTGGCCTCGCAACAACTATTATCTTAACACTATCAGAATCAGCACATCCCGTAGCTGAAATGATTTCTTTTAAATAATATTCGGTGCTCACCTGCGGACTGTCAACAGGGTCGCTTATTTTAGAACCAAACCCTTTGGGTTTAGATGACCATAAATAGGTATGTCCTGAATCAGTGGGTTCTCCCAGCTTTATGACAGTTCCCGAACAGGCATTTTGAGGAGCCCCGGCACTGGTAGGTGGCCTTGTGTTAACGGTTATGGTCACAGAATCAAAATTGGTACATCCATGTGTATCCGTTACCACCAAAGAAAAAGAACTTGTCACTAATGGTTTCACGGTTGGCTCGGCAGCGGTAGAAGTAAACCCTGCGGGGTTGGAAGTCCAGGAATACGTATATCCAACCACTGGTATTGAGCCAATTTGAGCGGATACACCAATGCAAACTGCCTGATTTTTACCAACATCAATGAGTGGTGCTTTGAGGATATTTACCGCTACTTTGGCAAAGTTTTCATTCACGCATCCTGTTGCAGTATCGGTTACCGTGAGATAGTAATTGGTGTAAGCTGCGGGATCCACAACCGGGTTTGATATGGTAGAGCTATAGCCGGGCGGTGCGGAAGACCATAAATATGTAATGCCGGATTGGGCATTCGCTCCTATTTTAACGTGGGTGCCGTTGCAAATAGAATAACTGGGCTGGCCCACATTGGCTACAGGTAATTGGTTCACTGTTATCTGCACAGAATTGGCGTTCATACAACCTGTTACGGTATTTGTCTCCGTGAGGGTATAAGAAGTAGTACTTGAAGGACTTATTTTAGGTTTTGAAATGGTTGAACTAAACCCAGCAGGGGCAGAGGTCCAACTGTATGTAAAACCTTTTGATGCGGTATCACCAATGTTGATGGTATCCTTAAAGCAAATGGTTTTGGGCGATCCGGTAATTGCAGGCGGTGCCGGGTTTACGGTGATTGTAACCGTATCAGCATTGCTGCAACCGGTAGCGGTATTTGTAATTTTCTCGTAGTAGACAGTTGTTTTTAAAGGGGTAACTATAGGAGAACTATTTGTTGATGTAAACCCGGATGGGTTTGAAACCCATGAATATCCAAACCCGGTTGGAGGAGGCGCGCCAATTGTAGTGCTACTATATTCACAGATTGTCTGTGCCGGATATTTTGGCGAGGGGGGAAGTGGATTGACATTTATTATAATGCTTGAAGTATCATTCCAGGTTATGGAATCGGTTTGCCCGTTGGGCATTGATGTCCAGGCTACAATCGTGTCTTTCTGACCCGCAGAAAACAATATGTTTCCAATAGTCGCAGATGTCTGATGCCCGGGAAGAAGCCTGGCTATCCCTAGTCCTTTCCAGTGATAAACAGGTTGTAGTTTACCATTAAATGACCACGAAATACTTACAGAGTCTAGCGGGTCGTTCCCATAATTTGCCAAATCAACATTTATAGGATATTTGCCGGCGCATATATTACCATAACCCGGAGGAATAAGTAAGCCCGCATCATAACTTGCCTTAAAATTAAACTGGGCAAGGAAAGCGTTTTGTGGGCCTGCTATGTAGGTTTGATATGCACCACTCGTAGCGATTTGGGAAGGACTGACAGTTATTCCGGTTATATATATTGTCCCTAAACCATCAGAGGCTATTCCAATACCATCATCATTATTAGAGCCACCATAATAGGTAGCCCACAAACAGGTGCCAATGTTGCTGAATTCGGCCAGAAATGCATCTTCATTTCCGCCTCCAAAAGAAGTCTTATAGGCTCCAGATGTAGCTATTCCTGAACTGCTTTCGGTAGTTCCAGTAATAAATGGATTCCCAGAGCGATCAATTGCAATAGCAGAACTATAGTCATCGTAAGGCCCGCCATAATAAGTTGCCCATTGAAGTTTGCCCTGACCGCTGAACTTGGCTAAAAACCCGTCACCATTACCTGAATTCAACGTTTTATATGCGCCATTAGTCGCAATACCTGAAGCACTAAAGGTATTCCCGGTTATAAATACATTTCCAGATTTATCTGTAGCAACGCCTAAGCCATCTTCGTCATCATTTCCACCATAATAGGTAGCCCACTGGATTTTTCCAATACTGTTGAATTTGGCAAGAAATGCGTCTTCAGGGCCTACAACACCTGCATTAGAAGTCTGATAAGCACCGTTTGTAGCCAATCCCGAACTACCTGATGTAGTTCCTACTATATATACATTCCCTAAACCGTCAGTTGAAACACCAAAGCCCACTTCTCCTCCAATACCACCATAATAGGTCCCCCATAGGATTGAACCATTGCTGTTGAATTTTGTAAGAAAAGCGTCCCCATCTGGCAAACCACCATAAGCGGTTTGATAAGCTCCGCCGGTAGATATTCCCGTGCTAGCAAAAGTAGTTCCGGTAAAATAAACATTTCCAAGGCCGTCTGTCGCAACACTACTACTAATAGAGCCTTTCCCACCAAAATAGGTAGCCCATTGACGAATTCCGTTGCTATTAAATTTTGCAAAAAAGGCTTCTTCATCCCCTCCGGCAAAAGAAGTTTGATACGCCCCACTTGTGGCTATCCCAGATGCACTTCCGGTATTGCCTGCTATAAATACATCCCCTAAGACATCCGTGGCAACACCTTCAGCGTAATCTTGCCCATCTCCACCATAATAAGTAGCCCAGAGAAGTTGTCCTGTTGCATCAAATTTTGCCAAAAATGCATCTTCATTATCCCCACCAAATGAAGTCTGAAAAGCGCCGCTTGTTGCAATACCTGACTGGCTTTCAGCATATCCCGTAATATAGGCATTTCCTGAATTGTCAGCGGCAACGGCATTACCGGCATCATAAGCGCTTCCGCCAAAATAGGTTGCCCAGGATAGGAATGGGTCAATGACAAGGGGTTTGGTTTTGTCGTATTTGGATACTTTAAATCCTATACGGTTGTTATTCAAAATAAAATGGCTTTCGATTTTATGTGTATTCGCGGATTGGGCGGGGGCAAGCCCCGCCCCTACGTATGTTTGCAACGCTGATTCCTCCATCTTCCCCAATCCAAAAGAATATTCAATCCCGGAATTTTTCAATTTTTCAATCTTTTCAATTCCCTTCCATTCTATTTGAATGTCAGATACATTGCCTCCCGGATAAACAACAAATTCATATTCCAGTCCTCCTTTACCGGATTGAAGAATAAAATCAATATTTGGATAGATTGATTTATAAGTAATTGTTTTATAGGCGTGTACATTAGTAATTCCTTCTTCGCCTGTATGTGCCAGATAGAAATTTTCATAGTATTCCTGCTGGTCTGAGGCGATGATTTGGGCAGAAGGGTTGGAATTGAGAAGGATAAGGTCGGCGCGACTAGTGGAGATTTTATATTGTTGAACGTTCTTCTGACCAAATCCCAATTTCATTCCTTGCTCTCGCAAGGAACCCACCTTTGGAAGGGGGAATCCTGACGGCCGACTGGCTGCTGCGGAAATTTGTTCTGCTCCATTCTCTTTTCTGGTAAAAACAAAACTGATCATCCCGGGTTTGCAATAGAGATTTGCGCCTCCCTGATGACTGTAATATTTGATTTCTGATTCGTTTAGCTGTCCTTTATTTTCAACGAAATTCCATCCTGAGGAGGTGATAAATTGTTTAGGGGAATACGGGCTTCCGCCGGATGCATTGAATGCAATTCCTGCACAGATAATTATCAACAATAATATGATTTTAGCCTGCCTCATTTTAAAATAAAGCGGAAATATAAGAAAATATTTGGTCCGGTCAATTTAGGATGCAAAGTTTGTCTTTGCCGCTCTCTGCGACACCTTTGTGTTCTCTGCGGTTACTTCTTAAACCAAAATCGTACCTTTACAGCTTTTTAGCTTAAAAGCGCAGAGAGTCTTAAAAATGAAGATTATTATTCCAATGGCGGGGATGGGCAAAAGAATGCGCCCACACACGCTTACCGTACCAAAACCCATGATTCCGGTTGCAGGCAAACCAATTGTACAAAGATTGGTTGAGGGTCTTTCGGCAGTTTGTGATGAAAAAATAGACGAAATCGCTTTTGTGATTGGCGATTTTGGAAAGGATGTTGAAGAAAGTCTTATCGCCATGGCTGAAAAAGCCGGTGCAAAAGGTTCTATTTACTATCAGGAGCAGCCTCTTGGCACGGCACACGCCATTCTATGTGCAGCGCCGGCATTAGATGGACATGTAATCGTCGCTTTTGCCGACACCCTTTTTTATGCTGATTTCAGGATCAATACAAGGGAAGATGGTATTATATGGACAAGCAAAATAGATGACCCATCTGCTTTTGGCGTTGTAGAAAAAGACAATGAGGGCATCGTGAAGCAATTCTGGGAAAAACCAAAGGAATTCGTTTCTGATGAAGCCATTATAGGCATCTATTATTTCAGGGATGGCGTCTATTTGCGCCAGGAACTTCAATCACTTATTGATACCAATCATATTGTAAATGGCGAATACCAGCTAACGGATGCCCTTACCGATATGAAAGACAAAGGTTACAAGTTCAAAACAGCTTCCGTATCCCATTGGCTTGATTGTGGCAACAAAGATGCTACCGTAGCAACCAATAAAGTAGTGCTTGAAATGAGCAAACCTGAACATGCCGCTGATTTAAAGGTTGAGTCTTCCATAATTCTTGACCCAAGTTATATCGGCAAGGGTGTGGTAATCAGGAACTCAGTTGTCGGGCCTTTTGTGTCTATAGGTGATCATACGGTTATTGAATCTTCCGTTATTTCCAATAGCATTATCATGAACAATGCCAGGGTTATTAATGGAAACCTTGAAGGGGCTATGAACGGCAATTACAGTGTGTATGAAGGCAAAAAAGAATCCGTAAACCTAGGCGATTATTCTGAGGTAAAGTAATAAACTAAACTCAAATGAGGTTTACATTGTTTCCGGTAATAGGTATGTTTGGCAAAGAGATTGCTGTATCCCCTGTACTTTAGTAAAAGAATGAAAAACACAACAATAATATATATATGCCTTACGGCATTAATTGGTGGTCTATCCTCTTGTGGGTCAGGCCAGCGGCTTTCAAAAAGCTCCGAAAAAGGCAATGGCCCAGGCTCTATCAACAAACGGGTATCAGAACTAAAGCAGCACGAGTTTGAAAATTCCTATTTCGATGGCATACGTGAAAAAATGGCCGGAAATTACCAGACGGCACTTCGTGATTTTGAACAGGCTGCCAAAATTGACAATAATGCGGCGCCCGCATATTATGAAATAGCCAATGCGGATGTACAATTGAACAAAGTAGAAGATGCTGAAAAGGCTTCTGAAAAAGCAGTAAGTATTGACAAAGGGGAGAACAAATGGTACTTGTTGCAATTGTCTGACATCTATCGTTTTGAAAAAAAATGGGACAAAGCAGCAGGTCTTTATCAAAAACTGATAGCAAATGATCCTGACAACGCGGAAAACTATTTCAGGTTGGCGGCTATTTATGAAGCCGCCGGCAATAGCTCCGACGCCATTAAAGAATACGACAAAATTGAGAAAATTTTTGGCACAAGTGAGGAAGTAGCTTTACAAAAAGAGAAGTTATATGTTGCCCAAGGCAAATACGATAAAGCTATTGACGTTATAAATAAACTTATTGAAGCCAACCCTGATGATCCGAGTTATTACCAGTTGCTGGCGGAAACCTGGATGAAATCGGGAAATGAAGCAAAGGCATTGGAAGTTTATAACAACCTTTTGAAAAAGAACCCAAATGACGGCCAGACCCAACTTGCCCTTGCTGAATTTTATTACCAGAAGGGAGATCATGCCAAGGCATTTGAAATGCTAAAGACGGCTTTCGGGAATCCTAAATTATCAATAGACAATAAAATAAGCATTTTATATAATGACTATTTAATGCAGCCAAATAAGGATGAAGAAGATAAAGCCGATGCATACGCGCTTACCCGGATAATGGTGGCTGCACATCCTGCTGATGCTAAGGCCCATGCCATTTTTGGGGATATGTTCTATCTCGATAAGAAATATGATTCTGCAAGGGTTGAATACCGTAAATCGCTGGAAACCAAAAAGGATATTTTTTCCGTATGGCAGCAATTACTGTTGTGTGAAGCTGAATTAAAGGATTACAAGGACTTATCTGATGAAAGCGATAAGGCGCTGGAACTGTTTCCTGCCCAGCCGGTTGTTTATTTTATGAGCGGAGAAGCAAACCTTCAACTGAAAAATTATAAAAAGGCTGCTGATGTACTTGAGTCAGGCTTGAACCAGGTAACAGATAACAAACTCCTGGAACTGGACTTCTATAATAACCTTGCTGAGGCATATTACAGGCTGAACGACTACACTAAATCAGATATGTATTTTGAAAAAGTACTGGCACAGGATCCTGATAATGTACTGGCCCTTAATAATTATGCATACTATTTATCCGTGAGGAACGAAAACATGGACAAAGCGGAAGCCATGTCTAAAAAATCGCTCGAAAAAGAACCTGCAAATGCATCATATTTAGACACCTATGGATACATATTGTACAAGGAAGGGAAATATGATGAAGCGGCAAAATTTATCAGCCAGTCACTTGATGCCGACAAAAAGAGTGGTGAAGTAAATGAGCATTACGGAGACGTTGAATACAAGCTGGGCCATGTAGAAAAGGCCGTGGAATACTGGAAATATGCCAAACAATACGGCGACGACTCTCCCACCCTTGATAAAAAAATAGCAAATCAGAAAATTGTTGAATAGACCGGCAATAACCCTATCTATCTTTTCAGCCCTGGTATTGTCATCATGTGCATCCTTCAAGGGCGGCCTTTCCGGACTGGTTTCCAATCAGCCGGCTGCAACCGATATTGCATCCTTAAAAAAACAGGTAGATACACATCCTGCAAAATATGCCTGGCTTGTAACTGAGGCTGAAATTGAATATGATGACGGATCTTCTGATATTACCGCTAACCTGGCCATACGCAACCGTAAAGACAGCGTGATCTGGGCATCTGCAAACAAAATGATTGAGGCCGTGCGGATACTGATGAATACCGATAGCGCAACGATCCTGAACCGCTTGCAAAAAAATTATTCGGTACTCACCATGCCCGACCTTGATAAAACTTTGGGGTTGAGCGGGCTTAGTTTCAATTCCATGCAAAACCTGCTGTTAGCCATCCCTCCATTTGGCATTAACGATAACAGCCATTTTTCCAGATTGAAAGATGTATATCGTATTGAAAACCAAAATTCTATGTTCAAGGAAGTGATTATGATGGACAAGTCGGCACTACGGATGCTGCAATACCGTTATGAAAAGAATATCAGGGAATTTGTGGTTATTAATTACAACAATTTTAAACAGGTGGGCGACCAGTATCTTCCTAATAATATTGATGTGGAAATACACACTCCGGACAAAATTCATATAACTTTGAACGTTAGTGGATACAGCCTTCCCAAAAATGTGGATGCACCCTTCAAGATACCCGCGTCATATACTAAAGCTCAGTAGCTTATTCATGATTTGTGCCCTGCTTTTTATGGGCAGCGACAGGATCAAGGCACAAAGCCGTGCCGAACTTGAACACCAGCGAAAACAAAAGGAAAAGGAGATAGCGGCTTTAAAAAAACGCTTATCTGAAACGGGGGCCAAAGAACGTAAAACCCTTGCCTATCTTGCCGACCTCAACGAACTCATCAGCCAAAGGCAAAGCCTTATAAATACGCTGCAAAACCAACTCAATGCCATTACGCAGCATATTGAAGCAGAGAGTGATATTGTAAGCGCTTTGGATAGCGATGTGGCCAACCTGAAAAAAGACTATGCCAAACTTATGTACTACATGTACAAAAACCGGAGGGCTGTAAACCAGGTTTCATTTGTTTTTGCAGCCAATTCTTTTAATGAAGCAATCAAGCGTGTTGAATTCGTCAGGTTCTACACCTCATACCGCCAAACCCAGGTTGAACTTATAGAAAAAACAGAAGCATCCCTGGCAAGCCGTATCGCAGACCTGAAAACAGAAGAAGCATCAAAAAAAGAGGTTTTGGCAAGTCTTGATGAAGAAGAAAAATCCCTGGAAAGCAACAAGCAGGAGCAAAATGAGCTGATGCACAAACTCCAGGGTGATGAAAAAAAGATCCGCCGGCAACTGGCAGAACAACAACGCGTAGCGAAGCAATTAGATAAAGCCATACGTAATATTATCGCTAAAGAAATAGCAGAGGCAAACAGAAAAGCCAGGGCAGAAAACAGGGAAAACCGAAACGAAACAAAAGAGAATAAACGGTCCTCCAAGAAAACGGCACCAAATGAAGTCCTCTCTCCAACCCCCGAAATGGCAGAGCTGTCGGCCCGTTTTGCGGAAAACAGGTCACGGCTTCCCTGGCCGGTAGAAAATGGGGCCATCATAGAGCACTTTGGTGTACATGCCCATCCCACCCTTGAAAGGGTGACCGTGAACTGTAACGGCGTGATTATTAAAACAGCACAAGGCTCAAAAGCAAGATGTGTTTTTGGTGGAAAGGTTACCGCTGTTATCACCATTCCCGGGGCTAATAATGCGGTGATCATCAATCACGGGAATTATTTTACTGTTTATTCAAACCTGGAAAGGGTTTCAGTGCATACCGGAGAAAAATTAGCCGTCAGGCAGGAAATAGGAACTGTAGGCGTGGATAAAATAACAGGCGACCCCCAGGTAGAACTTGAAATCTGGAAAGCTCCAGATGTGAAGCTTGATCCCGAGCAGTGGCTGATACGGAGGTAGTTGTGCCCTGACCCTAAAGGGAACTATCGTTGAGTTCTTGATGATGATTATCTTGTTAAGATGTCCTGAAAAATTCCAAATGGAATAGTCATAGGTTCCCTTTAGGGTCAAGGATAATCTGTTGGATAAGCTGTATTGACAATCTCTACCAACGAACTCTAAACATTATCGTTAGCTGGTGTGTTCTACAACCAGAACTAATAATAATTTATGAAAAACTCTTACAAACAATTATGTGCATCGGCCATAGTAGCCGTCTTTTTATTAAGCTCCTGTAGCAGGGAACTTACTTCTATTCCTAAAGCGAACCACCTTGCAAATGCACAGGTACTTGAAAAACAACAAAATCCTGTACAAAAAGCAGAAACTTCGCCAATGGTTGAGGTTACATCGCCGCAGCTCCTTCCACCCACCGCTAATTCAACAGCACTCTCAACAACAAGCAGCAAACCAACTCAAATAGTACATGCTAAGAGATTGATCCACAATC
Organism: Bacteroidota bacterium; assembly: GCA_013287095.1. The sequence goes on along the minus strand of JABDEJ010000005.1, from coordinate 12,044 downwards.
CAGTTGCTAATATTACTCCAAAGCAAGTGGGTAAGGAAATATTGAAAAAAGCAAATGCAATCCGACACATGGGATCAAATAATTTAGTGGCATCTTATTCAAAAACAAATCATACCGAGGGATGGCTTGGTTTTGCAATAGCATGTCTTGTTGTTGGCGTTATCCTTGCAATACTTGGCTTTGCGGAATTGGGCGCCCTTTTCTGGACCATTGGAATTATTGTATTGGTCATTGCCATTGTATTCTTTATCCTATGGCTTTTGGCAAGAGCGGTTGAAGGCTGATAGAACCTTTTCATTTATTTTGTATAAATTCAAAAGCCGGTAAGAATTAAATTTTACCGGCTTTTTTTGTGTGCCGCTGCTTTTTTTTGAACTATTTTTGTAAAGCTAAAGTTGTTATTTTTGCAAAGTAGAACACATCATAATGTCACTAAAAGGAATAAGCATACAAAAAGACCAGAAAGGAAATCCGCGTATGGCTACTTTCGATCTCCGAAAGCATCCATTTATTGAAGACTACCTGGACAACCTTTTGATAGACGAAGCCAAGGACGAAGAACGCATCCCCATCGCAGAGGTAAAAAAGAAAATTTTCAAAAAACTTTCGTCAAAGAAAAAGACGGGTAGTGTATAAGGTTGAGTTTGTCAAAAGTGCAGAAAAAGCACTCCTATCCTTGCCAAAGGATTCTATAATAAGAATTTATGCAGCAATTGAAAAATTAAAGAACAATCCTTTCCCTCCCGGCCATAAAAAACTACAAGGTTATCAAAACAGGTACCGGATCAGGGTTGGGTACTACCGGGTTTTGTATATTATTGAAAACGGGGAACTGACTATTGTTGTCATCAAAATTGGCCACAGGAAGGATGTTTATAAATAGGTGAGCTTGGTATCGCTATTCATCTTCCAAATCCTTTGTGGTTCCGGTATCCAATACAATTATTTCATCGTCATCTGGTAATAGGTCTATTTCCGCTAAATATTTATCAGGTATTTGTTTGTTGGTCTTGGCTTCTAATTTTTTGATTGTTTCAAATCGCCCAATAATTGTGTTCCCCTTTTTTGTACCATCTTTTAAATCATCCATAGCAGCTCTGTGAGCCCTTGAAGCAGTATTTAACGCGGTCTCGACTTTATCCATTTCTTCTAGGAATAAAACGAATTTGTTATATAATTCGCCACATTGCCTAAAAATCTCTTCGACATTTTTTACCTGGTTTTCCTTCTGCCATAACATCTTAACTATTTTCAATGTCGCAACTAACGTAGTTGGTGTTATTAATATGATTTTCCGTTTTAATGCATTATCAAAAATCTCAGGATTTTGATTAATTGCCAATGTTAATGCAGACTCAATTGGCATAAACATAAAAACATAATCCGGGGTACTAAGACCAGCAAGTGATTGATAATTTTTATCTGCCAGACTGTTGACATGGTCGGTTACGCTTCTTAGATGCTGTTTTAAGTATTCAACTTTCTCTTCTGCGGTTGGTGCATTATAATAATTGACATAAGCTGTTAAAGATACTTTACTATCAATTATTATATGCTTTCCATTTGGCAAGTTTAATATAAAGTCGGGCTTTCTGTTTTTCTCTTGCTCATTGTCACGGTACATTTCTTCCCTGGTAAAATCAATATATTTTTGCAGTCCTTCAACTTCGAGAATCATATTTAACCTATCCTCTCCCCAGTTACCTTGCATTTTTACTTCTGATTTCAATGCCGTAGCCAAATTTTGTGCATCATCACTTAATTGGGTGTTTAGAGTATGTAAAGTTTCAATTTCCTTTTTAAGGGAAGTTAAATCTTGAATATCTTCTTTTCGCGTAGCCTCAACTTTTTCTTTGAATTCATTTAGATTAGTTTTAAGTGGCCCAAGGATAGTATCTAGTTCGGTCTTATTCTCTTTAATAAAAATATCTTTTTTATCCTCTAAAACCTTTGTTGCCAGTGTTTCAAACTCATGCTGTGAAAATTTGTGAAGATTTTCTAATTCAATTGTGAACGTTCGTAACTTTTCGTCCAAATACTTTTCTTTCTGCTGGAATTCTGTAAGTTGCCGATTTAATTTGTTAATTGTCTCCTCCTTTGTTGTGCTTTCCCCTTCCAACTTTTTAACTCTTTCTTCTATTAAATTATATGCTTTGGCAGGCCTATAATTCCTCTCAATTTCGTCCTTACTAATCCTTTCATTTGTCAGGTTTAATATGGTTTGGTGTTGCTCTCCTATTTGAATTGACTGCTCATCAAAATTGGTTTTAAGTACATCATAAAATCCTTTCATAATGTACTTCTCGTTAACGACTTCCTGAGAAACAGTACTTAAAAGTGTTATTTTTAACTTATTAATTTGATTTTTGTAAAGCAAATAGCCAATTACAATTCCCAAAACAACTCCAATAACCAGCCCAACAATAATATTTTCCATATATCCATCTTTTCAAATCAATTAAATTCCCCAAATCAGATTCCTCCTATCGTCGGAATGACAAAAAAATCGAAGAGTCCCGCGTAAGCAAAATTATCACATCACCACATTATCACATTGGTTTAAGTAAACTTCTTCAGCGCGTTCAGCCAGCGTTCCGGTATTTCATCGCGTGTGGCTGCAAGGTAATCGTTGTATGAGCATGGCATGATGTGCCTTGTACCTGAAAATTCTTTCTCATTGATCGGGACTTCCATCCACCACCTGTCAGTGCGTTTGCTTTTATAAAATACGATCTGGTAATGATTGTCTTCCAATGCCGTGATGAACTTGGTAAAATCATCTTTGTTTTCCATCGGGCTTTCTGGATACTGGTTCATCACCCCATCTACGAAGTACCAAATCATTTGCGCTGCAAGATGCGCCGTCTGCCCATCTTTATCTTTGTGAGGGACATAATTATAGAAACCAATTGAGCGCATATTACTTCCCAGACCAGAATAACGGGCGAGCAGGCAGGCTTCTTCACTGTAGAACCCATTTGGCGAGGGGTCCAATGTTCCCGGGGCATCACTTTGGCGCACAGAAGATATGTCCCAGCTCGCGAAATGAGAACTCCTGAGCAGCGGCTCCAGGTTGCTTATATCGGCACGCACGTCACCAAGTCGGTGGAGATCGAAATACAGGTTTTCTAAAAAATCTATAACGGCCTGGCTGGTAAAATGCGACTGGAAACCAATATTGGCATAGCCGAACAGGTAGGAAGGCTCCGCCATGAATATTTTCTGCAGAAAGTTATCAGGCTCCATCTTCTTGTTTTCGTGCATGTTGAAATCGAGCCTGGGGTCAAAGGATACCAGGTTCACGTAATCTTTCATATAGCAGAAAGAAAGGTATTGCGCCCATGTAATTTCCTGGCTGCCGTTCAGGATCACGGGCAGATGGTTGTTGCCGATCAGTTCACTGAGTACAAAGCCAAGGGTTTCGTAATCTTTTTCCTGGTACCCGAATTTGAAATTACCGAGGTCGGCGATTTTCTCGGCATATTCCGGCCTCCCGAGACGATAGAGATATTTGCGGATTTCATTGGCTGCACCATCATCGTTATCAGAGCGTTCTATACCGATGAGCACAATTTTACGATCAGATAAATCAAGTGCATCACTGGTATTGATGGCCAAAGCCTGCGCCCAGGTAGCTTCCTCGAAGCCTGCTTCCCCCTGAATGAGATCAATATCTACCGGTTTAAAAAAATCCAAAACTTCCATATACTCCTTTGCCTTTTTATAAGCGGCATCAGTCTTCTTTGCAAATATATTAGATTTGAGGCTTTATTACATTTCTTATTCACGATTTATGGTTTTGGTAACAGGGGGAACAGGTTTTATTGGCAGTTATCTCCTGTATGAGTTACTCAAAACCAACCCTGAAATCAAAGCCTTAAAAAGGCCCGCCTCTGACTTAAAAAATACAAGATTCATTTTTAAATACCTTTCGGAATCAGAGTCTATGCCCCGCTCGGAAACCTGGGACCAAGCATTTGAACGCATCAAATGGGTAGAGGGGGATATTACTGAATATGACAGCCTTACAGATGCCTTGGACGGTATTGAAACCATTTATCATGCGGCTGCGATTGTTTCCTTCAGTAGAAAAGAAAAACACAAGGTCATTGAAACCAATGTGAACGGCACTGCCAATATTGTAAATGCCTGCCTTGAAAAAGGCGTCAAAAATCTGGCTTATGTTTCTTCTGTGGCTGCATTGGCCCGAAAAGAAGGTGAGAAAATCAACGAATCTTCGCACGATGATGAGCTAACGTTTACAAATGCCTATTCTGAAAGCAAGTACCGGGCAGAAATGGAAGTTTGGCGTGGCATGGCGGAAGGATTGAATATCTTTATCATCAATCCCGGAATTGTTTTGGGCTGGGGAAATTTTGAAAACAGTTCGCCGGGGATGTTCAAAACAGTGCATGACGGACTCAAATTTTACCCGACCGGGTCCAATGCATTTGTGGATGTAAGAGATGTGGCAAAAGCATTGATATTATTAACCGGGAATAAAAGTGCTGTTAACAAACGCTTTATAGCCTCGGGTACCATTTGCTCTTATAAAAAGATATTCGACCTGATGGCAAATGGGCTGGGCGTCAGTCCACCCAAAATAAAAGTCAAAAGCGGACTGGTAACCCTCGTCTGGATGCTTGCTGAAATCAAAGGACTCCTGACAGGGACCGACCCATTTATCACCAAAGACATGGCCCTCACCAGCAGCAAAGATTATGATTTTGACAGTTCAAGATTGAAAAAATTACTGGATTTTGAATTTATACCGATTGAGAAGACTATTGCAGATACATGCAAAGTGTTTTTGTCGGTGTAGAGACAAGGCAATCTATTTGACGCGTCGAACTGGTGCTACTTCACCTCCCTCTCACTTGCGGCCAAAATTTTCATACTGCCAAGATCCTGACGGAAAGCAATAATGCTATAAACGGGACTTGTTTCATTTGAGGCTTTTGGAATAGAAATCCGTGCGACACCATCTTTTACAGGTGCCAAAACCATTGATCTTACCACGTTATGATGCGTCAATGTTTTTCCGGCATTTTCACCGGTCAAAACTTTCTGAACAATTGTATTCTGAACCAGGGCAATATTGATCATGGAATCAATAGGAATATTTTGGGCAGCAAAATGCACTTCTACAAATCTATCTTTACCAAGACTTGCACTGCTTATATCTATTTTAGCTGAAGGCTTTATTTTAAGGGCTTTGGTCACAGCCGCATCTACTCTTTTGCCGCTGGACCCAAGGAGCGCCTGGCTACCGTTCACGATCATTTGCGGGGTATATGAGCCACCTGGAAACACACGGGCATAACTTTCCTGCCTGGCAGTATTCTGGTGGCTGCTATAAGGATCAACCCACAGATCATTGAAATAATCTATGTGAAAATCAAGAAGAAATATATTCTGGTTGCTTTGTTTGCCGTAATCCAGAAAAGCTTTAACAACCTTGTATGCCGGCGGACAATTGTCACATCCTTCGGAAGTATATAACTCCATGAGGGCAAATGGCTTAATTTCCGTATCTGCCGCGGCGGGTTTTGCTGCTTTCGTAGCGTCGGCAGGAGAATTGTGGATGCGGGTGAAGGCAAAACCCAAAAGACAGGCAAATGCCAGGTAAACAAAGACTTTTTTCATATTAAACCTAAACTATTGAGCAGCCAGATAGTTGTATTTCACAACGTACTTTGGCTTATCAACACCTTTGTAGGTCAATAGTTTAATAATATTGCCATTTGGGTCATACTCATATACCAATCTGCCACTTACGGTATTTGATTTTTTCTTGTATGCGATATATTCCGTAGCCTGGTTATGGTCATTGAATACAACACTTGACCGGCGTACAATATTGCCTTTAATATCATAACCCGCCATGTCTATCAGGTTGTCGTGCAGGTCATATTTGTTAACCGAACGGACCTCGGAACCACGCTTTACAAATTCTTCTTTTATTTTGATCTGATTTCCATTCTTATCCGTTTCATACCTGACACAGACTTTGGTGGTATCCTTGAATTTTGGTGTTGCTAATTTTCCAACCGGGCTACAGTCATAGTTCCAGGTATGCAGTATTTTACCCTTTGGGCTGTACTCAACTGTTTGTTTTTTGCTTCCGTCATCATAATAAGAATATTTATAATGGCTGCCAACCCTGCTGTCATGTCTCCAGTACCAGGTTTGTTCCACAAGCCGGTTTTTATCATCATATTTCTTGGCCATATGCCCCGAAGGGTCATGGCTATAAGTATGCATATCTGTCATGTTCCCATTCTTATCATAGGCATACGTCCATTGAATGTTTATTTTACCATTTCTATTCAGTCTTGTAGATTCAACACACCTTCCCTTGTCATCGAAACGGTATAAAAATTCGTCGGTAATCCTGCCAAGCCTGTTAATATTTTTATAATCAATAAGATTTCCTTTATCATCATACTGGTCCTCCTCGGCAAGAAACCCATGGTTGCCTTTCATTTCTTTGCCCGAATCGGCCTCATAGCGGTAAGCCCTTACGATACCGATATGGCTTTTTAGGATCCGTTCCCTTTCGGCTTCCTTCTTTTGATCGTATTGGCCCGGTTCAAAATTTCCATCGCTGTAATAAACCTGGGCTTTTATGGTCAGACATAATGCTGCAAAAACCAATGTAAAAATGTATTTTTTCATAGAATCAAAGTGATAAGTTGTAAGTAATAAGTGGTATGTAAGTTAAATGCTATTAGTACTTAACAATATTTGCCGCAGATTATTGTAGGAGATGTATTTTCCCTGATTCCTGAAGCCTAACCCTTGATTCCTATTTCAAAACCTCTATTCTTTTCGTCAATACCTGGTTTCCCGAAATAATATTCAACATATAAATTCCGCTGGCCTGGCTGCTGAGGTCCACACGGAAACTGTTGGATGACAACATTCCATTCTGAATGACCGCTATTTCACTGCCAAGCATATCGTTCACGGTCATTCGCATATTTTCAGGCTCCGGCAAATTGGCATCAATATTAAAAATACCCGAAGTTGGATTTGGGAAAATGGTGATGTATTTATCAAGGCCCAGATCAGGTTCAATGCCTGAAGTACATGGTGAAATGCCGGCAGGCAGCACCGTTATAAAGCGGTATTCTGACTTCCCAACATTACCTGCCCTGTCTGTGGCCGTGTACTGGATATATAAGAGCTGCTCTACCGTTGTACCACCGTCCTTAAAGAAGTTTCCAATGGTGTCTATCTTCAATTGTTTGACACTATCATAATTGTCGCTGACTGAGTATCCGGAATCTTTATACACAGCCCATCTACAGAGTGATAGAGAGCCCAGCCCTTTGAGACTGATAACAGGAGCTGTTCTGTCTTGTACTTTTACAATTCTTGTAACCGAATTGGTATTGCCTGATTTGTCAGTGGCGGAATAAATAATAGTATATAACCCTGTGACATTGCAATTAACGCCACCCGGGAAGGTTTTGTAAAAAGTCCCTGATGTATCCCATGTACTGATGGTGTCGTAATTGTCTGATACGATAGCCCCCGGGTCATTATAATTACGGAAAACGGCGATGCTATCGGGATTAAACCCATTCAGGATAATAGATGGCCGCATGCTGTCAAAAACAATGACAATCCGGGTGACACTAACTTTATTTCCCGATGGGTCTGTAACGGTATAAACAATAGTATAAGTCCCTAATTTGGCAGAGTCTAGGTTGGAATGAATCCTCAATAAAGTATCAAGTTCTGCAACAGGGTAATAGGTATCCGTAATTTTCACGCCCTGGTCCTTGAAATGGGTTTTTACTTCCATTTTTATAGTGTCTTTTCCATTTAGCGTTAATACAGGTTTAATAGAATCAACAATGATAATTATACGGTAAACAGTTATTTTATTTCCGCTTTTATCGTGCGATGAATAACTGACCTTATAGGTGCCCAATACATTGGTTTTAACCGTACTACTATCAATAGCAACAGGTTCCGGACCATCAACAAGATCAATATCGCTGATCACTTTAGGAACCGGTAATGGATAATGCTGTTTGACCGTTACCGGATAATAAACGGTGTCGGGTAAGGCAACTATTAGGTTCGGTGGCGTAGTGTCTTTGGTTAATTCTACTACCCTGTATTTAGTGATGGCTTTGTTACTGGCAGAGTCAGTTACATTATAACTAAAAATATAAGTGGCTACTACAAGCCTGTTAAAGGTATCATTGGGGTTTGTGCTTCCGGCTTTTATAGAAGTCCTTATGATGCTTTTAGTGATATTACCATAAAGAACAGAGGTCGCCGAATCGCCCAAAGGCTCATTATACTCATTGCCCAGTTGCAATTTTATGGTATCATTCAGCCCTTGGGTTCCCGCTAATGTGATCACTGGAAGAATGTTGTATGGGCTGATATACAACCTGTAGTCCTGGTATTCGCCATACTGGTTTATGCCGCATGGTTTGTTTGCATCGGTGCCCAGGTTGGTGGCAATACGCATTACTGTAGCACCGGTAACTGCATTTTTAGGAACGGTAATTTTTTTGGTCCAGGTAGTGGAATAGCTGTTCGAATCTGAACCAACAATATCCCCGGCATCTGTAAAGTTTCCATCCTGGTTCCAGTCAATATAAACCGTTCTGTTTATAGGGTATGACAGAAGGTTTGCATTCCTTGAGACTAATAATGTATACGTTACACCGAGATCAAGCGTTGTTGAAAGGCCGCTGTCATTTACAAAATCAGTGTAACCCTGTTGCGCCTGAACCGTACCATTTTTAAGAGTATTCAGGACGACACCCGAAATGCCGATACTGGAATTCAGCGCATTGACCGAAGGAGTGCAATAAGGCTCATGCACATGAATATATTTAACGATGGTAAGGGAATCTTTTTGACTTCCATTAAGATTATCTACATACAGTTTTACCGTATAATATCCGGTATCTGAAAAACTCACTTGGGGATTTTCAATAAACGCGCTCGTACCATTCACAAAAAAAGCTGTTCCTGTTCCCGATGATTTGGTAATCGTCCATCTGTAATGATCGATACATTGCGCGGCAGTAGGCATAAAATTCACGATATCGCTCGTTGTTGGTTTTGGGTTATCCACCGTAAAAGTTGCTTTGGGTGAACTTGGGTACACGACGTTGATTATCCGGCTTACAGTATCAGACCCACCACAATTTGTACCGATAAGGGTAACCTTAACCTGGCCCGGGACATGATAAGCATATATTGCAGAAGCACATGCACCCACGCACTCAAAGGTTGAAAGGTTTCCATCAAGATCCCAAAGGAAGGTGGGTACGTCTGCAGGATTAATTTGCGTGGTATTGAAAAAAGTAAGCGTTCCGTTTTCACACACCGAATCACCCGGATTGGATGCAGTAAAAGATACCACCGGCTTATCTTTCGAAGAACTTGGTTTTATCCACCAATGAGCTGCAAAACCAGCGCTTTGAACAGCTTCAAAACAGTTCATTTCTATGTACATCTGGCTTTTTGCCTTAAAGGTATCTGGCTTGGTCACATTGGGCATACACGTAAAACTACAGGTAGGAAATGCTTTCCCCCCGGTAAATCCAGGCCCTGCCCCACTGTAAGATCCATTATTGGCACATGCCCCAGTCAGGTTCAAACCCCCGTTATTGCTTCCCTGGTATATTCTCAGATAGTCAAATCCGCAATAAAGGTCAAAAAGGCTAAAGGTCAGGTAAACGCTATCTGCACATGGAGAAATCAGGAAAGATTCAACTTTATTGTCCTCATGGTAATTCCCATCAGGCCCACCATTATCATACAGGTACCCTGACGGATCGTTTGCAAAATTACTGGCACCCATATTATAAGAGGGCACCACATCGATATAGTTGGTTTTGCAAACCGGCGCACCATTACCGACGCTATTACCTGAAAGCAAACAAACCTTGTATTTACCTGCCGTTGAAAACGTTACCTGTGGATTCTGGGCATTGGCATTCCCGAAAACAAAATTGTAATTCGCAGTTTGTTTTCCGCTTACGATTGATGAGTCAGGTGAAATAGTCCACAACCATCTGATGGGTCCGTTGGTACTCAGGTCTATAAATGACACAACATCACCGGATTTGACGATGTTTTTATCCGACACGAAAGCGACAACCGGAATAGCCGTGGGCGCTGAAACAGTGAAGGTTTGGGTCGATGAATCCGAACCCAGGCATGTCACTGTTACCAGCTTTAAGGTATTGGTACCCAGTACAAATTTGTTGGTAAACAGTACCAACGAATCACTTACAAAAGCGCCATTCACATACCAGAAATATCTCTGGGGTTCACCGGCTTTAGCATTTTGGTAAACATAAGTTGGGCTATTGGGATATATTTTAGACGGTAATGTAAATGAAACGGTAGGATTTCCTGAAAAATACTTCGACTCGTCTGCCCCTGCAGTTGGAAAGGACAGGCAACGTGGATCGCCGTCAATATCCACCTTTATGCCTGCGTAGATCCCGGAAGGATTCGGTTTGGTCTGGTCGCAATGAAGGTCCCTCTGGTTTACATAGTTAGGTTTAACGTTATTGTCGTATAAAGACCATCCATATCCTGAAACTGCACCTTGAAAACCTGACAGGCTGGTATATCCTTTCCCGTTTAAACTTATTAGATCTCCGCTCAAATTATAATAATCATTGCCATTTACAAGAATATTAGCTGGCAAAGTAGTATTTGAAAGATAAAATGGCACAATAGCAGAACTCGTGCTCATGATATTGTTTTCAATTGTTACGCCGCCACTCACTGTCAGGTCTATATACATGATATTGGAGGGGGAATTATTTTCTTCGTCAATAGTATTGTGAAGAATATGGAGGTTCATATTTGGGATCGTGTCGCAATCCACATAGAGCCCGATATAACCGAAATCCCCTATCATGTTGTTGTAGATCATGAACGGAATGGAATCAAAACCATAATTCGGATAATCTATTTCAATAGGAAGATATGTAGCTACATTTCCATTTGTGATATTGTTTCTTATTGTTGCACCGTTTTCATACGAAAGCTGAATGGCTGATATATAAGGGCTTTTTGACGAATCGAAACTGTTGCCTATATAGCTATCATTTACAAGCCCATATTTCGATGCAAGTCCATATATGTGATTATAATACGCCCCGGTAAACCGGTTATTGATGACGGTAGAATTGCCATAACTGACAGATATGCTGCTCGATTGGCCAAGATTATATATCCCAAACAGACCACCGGAAACATGACTGTTTTCAATAGTATCGTGATTACAATTGTTCCAGAAAAGTCCTACAACATTATACTGACCGCTGCTGCCTACCGCCACCTTGATGTTACATTGGTTTATCTTATCATGGCTGTCGAGATAAGTGGCTATTGCTGCAGGATATACGGCATAAGCAGTGGTAGAGGTGGAGGTGTTCTCCACGGTCATATATTGAATATTTACGTATGAACATTGGTTCAAAAAAATGACGGCACTCCCGGATGATTTTAAGGAATAATATATTCTGGTGCCACCAGAACCGATGCCCGACCCGTTAAAGGTTATTGTATTTGCAGAATCTGAACCAGTTATGGCCGGTATGGTTATGGTTTCATTGTAGTTTCCGGGAGCTACGTTAAAAATAACAGGGCCGCTGATGCCATTGGTTGTAAGGTCAGTGACTGCACTTGTAAATGAACTATAGCTTGAACCCAAGCTACCTCCTATGGTATAGATGCCTGAAAGCGGTGCAGCATAACAAGCGACAGTACTTTGGAGCATAAATGCCAGGGCAATCATGCAGCCAGAGAACAGTTTTAATTTTTTACCTGACATTGACAGGGTTGGTTTGATACCCGCAACATTTAATAATATACAGTCCACAAATCAAATTTAACAAAACTTTCTGGTTTAAAGTACGCTTAAACTAAATTTTTCGGGGGTCGATGGTTCAATAAACCGGGAAATTTTGTTTCACACTTTCCCATTCGTCTTTGAGGATACTATAACAGACTGTGTTTCTCCTGTATCCATCCGACATTAAAGT
>JABDEJ010000004.1 GCA_013287095.1 Bacteroidota bacterium | reverse complement strand
AACATATCGTAGGGCTGTTGACGGTCGCAGCAGTAAGGGAGTTCACTCTCAGCGTCCCTGCAGAAGAAGTGATTGCCGTACATGAAGACGGGGTAATGGCACATTCATAGACATAACCGTCCATGGTATTTGGCACATTGGCCAGGCTTAAAGTAGCGGTCGTTGCGCCTGTATAAACCCCTGTGTTACCGATGGTAACAAAGGTCGACCCGTTATTGGTGGAGAGCAGCCACTGGTAAGTGAGTGTAGCGGTTCCGGTATTGGTCGGTGTTACGGTAAGAGTTGTATTCGCAGCAGAACATATCGTAGGGCTGTTGACGGTCGCGGCAGTAAGGGAGTTCACCCTCAGCGTCCCGGCTGAGGAAGTGATTGCCGTACATGAAGAAGGCGTAATGGCACATTCATAGACATAACCGTCCATGGTATTGGGCACATTGGCCAGGCTTAAAGTAGCGGTAGTTGCCCCTGTATAAACCCCTGTATTACCGATGGTGGCAAAGGTCGACCCATTATTGGTAGAGAGTAGCCACTGGTAAGTGAGTGTCGCCGTTCCGGTATTGGTCGGTGTTACGGTAAGAGTTGTATTCGCAGCAGAACATATCGTAGGGCTGTTGACGGTCGCAGCAGTAAGGGAGTTCACCCTCAGCGTCCCTGCAGAAGAAGTGATTGCCGTACATGAAGACGGGGTAATGGCACATTCATAGACATAACCGTCCATGGTATTTGGCACATTGGCCAGGCTTAAAGTAGCGGTTGTTGCGCCGGTATAAACCCCTGTGTTGCCGATGGTAGCAAAGGTCGACCCGTTATTGGTGGAGAGCAGCCACTGGTAGGTGAGTGTAGCGGTTCCGGTATTGGTCGGAGTTACCGTTAAAGTTGTGTTTGCAGCAGAACATATCGTAGGGCTGTTGACGGTCGCGGCAGTAAGGGAGTTCACCCTTAGTGTCCCTGCAGAAGAAGTGATGGCAGAACAGGAAGACGGCGTAACGGCACATTCATAGACATAACCGTCCATGGTATTTGGCACATTGGCCAGGCTTAAAGTAGCGGTCGTTGCGCCGGTATAAACCCCTGTGTTACCGATGGTGGCAAAGGTCGACCCGTTATTGGTGGAGAGCAGCCACTGGTAGGTGAGTGTAGCGGTTCCGGTATTGGTCGGGCTAACCGTTAAAGTTGTGTTTGCAGCAGAACATATCGTAGGGCTGTTGACCGTCGCGGCAGTAAGGGAGTTCACCCTCAGCGTCCCTGCCGAAGAAGTGATTGCGGTACAGGAAGAAGGCGTAACGGCACATTCATAGACATAACCGTCCATGGTATTTGGCACATTGGCCAGGCTTAAAGTAGCGGTCGTTGCGCCTGTATAAACCCCTGTGTTACCGATGGTAGCAAAGGTTGACCCGTTATTGGTGGAGAGCAGCCACTGGTAAGAGAGTGTCGCCGTTCCGGTATTAGTTGGTGTTACGGTAAGAGTTGTATTTGCAGCAGAACATATCGTAGGGCTGTTGACGGTCGCGGCAGTAAGGGAGTTCACCCTCAGCGTTCCTGCCGAGGAAGTGATTGCGGTACAGGAAGAAGGCGTAACGGCACATTCATAGACATAACCGTCCATGGTGTTGGGCACATTGGTAAGGGTGAGGGTAGCAGTCGTTGCGCCTGTATAAACCCCTGTGTTACCGATGGTAGCGAATGTCGACCCGTTATTGGTGGAGAGCAGCCACTGGTAAGTCAAGGTGGCTGAGCCTGTCGAAGTCGGAGTTACCGTTAAAGTTGTGTTTGCAGCAGAACAGATAGTGGGACTGTTGACCGTGGCAGCGGTAAGACTATTAACCCTTAGCGTCCCAGTTGTGGAAGTAAAAGCAGTGCAACTTGTTGAAGTTAATGTTACCGAACATTCATAGACATAGGAGTCCATTGTGTTAGGCACGTTGGTAAGGGTTAAGGTAGCGGTCGTCGTTCCTGTATAAACACCTGTATTCGAAATAGTTGTAAAGGTGGATCCGTTATTGGTCGAAAGCAGCCACTGATAAGAAAGCGAAGCAGGACCTCCATGGGTGGTCACTACGGAAAAGGTTGTGTTTGAGGCCGAGCAAATAGTGGAATTATTAACTGTTGCAGCAGTAATTGAGTTGACGCGCAATGTCCCGGCAGATGAGGTCAGAGCCGTACAGGATGAAGGTGTAATAGCACATTCATAGACATAACCGTCCATGGTATTTGGCACATTGGCCAGGCTTAAAGTAGCGGTCGTTGCCCCTGCATAAACCCCTGTATTTCCAATGGTAGCAAAGGTTGATCCGTTATTGGTAGAGAGTAGCCACTGGTAAGAAAGCGTTGCGGTTCCGGTATTAGTTGGTGTTACGGTAAGAGTTGTATTTGCAGCAGAACAAATGGTAGGGCTGTTAACCGTGGCGGCAGTAAGGGAGTTCACACGAAGTGTCCCGGCTGAAGACGTCAAAGCCGTACAGGAAGAAGGTGTAATGGCACATTCATAGACATAACCGTCCATGGTATTTGGCACATTGGTCAGGGAGAGTGTTGCGTTAGTTGCACCTGTATAAACCCCTGTGTTACCGATGGTAGCAAAGGTCGACCCGTTATTGGTAGAAAGCAGCCACTGGTAAGTGAGTGTGGCTGTCCCGGTATTGGTCGGTGTTACGGTAAGAGTTGTATTTGCAGCCGAGCATATCGTAGGACTGTTAACCGTGGCGGCAGTAAGAGAGTTTACACGAAGTGTCCCGGCAGATGAGGTCAGAGCAGTACATGAAGAAGGTGTAATGGCACATTCATAGACATAACCGTCCATGGTGTTGGGCACATTGGTAAGGGTCAGAGAAGCAGTCGTTGCCCCGGTATAAACTCCCGAGTTACCAATGGTAGCGAATGTCGACCCGTTATTGGTGGAGAGCAGCCACTGGTAAGAGAGTGTTGCCGAACCTGTATTTGTTGGTGTAACCGTTAAAGTTGTGTTTGCAGCCGAACATATCGTAGGACTGTTGACTGTGGCAGCAGTAAGCGAGTTCACTCTCAGCGTTCCTGCCGAAGAAGTGATTGCGGTACATGAAGACGGGGTAATGGCGCATTTATAGACATAAAGGTCCATGGTATTAGGCACGTTGGTAAGGGAAAGGGTAGCTGTTGTTGCGCCGGAATAAACCCCTGTATTTCCAATAGTAGCAAAGGTTGACCCGTTATTGGTAGAAAGCAGCCACTGGTAAGTGAGTGTCGCCGTTCCCGTATTAACAGGGGTAACTGTCAGGGATGTGTTTGCAGCTACGCAGACGGCAGGGCTGTTAACGGTCGCAGCGGTAAGTGAGTTAACCCTCAGCGTCCCGGCAGAAGAGGTTAACGCCGAACAGGAGGAAGGTGTTATCGCACATTCATAGACATAACCGTCCATGGTGTTGGGCACATTGGTCAGGGTTAATGTAGCCGTTGTTGCCCCTGTATAAACGCCCGAGTTTGCGATGGTAGCGAATGTTGACCCGCTATTGGTCGAGAGCAGCCACTGGTAAGAGAGTGTTGCCGTTCCGGTATTTGTTGGTGTTACAGTTAAGGTTGTGTTTGCAGCAGAACAGATGGTAGGGCTGTTGACGGTGGCAGCAGTAAGTGAGTTCACCCTGAGTGTCCCTGCCGAAGAGGTCAAAGCCGTACAAGAAGAAGGTGTAATGGCACATTCATAGACATAACCGTCCATGGTATTGGGAACATTGGTCAGGGACAAAGTAGCGGTCGTTGCGCCTGTATAAACACCTGTGTTACCGATGGTAGCGAAGGTCAACCCGTTATTGGTAGAAAGCAGCCACTGGTAAGTGAGTGTTGCCGTTCCGGTATTGGTTGGGCTAACCGTTAAAGTTGTATTTGCAGCCGAACATATCGTAGGGCTGTTAACCGTCGCAGCAGTAAGAGAGTTCACACGAAGTGTCCCGGCTGAAGAAGTCAAAGCCGAACATGAAGAAGGTGTAATTGCACATTCATAGACATAACCGTCCATGGTATTTGGCACATTGGCCAGGCTTAAAGTAGCGGTAGTTGCCCCTGTATAAACCCCTGTATTACCGATGGTGGCAAAGGTCGACCCATTATTGGTAGAGAGCAGCCACTGGTAAGTGAGTGTTGCCGTTCCGGTATTGGTCGGGCTAACCGTTAAAGTTGTATTTGCAGCCGAGCATATCGTAGGGCTGTTGACTGTGGCGGCAGTAAGGGAGTTCACACGAAGTGTCCCGGCTGAAGAAGTCAAAGCCGTACAGGATGAAGGCGTAATAGCACATTCATAGACATAACCGTCCATGGTATTGGGCACATTGGTAAGGGTCAAAGAAGCCGTAGTCGCTCCAGTATAAACGCCTGAGTTTGCAATGGTAGCAAAGGTCGATCCGTTATTGGTTGAGAGCAGCCACTGGTAAGAGAGTGTTGCTGTTCCGGTGGTAGTTGAGGTAACCGTTAAAGTTGTATTTGCAGTAGAACATATGGTAGGACTGTTGACCGTGGCAGCTGTCAGGGAGTTGACTCTCAGAGTTCCGGCAGAAGAGGTTGAGGACAAACAACTGGCTGTTGTTACAATACATTCATAGACATAGCCGTCCATGGTATTGGGAACATTGGTAAGAGTAAGTGTCGCGGCAGTCGTCCCAGTATAAACGCCTGTATTGCCAATAGTTGAATAAGTGGATCCCCCATTTGTACTGAGAATCCATTGATAAGTTAAAGTGCCATTGCCGGACGCAGAAACGCTAAAAGTCGTATTGGCACTAGAGCATATAGTTGAATTCGATGGGTTTCCGGATATAGTTGGGGCAGTATAAAAACTGAGTGTTGCAGCACTTGTGGATGTACCCGGCGGACAATAACCGGTTAAGAGGCATTTGTATTGATACCCATTCATCGTGTTTGGTGCCGATGTAATGGTTAGGGCCGATGTTGTTGCACCAGTATAAACTCCCGTATTGGCAAGAGTATTCCAGGTAGATCCGTTATTTGTTGATAGTTCCCATTGATAAACAAGGCTTTTCCCGGTTGCCCCTACCGAAATAGTTGTTGTTGAATTCGGGCAAATAGTAACACTTGCCGGCTGTGATGTTATTGTTGGTGGCGCATAAAGCGTAAGCGTATTTATGGCAGAAGTATCATTTGTGGCACAAGTTGCGTAAACGATACAACGATAGCTATACCCATTTAGAGATAAAGTAAGCCCATTGCCGCCGTAAAAATCCAGTTCATTAGTTGCTGAACCCTCATAAACACCGGTATCCTGGCAGTTAGTCCATCCGGCACCATTATTATTTTGTTGCCATTGATAGGTCAATCCTACTCCGGTTGCAGTAACAGAAAAAAACGTGTCAACGCCGACGCACCCTGTATATGAAGGCGTTTGTGCAGATATAACAGTAGCCTTCGGTTCTCCAATGGCTATTGCACCGGTAACAGTAAGGCCGGTTGCTGAATCAGATGTTGAAGTACGGGCAGCGATAACTGTTGTCGGGTGATACCAGGTTGAACCATTCAGGATCTGAACAACGAAATTGCTTGTATTAGCACCGCCGATAACATCACCGCTGACAAAAGTGGCCTTAACGTTATAATTGACAGGGGAAATGGTGGCACCAACACTGGTAATTGTCCAATACCTTGCGACATCTTTTGAAGAATTAATGCATGAAGAGCTATTGCCTATGGAGCCCTGTTGACCATTTGTTGAATAAACCTGAAGATATCCTCCTACAGTTACTGTAGGGAATGCTACCGTAAGAGGTGTATAATTGCCTGATGTTCCCACCTGGAATGCCTGGCTGACATTAGTACCTGTAGCAATGTATTGTTCCAGGTTGCCAATAATATAATGAGAAGAATTTAAACCCGATGTACTTCCGCCTTGGGCAATGATCAGATTATTGGCCATTGTTCCCGTTGTAATACTTCCGGCGGTTAGCGTAAGTAAATTATTTACGGTTACGTTATTTGTATAAAGGCTGCCAAAGGATACGCCACTCGAATTATTTATAACCAGGTTATAAAAGGTAAGACCTCCGATGCTGCTACCTGAAATAGTTTGTCCCGAAGTTCCGTCAAATGTTACGGTGCCATTATTCTGGTTAAATGCAGAATTATTAACAAAATTACCTCCCAGCGTAATACCATAATTGGATCCCGAAGTTGAAAATTGTCCTTGGGTTGTGGTGAGTGTCCCACTCATATTGATGGCATAAGTCATCGTAACGATCTGTGATAAATTGGTCATATTCGTCGTTACGTTCCTTAGCCCGGTTCCGCTCATTTCCGAGCCTGCATTTTTAGAGCTTCCTGTATAAACGACATCATAGGCATTGGATCCCTGTGGCGTTCCTGTCATGCTGCCTCCTGAAATTGTAATTCCGGAATTACTGGCCATAGTCAGGTTTGAACCTGCAGCAAAAGTTCCAGTAGTAAGATTAAGGGTATCATTTACAGTTATTGCCGAGGAAACGGTTGTGGTTTGAGAGCCATTGTTATTTAAAAGGTAGTAGAAGTTGGTTGCTCCTGAACCGTTTATGGCCTGTGCCACTGATCCGTTTAAGGTAACCGTTCCGCTTCTTTGCACAAAACCGGCTGTCCCCACATTGTTCGTAAAAGTATCTCCAACGGTTACGCCATAGTTGCTTGTAGAAACATCCACCGAACCTGAACTTATCGTCAATGTTTTACCAACTGTAATGGCGCCGCCAAGAGTGGCAGTCTGTCCTGAATTACTGATCTTTAAGCCTCCGAAAGTAGTTGCCTTTATTTTCTGCGAAGCGGCACCTAGATAATTCGCTGTAAGGTTTGTCAGCGTCAGGGTATTTATGGAATATTGGGCTGTCAGATCATCCGTTGGGTCGCCAGTGTGGGTCACATCTATCTGGCCGCCACCAGTAAGTGTACCGCTTCCACCGCTTACCGTTACTCCTGAAGATGGTTTAAATTCGGCCCCATGGTTTACGGTCAATGTACCTCCGATGACAATGCTTGTAGAATCTAAAAATGCCTGGCTTGTATTGGCAATTACCAGATTATTGAATGTTGTGGTGAAACTTCCCCCTATTCCTTGAGCCACAGTTCCATTGAAGTTGATCGTACTTGTGTTTGCAGTGAAAGTACCGCTGTTATCAAAATTGCCTTTGATATTCCCTGTCACAGATGAAGCTGCGAGGGTACCTGCGGCAATTACGACGTTACCATTAGCTGTGAAATTTGAACCAAGAGTTATTGTTTTTCCTGAAGCATTAACCTGGATATTGTTCAGGCCGCTACCACTAAGTTCTGATCCGGTGGTATTGGTATTGGAAGTATATTTTACATTGTAGGAGTTTGACCCGACCAAAGTACCTGTCATAGCCCCACCTGAATTCAGGATGCTTGATGAGGCAGCCATGGTAAGGTTATCTGCTGTGACGAGAGTGCCTCCTGAAAGAGTCAAAAGAGTAGATACTGTGGTACCTGTTGCGAGTGTTGTTGCACCTGCCGATACGGTAAGATTGTTAAAGCTTGTATAATGTGTAGGGACAGTATTGTTTGCAGTAAATTCAACAGTACCGCCTGAAGTGAAAGTGCCACCAGTCCACGAAAGTCCCTGGCAGGCCAGGTACCCGTTAGTCATATTCAATGCACCGGTATAGCTGCTCGCACCCTGGGTTACAGTGCCCGAGACAACCACTTTATTGCCGGTACCGGAAAAATCAAGAGTACCGTTACCAGCATGCGGCTCAGTGCTTGACCCAATCAGAAGGGATGCACAAACGGCATTTGAAACGTCAACATTAAGGGTAGCGCCATTATCTACAACCACAATATCTGAACTCGAAGGCTGACCATTGGTGCCGGTACCATCAGTAATTTGACTCCAGTTTTCGCTCCTATGAACCTCGATAGTACCAGGGCCTTTAATACCTGCAATCCACTTACTGAAAGATGTAACATTTGTCGCCTGTATACTTGTTGTTGTAGCACCGGTGACGGAATGTTCTGTCCAGTTTTGGCTGGTGTCATATGATGCTACAATAAAATTGGATGCATTCGGACTGCCAATAACGTCACCCGCAACCCAGTTTAGAGTAACAGCATAACTCGATGCCGCAACATTGCTATTACTGATTGTCCAGAACCTTTTTACATACTGGGTCTGGCTGATCATTGAATTTGCCCAATCGGCCGGCATACTGCCTCCTGTATCATTCACCATGATATCTCCGGGGCTGCTGATGCCTGTAAATCCTATTGTTACCGGCGTATAATTGGTAGCATCTCCAACCGGGTAAGTAACAGAAGATTGGGCTACGATATGCTGCTGCAGGCTACCATTGATATAATGAGTTGCTGAAGATGAAATCGTTGCGCCCGATGACATAATAACCGTATTAGCCCCGGTTGTAATAATTCCATTAGTTAAAGTCAATGTACTCCCGACAGTTGCATTGCCTGAAAGGATAAGACCACCACTATTATTAAGAGTAAGATTGTTAAACGTAGTTGGAGTAGTCATGGTCTGCGCAGAGCCAGCTCCAAAAGAAACGGTTGATGTACCTGCAGTAAAATTTGATCCCGTCCCAGTCCATGCGGTTGCGCCTGCATGATTTTCATTTAAAGTGCTTGAACCACCGTTTAATGTTCCTGCTGTCAGGGTAACATCCCCAGTGAAAGTGTGCGTTAGCGCAGAACCCAGGTTTAAGGTGCCACCACTTCCATTTATGGTAAGTCCTGCACCGCTCACATTACCTGTAAAAGTGGCGGTGCCACCTGTTTTTGAAAGAGTAGTTAAACCTGTAGTTGTATAGCCAACAATGTTTTGCGTGGATGTTGTTCCGGCAAGCACAATTGGAGAACTCCCGGCATTGAACGTACCGTTGTTGATGAAATCACCGTCAAATGTTAGCTGATAATTTCCAGTCGCAAGGGTAGCGCCGGAATTTATGGTCAGGGCAACATTAGTGTTACTGCCCAGAACTTTGGCTCCGGTCAGTGTTATGATTCCAGTGTTTGCAATGACTATACCACCAGATGATGTAAAAGGTGTTTGCCATTCCGAGCCGGTGTTTTCGGAAGATGCCGTATTATATTGTAATTGTGCCGCCGAAGCGTATGCTAATGTCCCGGTAATAGTAGCAGAGGCCGTCCCTTGCATAAAGAGGATTGAATCAACCGTTATGGTTTGTGAACCGGCGAAGGTTTTAGCTCCTGATCCTCCGAGAGAAAGGTTTTGAAATGTGGTCGTCGTTGCAATTGTTTGCGCTCCAGAGGCACCGAAAACGACATTTGAATGTGCTGCAGTGAAATTGGATCCGTTTCCACTCCAGGCAGTCGCAGTAGCGCTGTTATCATTTAATGTACTACTGTTTCCATTTAAAGTCCCTGCCGTCAGTACTATGTCGCCTGTGAAGGTATGTGTGTATCCTGTACCTAGGTTCAATGTGCCTCCAGAACCGTTAATAATAAGACCAGCACCGTTTACATTGCCCGTAAAACCTGCAGAACCAGCAGTTTTGGTTAAGGTGGTAGGGCCAGTGGTTGTATAGCCGGCGATATTTTGTTTTGTCGTTGTACCGGCTATTGTAAGTCCCCCGGACCAACTTGTTATCGTGCCTGTATTTATTAAGCTCCCGTTTATGGTTATAAGATTAGCTCCGGCAGTTAGTGTTCCGGCATTAGAGATACTTCCGGCAGTTGTAAGTGCCGCTCCAAGAGTTGTGGTACTCCCGCTTGCAATGCTAAGATTGTTAAAGGTAGTGGCTGTTGCCATGGTTTGCGATCCGGAAGCGCCGAAAACTACGGTAGATGTTCCTGCAGTAAAATTGGAACCTGTTCCGCTCCATGCAGTTGCATCAGCGCTGTTTTCGTTGAGAGTACTTGATCCTCCGTTCAATGTTCCTGCCGTAAGGACCACATCACCTGTAAAGGTATGTGTAAGACTTGTTCCCAGGTTTAGAGTTCCCCCTGAACCATTTATGGTAAGTCCTGCCCCGTTTACATTCCCTTGAAAGGTTGCAGTACCGCCACTCTTGGACATGGTTGTAAGTCCGGTTGTTGTATAAGCGGCAACACTTTGAGTGGCGGCAGAACCTGAAATTGTGATTCCGCCGGACCCACTTGTAAAAGTTCCATTATTTACAAAATCTCCCTGGAGGGTAATGAGGTTAGAGCCAGGTGTCAAAGTGGCACCGCCTCCAATCGTTAAAGTTGAAGCGAGCGTTGTACCGGCAGCAAGCGTAGTTGCCCCACCGGAAACAGTAAGTGCGTTAAAGTTGGTATAATGAGATGGAATGGTATTATTCGCAGTTAGTTCGACTGTACCACCTGAAGTAAATGTACCACCTACCCAAGCAAGACCCTGACAGGCAATGTAACCGTTAGTCATGGTCAATGCGCCTGTATAAGAACTCATTCCCTGGGTAACGGTTCCGGATACGGTTACTTTATTTGTGGATCCTGAGAATACGAGAGTTCCATTTCCCGGATATAAGTCAACATTTGAACCGATCTGCAGGGCTTTACAAACAGCAGTTGCAATATCAACCGTAAGGGTCGCACCATTGTCAACCACAACATTATCAGAACTTGAAGGCAATCCCCCGGATCCAGTTCCGGTGGTGATAGCGCTCCAGACTGAACTGGTTGATATTTCCACAGTTTGAGGTCCGGCGATACCAATATCAAAATCCCCAAAAGTAGTTAGCCCGGTGGCTTTGATACTATCTGCCACGGGGTTTGAAGAGGTGGTTGTCGTCCATACACCTGAAGTATATTTACCGACGACAAAACTTGTCGGGGTTCCGGCACCTTGAATATCACCGGATTTGTAATTAAAAATAGCTGAATAACTCGTGGCAGTAATACCTGAATTGGTAATAGTCCATCCTCTCTTTACATATTGTGTCTGGCTGATCGGGGCATCTGCAAAAGTTGATGTGTTTGCTCCGCCAACTACGCCTATGGTTAAATCACCTGCTACCGAAACACTGGTAAAACCCATATCAACCGGTGTAAAATTGCTGGCGTCGCCAATAGGAAAAAGCTGTGTGGTGGCAGAAGTCGGTATATGTAATTGAAGATTACCAACAATGTATCTTGCAGAAGTAACTCCGGAAATATAGCCTCCGGCGGGGATAATAACTTTATTTGCACCTGTAGTTACAAGCCCGCTAGTCAGGAAAAGTGTGTCTGTTGTTATATTTCCGGTAAGGGTAAGGCCGGTACTGTTGCTTAAAGTAACCCACTTGGATGAAAAGCTGCCCGTTTTCTGTGCTGAAGCGCCATTAAATGACATATTCAGATTGGTCAAATTTGTTAAGGCAGGAGCTCCGGTAAACTGGGCAGCAAGGTCACTTGTGCCATCTCCAACATGTGTAACCTGTAGTGTCCCACTACCTGAAATGGTGCCACTCATTGTGAAGATAGCACCTGAACCTGGTATAAGTGTGCAACCGTGATTTATAATGATGCCACCGGCACCCACAGTCTGGCTGTTAGAAATAGTGGATGTAGCACCGCCAGTATTTGCGATAATAAAGCCGTATGGATTCAGGGTTGCGGTCGTGGTCATAGCCACGCTGCCTGAAAAAATCATTGTAATATTCGAAAGGGCAAATGTAGTGCTTGAGCCATATTGTGTCATGACGCCTGATGCATTCACGTAAACAGTACCGATTCCAGTCAGGTCCCCAGTTAATTTACCAGAGGTAGTAGCAAAAACCGAGGAAGCGGTAGGATTAAGAGCCGCCCCCGTAATGACGTATAATGAGTCAGCGTAGGTTATGGTCCCACCGCTGTTATCCGCCACTGTTCCACCAGTATTGGTTACAAAAAAATCCCTACAGGTCAGGGATGTGGCCATTTTCTGGTTTGCTGTTCCCGCGAAATCAATTCCCAGGTTTATTGTAGTCTTGGTGGTCATTAGGTACTGATGCGCATAGTCATCAGTGGCATTACCTGCATAAGTTACTATGATAAAACCACCACCTGAAAGCGTTCCTGCTCCGGCAACCGTATCCTGGTTTCCAGGCTCAAATACCGTTTTTGCATTTACAGTGAGTGCATTACTTACAGAAATATTGACCGAAGTAGATAGGGTATCGGTGATATTGGCACTTATCAATTTATAAAACAAAGATGGCGTTGTGGACCCGCTAATATTCTGAGGACCAGTACCGTTAAAATTCATTGTACTCGTGCCTACCGTATAGGTTCCATTATTAATAAAATCACCCCCAACATTTATGGTAAAAGTAGAACCGGCGAGGGTACCGGCAATAGTAAGGTCATTTGCAATAGTTAAATTGGCCCCGAGTGTTGTAGTACTGCCGCTTGCAACATTAACAGAATCGCAGCTAATAGCTGTGGAAGTTGATTGTGCACCAGCGCCATGAAAATTTACAGCGAGGCCCGTATAGACATTTGAGCCACTCGTGGCATACTGGTGACTAAAGGCGCCCGTCGCTGTTAAAACTGTCACATCAATCGTACCTGTTCCTGTTACTAAACCCGTTCCGCCAATAGTATTTGTGGCACCCGGATTAAGTTCGCCGTTCACAGTTATAGTACCTGTGGCTGTGATATTAGTAGAAAGAGTGACCGTAGATCCGGAGTTAATGGTAAGGGTTTTAAAAGCGATTGGATTTGCAGACCCACTAATGGATTGGGTTGTACCATTCATTACAACAGTACTGCTAGTCCCTGTAAATGTGGCATTATCTGCAAAATTGCCTCCTAAGGTTATCGTATAGGTAGACGCAGACAAGGTGCCCGTTGTGAGCGTTAGATTCCCGCTCGGTGACATGTCGCTCGTCAGCGTAATGGTACCGGATGTAAGGCCAAGAGTTACATTTCTGAGTCCACCGCCACCAAGCTCCGAACCTGAATTCTGGCCGGTACCCGAATATAAAACGTCATAAACATTATTGGTTAGAGGGTTTCCCGTCATTAAGCCCCCAGATACGGAAATGGCAGAATTGCCACCCGAAGTCATGGTCAGGTTGGTACCTGCTGCAAATGTGCCGCTTGTAAGGTTTAACGAATCAAGTGTTTGTGCTCCGCCAAGCGTAACTGTTGCAGAAGTAACGCTGCATGTAACGATAACGGTATTTGATGTCCATTCCGGCCCGGTTGTAATGCCGCTACCCCCGGTATAGGTTACATTATAATTTTTAGCCCCCTGGATAGTACCGGTCATGCTTCCACCTGAACGGCTGATAGTGGTTCCGCTCCACATAGTCAGGTTTGTACTTGCCGTAAGTACACCTGCGGTGAGCGTAAGTGTATGGGAAACAGAAATACCCGCACTTGGCGTAAGCCCGCCAGCACCACTGAGGGTGAGGTTGTAAAAATTAACTCCTACTGTGGTTTGTGCCGTTGATTTATTAAAGTTTACCGTGCTTGTACCGGGAGTGAAATTGGATCCCGTGCCGGTGATATTCCCGCCTATGTTTATGGTAAATGTACTCGCATCAAAAGTGCCTGCGGTGAGGGCAAGATTACCAGTCATGGTAAAAGTGGCCCCGAGTGTCACCATACCAGAGGTTAGATTGACGGTTACGTTTGTTAAAGCTGAACCAGTAAGTTCAGAGCTGGTAGTCTGGCCAGTACCTGTGTAAAGGACATTATATGCATTGGTTTTTGGAGCACCTGTCATGGTACCACCGGCAGCATTGATGGCGGAATTTCCGCCGGAAGTCATGGTAAGGTTGGTTCCTGCAACAAAAACCCCGCTCGTTAAAATGAGCGAATCAAGTGTCTGTGCACCACCTTGCGTAACCGTGTTTGAAGTAGCGCTGGTGACAATTACGGTGTTGGATGTCCATTCCACGCTTGTTGTAATTGCGCTGCTGCCTACATAAGACACCTTATATTTTTTTGTACTCGCCGTCCAGGTCATGGCACCTCCCGAACGTACTATGTAGGATCCAGACCCCATTGTCAGGTTTGTTCCACCGGCAAATGTTCCTGAAACCAATTCCAGGGTATCTCCGATGGTTGCTGCGGCATTAAGGGTTACGGTATTACTGGTGCTTGAAACAATATGAACGGCATGTGCTGAAATTTCCGGGCCTGTAGTAATAGCGCTGGCTCCGGTATAAATAACTTTATAATTTTTTGTGCTTGCAGTCCAGGTCATACTGCCTGCTGATCTCACAATAACAGAACCCGAGTTCATCGTAAGCGTGGTAGTTGCTGTTAAAGCGCCCGAAGTAAGGACAAGTGAATCGGTTACTGTAGATCCTGCGGTGGCCAGGGTAACACCAGTGGAATTATTAATAGTGAGCGTTCTACATGTAATTGCTGCACCAGAAGTTTGCGCTGCCGTACCTGCAAATACAACGCTTAAATTTGTAAGGGTTCTTGAACACGAATATTGTGTGGTAAGCGCAGTAGCCCCCGTAGTGGTCACATCTATTTCGCCACCCCCTGATAAGGTACCAGTTCCGCTGATTTTATTAGCGGCGGCAGGATTTATTCTTCCGTTATTTGTCAGGGTTACACCGGTTATAACAATTCCACCGGCACCCGCTCCGGCTATGGTTATTGTGCTTCCGGCCAGGATTGTACTATTATTTGTTTTATATGTTACTCCACCGGCACCGGTTGTATTAATAGTGCCTGTACCGCTTGTTGTATTTCCTGACCCTGTTATGTTAAGTATCCCTGTAGATGTTGTTACAGTGCCATTGTTTACAAAATTCCCGGTCATGGCCGTAATGCTAAATGTAGCCAGCCCCAGTGTCGCAGAATTATCAATTGTTAATGCTGCTACTGATGTAAGTGCAACTCCGAGAGTTGCTGTTCCCGCTGAAATATGAAGCAGGTTAAATGTGGTAAAAACGGAAGCCGGTAGCGTAAGAGTATTCGTAAACTCTACAGTGCCTGTTCCAGGTGTAAATGTATTGTCTGCCGCTTGAGTAATGGTTATGCTGGTACCTGAATATATAAAAGTGCCTCCGCTGGTCATGTCCAAAACCCCTTTGATGGCTGCGCTACTACCCGCCATTGTCAAGGTTCCGGACGCGGTAAGCTGAGTTCCTGAGTTGAATTTTAAGGTACTGGTGTTTGATGTTCCACCAATTGTAAGATTGGTACAAACAGCAGTACCAACGTCAACAGTTAAGGTTGCTCCGCTTGTTACAGATACATTATCGCCAGCGGCTGGTGCCCCACCACTTTTGCAAGTACTCCATAGGCTGTTTGTAGTGACCGTAACCTGAGCCCCCTTGGCCCTGCTATGCCCCAATGGTATCAGCAGCAGCAGAATTATGGCAATTCTTCCTGAATTTTTCAATTTCCGGTCAAACTTATCAACTGCCTTCAGCACATCTACGAGCATGATGGTAAAGAAATAAGCCAGGCTCCGGCCCAGCTTTAGCTTATGTAAGGTTTTGGTGATATTTGGTACGGTTTTTAGCATTCAGCGCCTTTGCTATAAAATTGCGAAAAACCGTTTGAAGATATCGGCACAAGTTTCAATTCTGCATAATATAGTCTCCTCCCAGAGGGACTTACCAGAAGTTTCAAGTAATCCAATAATGTTAAAAAATTGACAATCATGCCGTTACAAAAAGCAACTCCCCAGTTGCCCAATACTCTGCGACAAATATAAGAAATTCCCTGAAACAAGATGTAAGGTTTCGAAAGATTTTGTAAAAAATAGTTATTCACTTGTCCACAGTTTTCCCATGAGACCGCCTGTAGATAAAAAATCCTGTTAAGGATCATAAAAATGAGGGTTTTAATAATAAATGTCGCATTTCTTTTTTTGCTCGTAACGCTATGTATCCAATTTTTATGAAATGTTGGAGCAAACAATAATCCGGCATATCTACGTAAAAGCGAGCTGTAAGGTTTTATGGGTTTTTTCATATTTTGATTCAGGCGGACCGATGCTACTTGTGTAAGTTTTTCCTCTTTATGGCTTTTGAAGTTGTACAAATATTGCAAATTTCGGCCGGATTCCACCAAGTAAATATGACGAAAGTCTTATTTTGAATGATTAACATCATGAAATAGCTGATACCAGGTTTAGGATGTCGCGATTTTTTAGGCCAAAATAAGATAATAAGGCAGAATCTCGTGAATTGGCGGAGCAAAAAGTTCTCAGTAGAAAGTCGATTTGTAACCCAAAATAATGAAATAATCCAAATGATTTGGTACCAGGAAACGTTAATGCCAGAATTGCCAAGCTAAAAAAGGTCGAAATTGAGTTAAAATGTTGTATATTAATGTTTAATTAGTTTGTTTTAAAGTAAAGGTTTAGGTTCTGATGTTTATTCGGTGTTTTTATTGGTTTCAAAATTGTTTATATTTTTTTAGACCAGATTATTGGTGGAAAGATTAAAGACAAGTGAATTAATAAACAAAATATTATTTCAACAAATAATCCTATTTCATTGCATAACTTGCAATCATTATTCTAATATTATAAAATGATAATTATCATAAATTAATGTAATCTATTTGAATGAAGCCATATATGGTTCAGAAAATTGAAAATCCTGAAATTGGAGATCTGAGCTTCCGGTACTTCTGAAAATCAAGGATTTTGCATCAATAAGGTTTGCATTTGGAAAGAAATGAAATGATAACTGGAGTGTATTGAATATAAAATGCTCATTTTTGAACCTGATCCCGGCACCGTATCCCTGGTAGAGGTGGCTTTGCAAGATGGTGACATCATGATTCCCGATGAGTGCATCATCCATAAAAGCAACCAATACGATTTCAAAACCAAGCGGTTTCCATGGAGAAAAAAAATCAGCTTCGATATTATTCGACCACCTTTGGGTGCCAGTAAGAGTTGGCGAATAAAATTGCTGGAGTCCGGACATTCCCTGGTTGATGGTTAGGGCTTCACCTGGTAACCTATTGTATCCCAACGTGTATTGGTTAAACAAATATTGACGGCATTGCCATAAGCCCAATGGGAGCAGGTTGGTGAAATACATAAATTCTGTATTGATGACTCCCTGTTCCACCTGGTTTGAGCTGACAAAACCTCCGGTTTCCGCGCTTAAGTACATGTATCCCAGGGAAGAATTATTCCAACCGTAAGAAGCTTTGGCCCCGGAGTACCACCGCTTGCGATTTTGAAAATAATCCGGCCCGGCGTTTATGGTAAATAAATATCCAAGCGGTATGTCCTCTGTTTTCCCGAAAGCAAATATATAATGGTCTTTATAATAATCCCGGTGCGTAAATCCAATGGCACCAAGATAGAAGGTTTCGTTTGAGAATAAGTGATTTAGATCTGATGGCAAATTATCGTTATTTAGATAATTGATATTATATACCCTGCCGCTGAGAATAATTTGTGATTTTTTAAAACGGTACAGGGAGTTTTCATTTAAAGGGAATGCATAGCCAAGCCAAAAATCAGTTGTCGTATAATTATGCATACCTGAATATACATTTGAATCTGGTAATGTTACATTGTATGCAGCACGGTTGTATTCAAAATCAGCGCCTCCGGCCCATTTGGTGGTAGTAGAAAAGAAGGGTCGGCTAAGATTGACACCGAAATTCTGGTTTAGATCTAGGGAACTATAATGGGTCTGAGCGGAGAGATAGGTATTTGCGATCTGTGGGACACTATAGATTCCGCCGTATCCATAAGGCCGGGAATATTGCGGGTTATAAGATGCGGAGCCGGTTACAGCTTGCCCAAGACCGAGAAAGTTTATATCAGTAACACTAACATTGCCATTAGGGATGAGGGGGTTGCCACCGGCGCTACCTGAATAATCAAAGACATCTTTAACCACTACAACTGCATCCACACTGTCATGGTCTCCGGGTATTGAATCAAGATATATTTTGTCATCGTTGATATATGGTGACTGCCTAAGGAGGCGCTCACTTTCAGATATTTTTACGGCGTCAATCGCATCACCTTTTTTGAAGAGAAGTTTGTCTTTAATGATCCAATGCCTTGTGTTATAGTGTACTTCATTTCCGAGGCGTTGCAAACGCACAATTTCACGACCATATTTTAAGTAGGTTGAATACCCGAAAGGACCAAGAACCACGATTTCAATATTCCTGATGATCCTGCACTCATAATTCTCGTATTTCTTTTCGCTGACTTTGGTGGTATCGGGTGGTGGTTTTTTATTTTCAAATACCATGACAGAACGAAGCAGCTTTGAAACGATATTGTCTTTCAAGGCAAAGCGCTGTAAATCATCTACAATTATGGATTTTTTATGAACAGGTGGATTGCGTTTATTAATGCTATCATTCACAATGCTTGTATTCTGTGCATGGACATTCATGATGCCTGCACACAAACAGCATGAAATGAGAAAGATTTTCAAAAAGATTTTCAAAAGAACCGGTGCTGTTTAAAGTACTATAACTATCACAGGGCTAAAGTAGTTTAATAAAGGACGATGAAATGCTGACAATCGTCAGTAAATTTCATGTTTTATAGGACTATGTACGTCGGAGGGACAAAAAAATGTAATTCTTTTAGGAGTTTTTTATTTACCCCTGCCCTGAAACATGATAAGTACTGTATAAAACAGGATCTTTAAATCCATGGCCAGCGACATGTTTTCAACATAAAGAATATCAAACTTCATACGTTCCACCATTTGGGGAACATTTTCTGCATAGCCGAATTTGATCTGTCCCCAAGAAGTAATACCTGGTTTTACTTTCAGGAGATGCATATAATGGGGGGCAATTTCCATGATACGGTCAATAAAATATTGCCGCTCAGGGCGTGGGCCAACAAGGCTCATATCCCCGATCAGCACATTCCAGAATTGCGGGAATTCATCGAGTCTGAATTTTCTCAAAAAACGACCTATTTTGGTAATCCTCGGATCGCTTTTTGAGCTAAGTTGCGGGCCGTTTTTCTCGGCATCAACCTGCATGGTCCTGAATTTGTATATTTTAAAAGGGAGGCCGTTATACCCGATCCTTTCCTGTGCATAGAATACCGGGCCTACTGATGTGACTTTTACCAAAAACATCATTATCAGGTAGAAAGGGCTTCCCAAAGTCAGGATCAAAATAGAAACCGCTACATCAATGATCCTTTTGAGGTTCTTTTGCCAGATAGGCATCATGTCCTGCGTCACTTCAATGAGGGCGGTACCGAACAGATAGTTCATTTTCACGGTTCCTGTCAGCAGATCGTACATGTCAGGGATAATCTTGATATCGGCCCCGGTATCTTCCAGAGTGCTTATAATATTATTAATGATTGGGTGTTCGGAAGTTTCAACAGCGAGTATGACATCCTCTATTTTGTTTTCCCTAATGATTTCATTTATCTGGTCAAACCGGCCAAGCCTTGGCAAATAAGTGCTTAAAGCCGTAAATGGCTCATTGTTAATGGAAACGAAACCCTTGAAATTGTAGCCCTGTGAATATTTTTCGTTTTCAAGTTCGAGATAAAGATCCAGTGCCTTCTGGTTGTTACCGACAAGAAGGGTATTGAAGCCTAAAACCCTGGTTTTTATCAATTTTTTTATTCTGGTAAGAATGATAAGCCTCATGCCATACATGAGTGTGAACTGCAGCAGGAAAAGAACCAAAAAAGTATATCTATAAGCATTATAAGACCCAACAACATCATCAAGGAGTATTAAGAAAAACAGCAATACCGAACCTACAAAGCACAGGGTAAAAACAAGCCCGAATTCTTTTACCCTAGATTTGCGATAGATGTTTCTATAGCTTCCGAATGTCCAGAATATCAGGATCCAATAAAGCGGGATCAGGATTATGGCCA
Source organism: Bacteroidota bacterium (assembly GCA_013287095.1). The sequence goes on along the minus strand of JABDEJ010000004.1, from coordinate 16,975 downwards.
GGTAATAATTTTTATCGAAACTAATAGGGATTTTGTAGCCATATTTCTGCGGCTCTACAAATTCGAGGCGGTAAATATAGAACAGAGTCCACGCAAGCGTAGAAGCAAGATAATCAGAAGCGATATAAATAATACCTGCCAGTCGCTTATTCAAGGTATAACAGCTTTAGGTTATCAATGAAAATATGTGCGTTCCCGGAAGCATTCGCCTGAAAATAAATTTGAAAAGACTGGTATTGGTTAAAGAACTGCAATTCAGGACCTATATCAATATATACTTTCTTCCATTTAGTAGTTGGGTTCACACCAGAAATAAATTCCGGTTGTAATGGATTGGCGCCTGTAGGGTCAATAAAATTTACGCCGACATCCATGGGCACATCGGTTCTATAATTCATTTCAAGCCATACGATGTCGCTTGCGGGGGGGATAAAAGTAGGGGATTTGCTTGCGGCATAAAAAGTCTGCCCTGCGGTCATGTCCACTTCATAACTTCCGATGCCCTGGAAAACAGAATCCTTTACTTCAGTAACATGCACATTTGCAGTGTTTTCACTTGTTGTTTCCAGAGTATTGGTGCCATCAAAACTTTCTATCCACTGAAACTTTGTAATAGCAGAATTGTAATAGAACACTGGGTTTATGGTATCTAATTTTCCAGGCTGCAGGTTTACATTTTTGACCGTATACGTGTAATAAAAAGGATATGGCAACAGGTTTGACGAAATTCCGTCTTCTTCTACCACAGCCTGGAGCGAAATAGTTGTTGGCCCTGTTTGTAATATGGGCACACTGATCGGTACCTGGTATATTCCCCTGTAATCCAGATTGTCATCCACCCAAATATCCGTTATATTGCTCGATACCGTATCATGGGTCGCAGAGTCTTTTACGGTACAACGCTGTACCCTTATATAAGATGGGATGGTGGTAGGTGGCTGAATGAGGCTGCAGGAACTGAAAAACGCGAATAGTAAAAAGGCATTAGGCGTTAGGCGTAGGGTATTAGTTAAAAGGGATATTTTTAAACAGTTTTTCAATGCAGGGACGATTTTAACATCAGCGCTTCCATTTTGTCAAGTATGGCATGAGCGAGTTTCAGTGATTTATATCCGTCTTCGATACTTACCGGAGGGGTTTTATCATTCAAAATAGCATCGGCGAAGCATTCTAGTTCGCGGTGTATGGCATTAACGTTGCCGGGTTGCGGCGCATTGTAAATAATCTCTTTTTTTGTTTTCCCCTCTCCCGGATCAATCACCATTTTATCCGTAATGTCTTCATCTTCTTCCATTTCCCGCATCTGGAAAACATTCAGCTCTTTTTTGAAGAAATCTATGGTGATGTAAGCGTTTTTTTGAAAGATACGGAGTTTGCGTTCCGTTTTGAGGGATACCCTGCTTGCCGTAAGGTTTGCCACGCAGCCATTTTCAAATTCGATCCGGGCGTTGGCAATATCTATATTGTCGCTGATTACCGGCAAGCCGCTTGCACTGATCAAGGCTACCGGTGAATCAACAATGCTTAAAATGATATCAATATCATGGATCATCAGGTCAAGAACGACCGAAACATCTGTGCCTCTCGGTTTAAACTCTGCCAGGCGATGGCCTTCAATAAACATAGGGTGCAGGTTAAATTTCTGCGCTTCGATAAATGCAGGATTGAAACGCTCCACATGGCCTACCTGGGCTTTGAGATTTGATGCATTTACGAGGTTTACAAGTTCTTCAGCTTCTACGACCGTATTGGTAAGGGGTTTTTCAACAAAAAAATGTTTGCCGGCTTCAATTGCTTTTTTGGCACATTCGTAATGCGAGAGGGTAGGGGTTACAATATCAATCGCATCAACTTCATTCAGCAAAGATTCAATTGAATCGAACGAAGGCACATTGTATTCTTTTTCAGCAAAGGCCGCGGTATCAGGGTTAGGATCATAGAACCCGATCAGTTCAAATTCGGGAATGTTTTTTATTTCCCTGATGTGGATTTTACCAAGGTGACCGGCACCTAATACGCCAATTTTAATCATAACGGGTTCAAAAGTACGGGAAAACTATGTATTTTATGATAAATATGATAGTTCAAAGGCCATATTGTGCTTCGTTACTGATTTTTTTACATTTTCCCGATTTGAGGTACGAATTGAAATAATTATTATTTCTTAAATAGTTGTTAAAAATACTTAATTTATTGTTAATTAATTTAAATAATTTAAGGCGCAATGACGATAATATAAAATGTCAAATAATTGAATGTTAGTTTAATGCGTAATATTTATATTTGAATTTAACCGATAGAGTTCTGTTTTTGTTTTGTGAATATTAAATCCGGGTGATATTAATTTGGACAAACAAACTACATAAACAAATATCAAAATGAAAAAAGTAGGCTTATTTACATTATTGATCTTGCTGGGTCATACAAATTCCTTTGCTGCCACTTTTACCTGGGCAGAAAAGAGCGGCAACTATGCAGCCATCTGCTCTGATAGCAAAGGCAACCTCTATACAACTGCGGGTACACCTATCATCAAATATAACAGTGCCGGTAAGGTTCTCAAATCCATTGGCAATGCGGGTACGGGCTCATTTACAGGTCTTGCCATTAAGGCAGACTCATTGGACAATATCTATCTTGCCGGAGAATTTACCAACATTTTCAAACTTGGAACCATATCAGTAACTTCTAAGGGAAGTGCCGATGCTGTGCTGGTAAAGATGGATTCGACTGGCAAGGTTTTATGGATGGTATCGGGCGGGGGGACCGGCATTGACCAGGCGAATGCCCTAAGCGTTGACAATGAAGGAAATGCATATCTTGCTGGGGAATATTACAGTGCATCAGCTTTTTTTGGTTCTCAAACTATAACAGGAACCGGATTAATTAATCTTTTTACTGCCAAATACGATAAGGATGGAACCCTTCAATGGATACGGACTGCAGAATCAACTAACCAGAATAATGATATACAATGTGGAAGTGTGGCAGTGGACCAGTCTGGTAACTGTTATGTAGCAGGCAGTTATTATGATTCTGCATATTTTAACGGGAAATTATACACCACTGTCAACCACGGGTCGAATGCGTTTATTGCTTGTTATAGTGGCCTGGGTAGTTTTCTTTGGTTTAAGCAAATGGCAAATTCAGGGGTTGCAAGCATTCAGACCGATAAAAATGGGAACCTTTACACAACCGGTTATTTCGGTCCTCAAACTGATTTTGACAATATACATCTTGAGGTAAAAGGGAACGGAATGTATGTCGGAAATATTTTTGTTTCGAAAATGGATGCTTCCGGCAAAGTAATTTGGGCAAACAGGGCAGGAAGCGATTATTCTGATAACGGAGCAGCATTGGTACTGGATGCTTCAAACAATATATATGTTACGGGTTCATTCTCAGATACGGCGGATTTTGGGAATAGCAACCTTGTATCGAATGGTGAGCATGATTTTTTTGTGGCAAAATATGATAATAACGGAAACAAGCTCTGGGTGGTTGGAACAGGTGGTGAAGCCGAAGACGGTTCATATTCTTTGTGCCTGAACCCAGCCCAGACCATGGTTTACATTATTGGAAGTGCGCAAATAGGACCTATAAAATATGGGAACCAGGTTCTTCCGGATCCAGCCGAAAATGGGTTTGATTTTATTGCCGCTGTAGGCGATATTGATGCAGGGATAGAACCACCAAATCAGGTAACTGGCTTAGAAGTGTATCCAAACCCATCTGCAGGGAATTTCAATATTCATATAGACGAGACTATAAGCTCGGGTTCTATACTGCACATTATAGATATGGAGGGCCATCAGATTTCTGAACAGCAAATATTACCAGGTCAAAATGAGGTTTTTGTTGATAACATGCAGGCTGGAATGTATCTGCTATCGATAGAAAATAAGAATGTTGTGATGTGCAAAAAACTTATAGTGCAATAACAGTTAATGGTACGTATAGCAGCCTATATCAGGGGTGTTTATGTTGGGACTTGTTACGTCATCCATATCATCATTAATGGGTAATACGCCTGGAATAATAACCATGGTTCCTCCTTTAATAGCGGGTGAGTTTGATTCTAAATGATAATCCGGTGGAATACCAGCCTCATTTACAAAATTTGGATATCCCTGGCTTTGATTTACCTGATTGACGCTACCGAATTTTACTTTGTTAGCTTTGATAATATTATGAGAAAATAGCGTGTCGAAAACATTGCCAGTAGTAGATCTATGTATTTGAAGCTCTACTTCATCCGCAAGATCACCCCAAATGATACAGTTGTAAAAAGAAGCTTTTAATGCCGAGATCATGGGAAAAGCAATGCTATCTACATTTTTATACAGCAGATTGTCTAAATGTATAGAAGGCACACGGTTTGCCACAAAATCATTGATAATATCAAAAGTGCAATTCACGAAATTATAAACGCCGCCCAGTTCACAATAGACATTGTACATACCGCTGGCATATATCAGCGAGTTTGTAGCATTCACCGAACCACTAAAACAAGCCAGGCCAATGGAGCTCGAGTTTTTAATAATACATTTACTCAAGGTTAACTTTGGCTGATTTGGTATGATTGAAAGGGAGTCAACTTCTATACCGACTGTTCCTTCACCTACGATGGTATGGGTCATAGTGTTATTGACACTGCTGTCAAGAAAACGAATCCCGTACCACTGTCCCGGTTGATTTTCATAGGCCTGTTCGAGCCGGTCTTGCCTGAATGTGACCGGTTGGGCTTTAGTGCCATTTGAAATCAGTGTACCATCAATAAGCAGTACGGCGTTCCGATGGCAATATATGGTCACTCCGGCATCAATGGTCAGTGTACAATTCGGCCGCACATAAGCGGTATCATACAGCACAATAGGTTTTCCGTCATTATGAAAAAAAGTATCGCAACCGAGTATCCGGTTATCAATAAAATGAGCGTTTTGGGCAAAAGCTACAAGAGCCACTTTCTGGGTGTGCCCATTAAGGACGAACAATATGGTATCTGAAACGACGAAGGGCGTATTTGCAGCGCTGAGTTTAGGAGTAACCTCAGCAAAAATAAAAATACTATCCCCGGCCGCTAACACAAAATTTGGGAAGTCAGTGGTGGCACTTCCATTTATGTTTATCCTGAAAACTGAATTTGAGCCTCCCTGAAGCCTGATGTCAGAAATATTTACAGCTTGTTTGTTCGGATTGTGTACCGTAAAATTATGCGTTGAAGAATTGACCGTGGTGAAAACAGTATCAAATTGCACAACAGTTGTGGAAAAGGTTAGATATGCCGAGGGGCTCGTATCAAAACTATCCGGCTTCTTACAACCTGAACCTGATAGGAGTATTAAGCCTATTAAGGTGAAAAACCAGTATAAATTGGGTAGCCTCTTGTTCATAAAATAAAAACTAACTCGCAAACGCAATTGTAGCGATACTTATTTTAATCCCGCAATTTAAAGATAATAATTTTTGGGCGCAAGCTTCCAAAGTGGCACCCGTGGTTACCACATCATCCACAAGCAATATATGTTTGTCATTCAAAAGTTCAGGACGTACAACTTCAAATATTTCAGATACGTTTTCCCATCTTTTATACCTGGTTTTCCTGGTCTGGGTTTCGCTTTTATGTATTCTAGAAAGGTTATTGTTTTGAACCGGCACTTTCATCGTTTCTGAAAGACCGAGTGCAAACCATTCGCTCTGGTTATAGCCCCGTGAAATAAGTTTGCTTTTGTGTAGTGGAACAGGGATTATCAGGTTCAGATTTTTATATTCATCAATTGTTTGTAAGTCACTTCCATACCAGTTGCCTATCATTTTAGCCAATTGTTTTCCTCCCTGGTATTTAATATTGTGAAGGATTTTCTGGACCCCCGCTGCTTTTTCAAAATATAAATAGGCTGATGCTCTTTGCAATGGAAAACGCCCCCAGAAAATCTGGTCAGCAGGGTTGCCTGAATATTTATGAAAACCTGTTTTTGGAAGGTTTAATTGACAATCAAGGCAAATATATGTCTCGCCCTAAACAAGCTCCGATCCACATGCAATGCAAAGTTCAGGGTAAAAAAGATGCAGAAGAGAGCGGAGCATTAATTTCGAATTATGAATTACGAATTACGCCATAATTAGTAATTGTTCATTCTCCTACCATCACTTTCTCTGTTGCGGTTTCCCCGTTTGCAGTCATACGAATGAAATAAAGGCCGGTCGGCAAACCTTTAACATCTGAGCTGATCTTATTTTCTCCCTGGGGCAAAATGCCTGATTGAATAGATTTAACAGCTTGTCCCTTGAGATTATAAAGCACAATTGACATATTTTCTTCATTTGCCAGGGTACAACCGATTGAAAAGTAGTCTTTTGCAGGGTTTGGGAAGATATTCATTTTTGATATTCCTGAAATACCCGGATCAATTGCTGCATTGTGGGAGATGGTCATTTTGGTCGTGAAAATAGTATCGCCAAAATTAGTTCCGTCCCCGTTTGCAGAATTTCCTGCGGCATAAATAATCAAATCACCGATATAATTTGTGGGCGCTGTCCATGTATATTCCCACATCCCGTAATGGGTACCTGCCCTGAGTGAATTAATATGTGTGGCATATTGGCCTTTAGGACCCGATGGAATCTGGCTTCTGGTACCTGCTGCAATTTTACCCTCGTGTGTATATGGGGATTTAGGCAATTCTACTTCAGATTCGAAACCGCAAGCAATCAGGGTCCTGTACGTAAGTTCTATCTCAACCGTGTATTTTTTCCCAAGTTCATAAGATGTGACCGGCTGACTTGTTGATTGATCAATTAATGTGATCTTCAGCGCATCGCTGTTGGTTATAGGTGTAATGCCATGACATCCCTGGTATCCGCATGAAGACCCATCAGGGACCTGATCATCAGGGGCGCCGCATACACCATACGTGGCGCCTGCAGAATTTGCCTTAACAATGGTATAAAAAACGACAATCAAAGCGGAGGCAAAAGCAGCTATTAATAGATATTTCCTTTTCATTTCTCAATTTTGGCGCAATTTAAGCTCAGTCAAATTGCTTTTTAATTTTTTAACACATTTTACGTTTTAATCATGAATTTCGTGGGGCTAACATGGAAAGTATTTCATTTCACACAAACCACAGCGCACCACTTTTTATTGGACAGAACTATGTATACCTCCCCGAAACCAATTCCACAAATTTAAGACTAAAAACTTTATCAGGAACTGAAAAACTTCCTGAAGGCACCGTAATCAGTACCGGATATCAGACCGAAGGCCGTGGCCAGGCAGGATCGATTTGGGAAAGTAACAGAGACCAGAACATTATGCTTTCAGTATTGCTTTACCCTGGATTCCTGAATGCTGCGAACCAATTCCTGTTAAGCAAAGCAATGGCATTGGCGGCAAAGGATTTTATTTCCAATTTTTTACTGGATAAGCCGGTGAAAATCAAATGGCCTAACGACATCTTTGTATCGGGACAGAAGATCTGTGGGATACTGATTGAAAACGGTTTAAAAGGAGAAAAAATTGACTACGCCATTATTGGAATCGGAATCAATGTAAACGAAATTTTTAATGATAAAAGACGGACATCCCTTAAAGAGGTTTCCGGGTTGGAATTTGATCTGCGTAATATTGAAAAAGTCTTATTTTCAAATATTGAGGCACGTTACCTGCAGCTTAAAAGCAGTGAACCCTTCTTATCGGTTGATTATTTAGAATCACTATTTGGCTTTCGAGAAAAAATGCACTTCATCGATAAAATAAAAAATGCGGATTTTGAAGGAGTCATTAATGGAGTCGGTAAGGACGGGAGGCTTATTATAGAAACGGATGGTGGTTTAAGGCTATTTAATATGAAAGAAGTGGGATTTTCAGTCATCAGTTAGTAGTAGGGGCGGGGCTTGCCCCCGCCCTTTAGCTGGAACAATTTTATATACGTTCCACTTTTTTAAAAAGTGGAACGTTCAACAGATTTCTTTCGATGAATTTTATCATTGAACCATAATCGAAAAAAGGGCAAGCCCCACCCCTACAGGTCCTGCCGGGTAATGTGTTTGACTCCAAATAAACTTCAGAGTCCTTGACAGCGGATGTCCAAAAGTTGACAACTTTAACGCCCCCTATTCCTGTCTGTCAGGAGACAGACCGGGGAAGAGATGTCTAAAAGTTGGCAATTTTTTAGAAAGTTTTCAACTTAACAAATGACATCATAGCAAATAATGATGAAAAGTGCTGCTAATAAGTTGGCAACTTTTCAGAAGTTGACAACTTTAAGGCGACCCCACTAGCCACCATAATATTCCGTGCCATCCGCCAATTCCGTATTTATCCGTGATTCAGATTCTTTTCCGTACATTTGTTATTACACAAGCCTCTCATTTATGCGCCTTCACGCACAGGCATTTGTTTTTATATTATCCCTACTATTTTTATGTAGTATCAATTCTTTGTACGCTCAAAGGACCGCAACGTTTGAAAAGACTTTTGCAAACGGCGGAGGCTCGATTCGGAATACTGTAGGTTCTACTGTTTTGGCCCTTCCTGACAAAGGTTTTTTGATATCTGGTATGTGGAATTATGGGTTTTCCTCATTAAATAACAATATAAAATATCCTGATTACCGAATTCATATTATCAGAACGGACAGCCTGGGAGCGATTCTCTGGGAGAAAGATTACTATGATACAACTACAAATTTCCAAAACACAACGGCCTTTATTAAAAGCGATGATGTAACTACCTCGGCAGATATGGTATTGAGTCCTGAAGGGAATATAGTTGTCTGCTCAAACACTTTAAATTCAGAGGCATTTTATTTATTTAAAATAACGCAGAGCGGCAAGTTTATCTGGTCAAAATACCTTCAGGGGAAGACAAATCATGGACTTGGGATTGGAATGAGCATTACGAATGACCCTCCAGGTGGCTATATTTTAGCCGGTGCTTCAACAATTCTTTCTTCCAAAGGAGAGGCATGCCTGATTAAAACTGATACCGCCGGCAAGGTAGTCTGGTCAAACACATACAATAAAAGCGGTATCCAAGGTTGGGCCTATAAAGCAATACCTTCCCGAACAGGTGGCTATCTTCTTTGCGGCACCGCAATTGACTCTAATGCTTCAAACGCTTTAGGATATAGTTGCAATTATCTGGTCTTGAAAACCGATAAAAACGGTACGCTTTTATGGTCTAAGGTCTTTGGCGCTTCTTATACGTCAATGTCTCAAAGGTTTGCACATTCCATTGTTGAATTGCCAGATAATAGTATTTACGTCTGCGGAACGGATTCCATAAGTGGGGCATTAATGAAACTGGACGGTTCAGGAAACATTCTTTGGTCGAAAACTTATAACAACACTCCTAAAACCTTCTATACTTTCAGATCAGCTCTTTATGATAGTGTTAAACATGTAATAAACATTAGCGCAGGACTGAATGTGAATAATACGGATAGCGGGATTGGTATTTTAAGGGTAGATACATCTGGCAAATTTATTTCGTTGCATGTTATATCCAATTTAACGTACAAACAAGCCAGTCATTTATATAGCGGATTTGTTTTTAGCAAAGCTGCCGGTCATGACTTTTTACATCTGTCTTCCGGGGCATTTATTTTTTTACAAACGGCCTATGTCACTGGGAATAATGCAATTCAACAGGGATATTTTTTAGTAAAAACAGATAGTGGACTCAATATAGACAATTGCAATATAAAGACGTCAGCTTTATCATCAGCTTCCCAGCCCTTAAAAAACCTTGATACATTTAAAACCACGAGTGTGAGTCTGAATACCGGTACAGGTTCTTTTTCTGATCAAAATGGACAAGCAAATGCAACTTATTCCTGTCCATTGTTTGAAGTATATTTCGGGGTTGTAAAAGATTGTTCCAACTCTCCTACTGAGTTTTATGATTCCACATTTGAAAACCCGACTTCATGGAAGTGGGATTTTGGAGATCCTTCCTCAAAGGACAATACTTCCGTATATGAAAACCCTACTCATACTTATATTAGTGCAGGTACATATATGGTGAAGCTTGTGGCAGGTAATGGATCAATACAAGATTCCATTACCAAAACAGTAACCATTTATCAATCCCCAACCCATATTAAGACTGTGACGGATAGCTTTTGTCTGGGCGATAGCATCAACCTGAAAGCCCTTGGCATCGACGGCAAAACCTTTGCATGGACCAGCCCTCCCGGCTCACCCTTGAGCGACTCTACCGATTCTGCGATATGGGTATATCCATACCAGAATACAGTTTATAAGGTAAATGTCACCGCTTCAAACGGATGTACTGATCATGATACTTTTAAAACAGTTTTAGACACTCTATCCAAATGTGGCAAACCGACAACCATTTCCGGGATCATCAATTCCTATGCTGCCGTATTGGCTGACTATGATTCTTGCTTTGCTTCCCTGACTCTTGACACGGCCTCTTTTTTTACGCCAGGATCCAAGGCATTGCTTATCCAGATGAAGGGGGCAACCATTGATACAAGCAATACTTCCTCTTTTGGAACGGTGACCGATATTGGCAATGCGGGCAATTATGAATATGTAACCATTGATTCTGTGAGTGGGCAGAAAGTTTATCTACATAACCCTCTTTTAAATTCTTATGATGTGAAAGGCATGGTGCAATTGGTAACAGTGCCCCAATATACCAGTGTTATTGTTTCCGCCCCGGGCCTTACTGCCCAGCCATGGAACGGTACCAAGGGGGGCGTTTTGACTTTTGAGGCAACAGGCAATATTTATATGTCTTCCAATATTGACGTGACCAATGAGGGATTCATGGGCGGGGTTTATTTATTGGGAAATTTGCTGCTGAACGGCCCTGAAAATTGTCATAATACCGGTTATTTCTATCCGAACGGATTCACTTTTTTTGGCCCGAAAGGAGAAGGGGTTGCAGCATTTAATGATGTCTATTATTCAGGGCGGGGTGCCAATGCCAATGGCGGCGGCGGCGGCAACAGCAATGGTTCTGGCGGCGGTGGAGGAGGCAATTATGGCGGCGGGGGTATTGGGGGGCTTGAAAGGGAGACTTTCTGTGGTGGCCATCCTTCTGCAAACGGCGGCATTGGAGGCACTGGTTTAGTATCATTTATAAAGCAAAACAGGATATTCCCGGGCGGGGGGGGCGGAATAGGATCAGACGCAAATTTCAGCGGATATACACCTGCCAACGGCGGAGGGATCATTTTGATCAAAGCAAATAACCTGTTTGCAAACGGGAACAAAATCATATCAAATGGAAAGAACCAGACATTCAATAGCACCGCCCGGGTAGCTGGTGACGGAGGTGGTGCAGGTGGCACTATACTACTTGATATCAACAACTTTCCGGTAAAAGCCCAGGTACAAATAAAAGGTGGCAATGGTCTGTCTGTGAATCCTCCGACTGAATTTAATACGGCAGATTGTGCAGGCCCGGGCGGCGGCGGGGGTGGCGGCACCCTTCTATTGCCTGAATCTTCAATCCCTAAAAACCTATCCTGGTCAGCAAGTCCGGGCCAGCCAGGGATACAACTCAATAGTGTAGCCCCTTGTTATAAGGCCTCCTACGGTGCCGACAGCGGAACAAGTGGCGGGGTTGTTACCGGCGCTTCGGTAAACCAAAATACGGTTTCATTCGCGAGACCTTATGTAAACATTACCACCAAAAACCAGTCTATATGCTATGGGGATTCTGTGAAACTGACAGCATTCGTTTACAGGATCAAATCATTGTCATGGTCACCCGCAGCTACCATAAAAAATCCAACCTTAGCAAATACCATCGCTTTTCCAACGGTCACAACCACCTATAAACTGACGGTAGTAACCAATTCGGGCTGCACCGTTGTTGATTCGGTAAAAATAATCGTAGCGCCTCCCAAACCTGTGACCCCTGTGATCATTAATAGTACGGTGGCAGACAATGCAGATATCCTGTTGAATATTGCCATGAGCAACCTGGTTAAAGTAGCATATCTCACCACCCTGGTATCGGTGGATGGAGGCCCGTATGCTAAAATAGCCCAAACAAAACCTTTAACAACCATACATTTAGTAAATGATTCTCTTTTAACTACAACGCATTCATATACTTATGTGGTGGTTGCTGTAGATTCCTGTGGCAAAACCAGCGACAGTTCTGTAAAACATAGTCCCGTATTGCTCCAGGGAACACCCGGAAACCTGGAAAATATACTTAGGTGGAAAAACTATATTGGCTACAAAGTTGACTCTATTGTTTTGCAAAGGCTTGCAAATGATAGCAGCGCCTGGGTTGTCATCGCGCGCCCAAATACTAATGCTATATCCTTTATTGACAGTTCTAAGTGTGGCATTGCATCGTCTTACCGGATCATCACTTATGGCAACAAGCAGGTGAGCCTCTCGGATACCATTACGCTCACGTCTTTTGACACTGTTCCTCCGGCCAGGGTGGGGATAGTGTCTGCCTCCGTAACCAGCGAGGGTAATATTGCATTGGAGTTCACCAAAGTATTGAAGAAAACCACCAGGAAATATCTTATTTATGTAAAGAAAAACCACGGGGTATTTGTTTTGACCGACTCGGTATTGGCTAAAAATATGCCTGCAGATTCCTATATTTATAACTACAAAATAAATACCCTTACAGATACTTTTAGTTTTGAAGTATTGGCGCTGGATTCCTGCGGAAATTTATCAAAAACCGCTGATATCCATAGGGCTATACATCTCAACGGCAAAGCATTGGAGGATTCATCCTCACTAAGCTGGAGCAAATACAAAGGATTCTCCGTATCAAACTATATCATTCAGAAATGGTCGGGCACCGGCTGGACAGACTACAAAACCCTGCCGGGTACCGACAGCGTTTTCAGCGAACTGGAACATTGTAATGTTGTGCAGAATTTCAGGATCAAGGCAGAAGAAAGCGGCAACGTAGATACGGTCGTTTATTCAGACAGTATCCAGACCATGCCGTTTGATACGGTGGCACCGGCCGTGGTATCTGTTTTAAATGACTCCGTAGCTGATAATAACCATATCATATTGACATTTAATAAAGTACCGGATGCTGATGCGATTGGCTACGTGATATATAGGAGCCAAAACAATGGCGCTTTTACAGATATTGATACGATAAAACGGCCTGTTTCTTCGCCCGTTGTTTTCAGGGACAGCGTAGGGAGTACCATTACCGATACTTTCAGCTATAAGGTCTATGCCTTTGACTCATGCGGCAATACTTCAAAGCTTTCGCAGGAACACAGGGCCATGCAACTGGTGGCAAACATTAAAGGATGCGAAAAAGTCATTTATCTGTCATGGAGCGCTTACCTGGGCGGCAGTCCCGTGGAAAAATACGCGATATTCCGCTCTGTAAACGGCGGTGCAGAAAGCCTGTTTAAAACGGTAATCGGTACTGCCACTATCTACAATGATTCGCAGGTTGACTTCCATGATCGTTATTGCTATCGTATCCTGGCTTATGACAATAACAGTTCTGAAACATCCTGGAGCAACCGGTCATGCAACCAGACTTCTTTCATAGATACCCCTCAAATTATCGCGGTGACCAAAACAGTGACCTCTGCTACAAACGGCTCTGTGGTAGTGAAATGGAAAGGTATTAGCGGACCTTATTTAGCGTCTTATAAGTTGTATTATTCGGCTGACGGAAAAAACTATCATGTAGTCCAAAGCAATATTCCGCTCACTTCTGATAGTATTGTCCATAGCGGCATCAATACCCAAAGTGAAAGCCAGTTCTATTACCTTGTCGCCGTCGATTCCTGCGGCACCCAATCAGACAGTGCTTTGATCCACAAGACCATTACCCTGAAAGTGAGCGTCGGTGAGCTGATACATATATTAAACTGGACACCCTATTCAGGATTTAAGATTAAAAGATATAAGATTGAAAGATTGGTTGGCACCAGTTTCTTTGCAATAGATTCAGTATCAGGAGCGGATACTTCTACAAAATATTTCCCGGCCCCATGCAACCACGTGGAACGGTATAGAATAGAGGCGGTGGGATACAACCCTGGTGAAATTTCTTTTTCAGATACGATGGGCCGAAAGGCTATTGATACCATCCCGCCAAATGCTGCAAAAATCATCAGCCTGTCGGTTTTGAATCCGAATACAACCCAACTCAATTTCATCAGTTCCGATTCTCCTGATGTTTACAAATATGTGGTAGAAAGGGCCGTGAACGGCGTATGGGGTACGGCCTCAGATTTTATTACCCATCTGCATGGCGCTGCAAGCTCTTATATTGATACAATCAGTACAACATCGAATAAAATTTGCTATGCGGTAATTGCCTTAGACTCATGCCTGAATGTGGCCTTAAGCGATACAGTATGTTCTGTTGCATTGACGGGTATTGGGCTCAACTGTCGGTCTGAAGTAACATTGTATTTGCCGCGAATAACCGCACCGCCCACAAAACCCGATTCCTTCGCGGTTTATCGCTCAACCGACAATATCAATTATAATAAAATCAGCCAATTACCGATCACGTATAACACGGATGTGGACACGGATGTCACCGTCGGGAATAAGTACTACTATAAACTGGCAACTATTTACCATAATGCTGGCATGACAAGCTATTCTGACACAATCAGTATAATTCCACAGACTATTCCGTTTGCTGATTCTGCACAGCTTGTATATGCAACTGTGTTAAAATCAGACGAAACCAATGGCGCTATTTTTATTCAATGGAAACGGGCCCTTAGAAATGATAGCAATGCAAGGGGTTATTATGTGTATTCTCTAAATCCGGCCAATGGGAAATATGCTTTGCTAAAGGACGTAACCGACTTGAGTGATACCAGTTATATCCAGGACAATATCAACACGTTGCAGAATGTCTATAAATATTATATCGTCACTTATAATGTTTGTGATGTGGGGATCAACTCTAATATTCATAGAACAGTTTTGCTTAAAGTGCAGAACAATAACCTGGATGAGAAACTGAATTGGATTAATTACCTGGGTATCCCTGTCAAGACTTATTCGGTTTATAAATCAGAGGATGGCGGCCCACAAAACCTTGTGAATAATGCCGGACTTGATTCTGTTTTTGCAGACTCAAACATTACCTGTAACCACAACTATACCTACCAGATACAGGCTGTTTTGGCCAATGGTGAAATATCATTTTCAGATTCGATTACGGTAAAAAGTTTTGATACGATAACGCCGAGGACGAAGCCGATCACGGATGTAACGGTAATAAGGACGGATGTCACGGATGGAAAGATTAAAATTGATTGGAGTGCGGCAACAGATAAGAATCTGGCGGGGTATAATGTTTACAGAAGTATTGATCGGCTTTATTGGTCATTGATCATTGATCATTGGCCTGGCACTTCATTGATTGACACAGGATTGAACACGTACAGACAAGCTTATTATTATAAGATCCAACCAGTTGACAGTTGCGGGAACACAGGAACATCTACCATTTACCATGAAAGTCTTCAGCTTACAGCATCGACAAACAATGGGTTCAATCAGCTATCGTGGAATGGCTATGTTGGTTGGACCGTGCGCAAATACCTGGTGTATAAAAACGGGGTCTTAATCGATACTTTGGCAAATAATGTGTTTGCTTTTAAAGATACTGCCGTGATATGCAATACTGTTTATCAATACCTCATCAAAGGTATTGATTCAGTCAACGATACGATCATTTCTGCATCTAATACCGATAGCGCTAAGGCAATCAATCATTATCCTCCCCAAAAGGTTTATATCAAAACGGTTACGGTATCTAAACCAAACAAGGCCGCTTCCATTTCGTGGACAGCATCCAAATCTTATGATGTCAAAAATTATTTTGTTTATCGGAAATCGGAAGATGCCGGATCAAGTCCGGCAGGAAATTTGAAATTTGTTGATAGCACCACTGACTTAGGCTATATTGATTCCTTCCGTGATATCCCTGCATCTATCCGTCAAATCCGTGATTCAGACTGCTATTATGTTTTCGCCCGCGATCATTGCGGCAACTCGAGCGATGCCAGCAACCAGGGTTGTATCATTATTCTCAATGCGAAAAACCAACCTGGTTATAACGATCTCTCATGGAACAGTTATAGGGACTGGTATGACGGCGTGCAAAGCTATAATGTCTATAAAAACGAAGACAGTACCGGATGGCAATTGATCGGGACAACTTCAAGTGTACAGGTCAATGAATTTAAAGACAGCAAATTGGGTGACAGCACGATTGATTTTTGCTACCAGGTACAGGCCATTGAAAACCCCGGCCAATACAACCAGCTTTCACGATCTACGGTAGAATGTGTTCACCAGGATGCAACAGTATTTATCCCGAATACATTTACGCCTTATGATCAGGATGGTGAAAATGATTATTTCGCACCACAAGGGGTTTATATCAAAAGCTACGACATGAGAATATATAACAGGTGGGGAGAGTTGGTGTATAAGACATCAGAGTCCACTGCGGGAGACTCTAATGGGAAGGGGCTAATTGCTTCTATTCCTCGTGGTTGGGACGGGACGTATAAAGGCGATTATGTTCAACAAGGGGTTTATATCTATCTTATCACTGTCACAGATTACAACGGCAAACAGAGCTATTTTAAGGGGACGATTACGATGTTTGAATAAGGCGTCAGGAATTCGCTCTCCGCTCTTGCTTCGTCCGAGGCGCTGCACCCTCGCTGACATATGCGCCCTTGCAGGGCTCTCGCTCCACTCTCATTGTTACGCTCTTCAACACTTCGCTCTCCGCTCGCCGCACTTCACTCTCCGCTCTTTTTACCGTTGACTGCTAACTGATGACTGATGACTGTTCCCTCCCCAGTTTTCCAGCTCCTCTTTACTCCAGAGTTCAGGGAAAAAGATCCTGAACTGCAGATGAGGTGGAAGGTATTTTTTCCCAGTTGGTGCCCCCTGTGGCGGCTATGGTTGCACTGGAATCGGGTTTCAGGTATCTCAT
>JABDEJ010000003.1 GCA_013287095.1 Bacteroidota bacterium | reverse complement strand
AAGGCTAGTCCCCGTGTATCACCGGTTGTTAATTTAATTATTACAGACTTTTCTATCAACTCCGCTGCTTCAGCTATTTTCCCTTGCTTCAGATATAAGCCAGACAGGTTGTTATAAGCATTGGATTCAAGGTTGGGATCTCCGGTCTTTTTGCCTGATTCTACAGCGTTCAAATAAGAAATGACCGCATTATTAAAATCCCCAAAATATTCATAAATGGTGCCCAATGATTTTTCGGAGCGCGATTGGTTGTGATAGTCATTGTATTTTTTATAAATACTAAGGCAATCAATGAGATATCCTAAGCCAAGGTGAAAGTTATCCGTTTTGTAATATATGCCAGCGATGTTGTATTTGGCATCTGCAATTCCTTTTTCATCCTTTAATTCATCAAAAATTTTTATTGCCTCTTCTGATGTGGAAGTAGATTTGTTGTATTCCCCCATGATCATAAAATAGAGGGAAAGTTGATTCAGGCTTTTGCCAACCAGGGGCTTATCATCTATTTCACGGCTTATGGCCAGAGCTTTCTCAGCAAGTTCCACGCTGAGCTTGAGATTATTCACCCGGCTGGAATACGATTCTGCCAGTAAATCAGTAACCTGGGTTTTTTTTTCTTTTTCGGATGGGTGTAACATGAATTTTGGGGGGTAGTTACATTGGAACAAATATATTGAACTTATGCAAGACAACCAAAATCGTTCTTTGTTGCATACTACCAATTCATTACGCCGGGTAGTTGAAAAAAGAGGGGTGGGCTACCACTCTGCGCCCGGCTCCAGCCGCAACACTTCAGTCATTTCGTTCAACATTGGCTTCAGGTATTCTGTATGATACCCTTTGCGCCCACCGTATACAATCGTTTTGTCAGTAACCTCCGGAAGTTTTATTCCGTTATCTGCTGTTATGGCACTTATGGTTTCAAACCATTTGGCTTCCAATGCTTTTTCACCACCAAAAATACCTTCCTGAATTAATATATCATCATAAGGGCCTGGTTCAAAAATACTGAGCGATAATGGAAGCAACTCATTAAAAGAGGATTTTATCCTGGCTTTGCTTTCTTCACTGCCGTTCATCAGTTGTTTTATCCAGGTATTGGCATGAAATATATGGTATTTGATTTCCCCTTTGTATTTCTTCGCAAGATTGGCGAGCGGTTCAAAAGAAGAGTTGGCCAGCATTTCAAAGCGGATATATTCCGCATGATCGAATAAAAAATGCCTAACCAAAGTAAAATCAAATTCTCCGATAGGTAATTCTACCAGATGGCAGCATTTGAAATCCTTTTCATCCCTCTGGAAAGCAATAGTATCCGGGTCAGCTTCACCCATTTCGTGGAGTAACTGGTAAAAATTATAGGCATGACCAACCTTATCCTGGGCCATGCTTCCAAATGCGATATCTTCTTCCAGTACGGGTCCTATGCCTGTCCATTCTGAATTACGGTGTCCCATAATCAGTTGGTCATCAGACATTTTATACAGAAATTCTTTTATGGCTTTGTATTGTTCGGGGTTACTCATGGCCTTCGTTTTCTTTAAGTTGATCTATCTTATCCCTTGTTTTATAAAATGATGCGTCACGGTACGTTTTTTCCGCCGTTGTATCAAAAATATCTGAATCTGCATAATCCAATGCCGTTACATCTTCGCTTTTTACCACCCATATATTAGAAGTAGCACCTCTGCGGGCGAAAGATTCTTTGGCAAAAACGATCGCCATTTCGGGGTTTGGTGCATGTACAATACCTACATGGGTGTGTTGCGTCCCAGTCTTTTTTTGATGAAAAACCTCGTATGTAATCCATCCTTCCTGATGTTCTACAATGATTGTTTCATCCTGATCTGGCAGGTCTGAAATCCGGCTGATACGGGGATCTAAGCTTACTATTTTCATATTTTATTTATGCGTATGGAAGCGTATATTTTTCTTTTGGATTGATTAATGCCTGTCTTACCCAGCGGCCTTTTTCTTCAGCCCATTTACGAACTGCAAGACGTTCTTTATTACAAGGGCCATCACCATTGATCACTTTGAAAAAAGTGTCCCAATTGGGTTCTGTAAAATCCCATTGTTTGGTTTCCGGGTTTTTCTTCAGGTTTGGATCAGGCAGCACCATACCAAGTTCCCAAATCTTTGGAACATACGTATTTAAGAACTGTTGTCTCATATCATCATTGGATGCGAGTTTTACTTTCCATCGCATCAATCTTTCAGAGTGTACCGACATTTTATCGGATGGACCGAAAAAGTGCATAATGGGTTCCCACCATCTTGTTAACGATTCCTGCGCCATTTGCCTTTGCATGGGACTACCGGCCGCAAGCGCCACAAAAGCATCATGACCTTGTTTCAGGTGGAATGCTTCTTCATAACAAATCCTTTCCAGCGCCCTGCAATAAGGGCCATAAGATCCTTTGGAATTGATGACCTGGTTTACAATGGCAGCCGCGTCAATTAAGAAACCTATGACGGTAACATCAGCCCAGGTAATTGCCGGATAATTAAATACATTGGAGTATTTAGACTTGCCACTGAGCAGATCATTGAACATAACTTCCCTCGTTTTGCCGAGAGTTTCAGCCGCGCTATAGAGCATCTGTCCGTGGCCAATCTCATCCTGCACTTTTGCCATCAAGGCCATTTTACGTTTGAAACCTGGTGCCCTGGTAATAAAAGTGCCTTCAGGAAGTGCACCAATGATCTCAGAATGGGCATGTTGCTCTATCATCCGTATCAATTGCTTGCGATAGTCTATTGGCATCCAGTCGCGTGGCTCAATTTTTTCGCCACGGGCTATTTTTGCTTCAAATTCAGCAAGCAGAATGGGATCATCCTGCGCCTGTGGTTGTGGGTTTTTGTCCGGTTCCCCGGTGTATCCTCCTCCGTACATAGTCTTATCAGTTTATCAGTTATCAGTCATCAGTAAAGAGTGAAAAGTAAGAAGTAAGATGTGAGAAGTGGAAAAACTTCACATTAGCCCATTCTAATTTTTCAATCTTTTAATATTTTAATCTTTCAATCTTTCAATAGTCTTAAGTCCGTTAATTAGCATATCAGCCAGGTTGTTGCCTATTGCTTCGCTGTTAAGGTTCATTCCCGGCTGGTACCATTCATAAGTCCAGTTCATTGCTGAAAATATGGTAAGTACCATGAACTTTTCATTCACTTTCCGGAATGTGCCTTCCGCCATTCCCTGCCTTACAATACTACGGAACAATTCTTCATATTCACTCCGTAAAGTTCTGAATTTTTTAAGGGATTCCATACCCAGATGCCTCCAATCATGAAAAAAAACAGCCGAAGCATCCAGATTGTTTGTAATTACCTGGATATGTGCAACAATAACCCGTCTCAATTTTTCTTCGGTTGGTATTAAAGCGTCGCAGATAGGTGTAACCGCATCAAAGAAACTACCTGCCAATTCAAAACATATCTGCTGCAAAATATCTTCTTTGGCCTTGATATGGCTGTACAAACTGGCCGGCTCTATACCGATCTCACCTGCAAGGTTTCGCATAGAAGTAGCCGTATATCCATTCTTTCTGAATAGCTGCTGCGCTACCTGCCTGATATGATCCTTACGGTTTATGTATGTCGTTTCCATTAAAAACCTAACGTTCGTTAGCAAAGATATAAACTAAACGGGATATGACAAGGAAAAGTTTTAGATTTTTTTTAACTTTGAATGGAAAGGTAAACAATAGTCTCACAGTTATTACATAGTACGCATCACAACATTTTGGTGTGTTTTTATGTTGTTTGAAAAGAGCTAAAACACCCAATCCTTCCAAATCTCATCAAAAAACATGACTTTTGTCATTGATTCGGTGTGCTAAGTACGGCATCTTTGCAACAGAATTTTGTTGAACCCCTATTATGAATAGACTCGTCGGTGTTGAATTAAGCCATCAAAAAGCGCCACTGGCCATTCGGGAGAAGATTTCTCTTAAGAATGAGGACCTGACGGGCGCTTTGCTGGGACTTAAAAAGAAGATGTCTGAGGTGTTTATTATCTCAACCTGCAACCGCCTTTCTGTTTACGCCCTTACCGACAACATCAATCCTATATTTGATTTCTATCGCGAATTTGGTCCATTAGATCCATATCTATCCGTCTTTGAGCATGATGTTCAGGCAGCGAGGCATTTGTTTTCTACGGCGTCAGGACTTGAATCACAGGCGCTTGGCGAACATGAAATTTTAGGCCAGATCAAAAAGGACTATGCAAAAGCACAGGAAGCCAAATGTATTGGGCCTGTAACAGATGAACTGATACGTCGTGCTATATCGGTTGGTAAAAAAGTGCGACAGGAAACAGCCATTGGTCAATATCCTGTTTCCCTGGCTTCTGTTTCTTATGATGTATTAAAAGACATCCATCACGATTTTAAAGATAAATCTGTCCTTGTGATCGGTACCGGCGAAATGGCCAACCTAATGCTTAAGATTATTTCTAAAAAGCCTTTTGCCAATTTATATATAGCAAGCAAGAGTTTTCACCGCGCCCAAAGCATGGAGCATCTTTATAGCGGTAAGGCAGTCTCTTTCGAAGATATTAATGACCTGCTTCCCAAGGTGGATATTATTATCGGTGCCACCCATTCCGATGCTTATGTACTTAAGAAAGAAGACCTGGCTTCATTAAATAATAGTATCACCCTTGTGGATATAGGCCTTCCGAGAAACTTTGACCCCGAAATAAAGATCCTAAAAAATGCCAAACTCTTTGATCTGGACGACCTGAAAAGCCTGACAGAAAAAGGAATACAACGCCGTCATGAAGAAATCCCAAAAGCAATGGATATTATTGCGGATGGAATTGAAGAGTTTAGTTACTGGTTGAATACCAGGCAGGTAAGCCCTCTTATTGCTTCCTATTATGAAAAGCTGGAAACTATCAGGGAAGAAGAACTGAAATGGGCGCTTCCAAAACTGGGCAAACTGGATGAAAACCAGCAAAAAATTATAGAAAATCTTATTAGCAGGGTGACAAGGAGGGTATCTGGCAAGCCCATCGAAAAACTCAGGGAGTTTAGCCAGGAGCCGCATTCCGAACAAAACCCTATTGACACTTTCAAGGAATTATTCGACCTCTAAAAAATTGTCTTCCAACCCCTCAAAAAATAAATTGATCGTAGGTACACGTGGAAGCCTGCTTGCTGTATCCCAGACCAAACTGGTCATGGGGATGTTGCAAAATGCAAATCCCGGACTTGAATATGAGATCAGGACGATTAAAACCAGTGGTGATGAAGGCAAAGACATTCTCGGAGCTTTTGTAAAGGAGGTTGAACAAGAACTAAAAAACGGACATATAGACCTGGCAGTTCATAGCCTCAAGGATATGCCAACCTCATTACCATCAGGTGTTTGTATTGCAGCCATGCCAGAAAGAGGCGAACATCGGGACTGCCTGGTTTCCAAAGATAATATATCCATTCATGATCTACCTTTTGGGGCTAAGGTTGGAACCTCTTCCTTGCGAAGAATATATCAATTGAAATTGCTCAGGCCTGATCTTGATATTAGTCCTGTACACGGTAATATTATCACCCGCATGAAAAAGGTGGAAGATGGTATTTTTGATGCCATTGTTTTAGCTGCGGCAGGACTGGCCCGGGTAAATATGGAGGATAAGATAGCATATATGTTTACCGAAAATGAAATGTTATCAGCAGTTTCACAAGGAATTCTGGCTCTCGAAGTACGTGAAGACGATCCCGAAACAATGGCAATTGTTTCTAAAATAACAGATATTAATTCAGAACATGCGGCATCTGCAGAAAGATCATTTTTGACTGCTCTGGGAGGCGGATGCCGAATGCCTATAGGTGGATATGCCAGGGAGGAAAATGGAGAATTGGTTTTAGATGGGATTATGTTTAACGAGGAAGGATCCAGGTTTGAAACATCATCCATCAAAGGAGCCATTATAGATAGCCAAAAGCTTGGTAAAACGTTAGGTGAAGAACTTTTGGGACGTTTCAAAGACAAACAATAAATCATGAAATCCCCACTCGAAGGCAAAAAAATCCTACTCACCAGACCTAAAGATCAGAATCCGGAATGGGCCGATAGACTTGAACTGATTGGGGCTATCCCCGTTATATTCCCATTGATTGAGATCAGTGCGCCAGAGGGTTCAACTGAAATGGAGGAGGTTCTTGCCCAGATGTATCAATATGACTGGGTTGTATTTACAAGTATCAATGCAGCAAGATATTCCCTGGAGATCACTAACAGAATTTTGTTGATGAGCCATAAGGTATATATAGCAGCCATCGGCTCTAAAACAGCCGCATACCTGGAGGGCCACGGACTGGAAGTTGATTTTATGCCTTTGATATTTACTTCGGCAAACCTGTCTGAAGAGATTGATGATATCAGGAATAAAAAGATATTGCTTCCAAGGACCAATATTGCTGATGATGACCTTGCAAACGAATTAAGACAAAAAGGAGCAACCATAAAAGAAATAACGGTGTATAATACGCATATTGTCAATGACAAGCATGACAGTCTGCAACAAGTTGCAGATGAAGGACTGGATGTTATTACCTTTGCAAGTCCGTCAGCCATAGAAGCATTTTGCGATATGAAAATTGACAAAAAGAAGGCAAAAATTGCTTGTATCGGTCCTGTAACTGCCGGAAAAGCATTGCAGCTTGGCTTAAAGGTTGACATTGTTGCTGAAAAATATACCACAGAAGGCTTAACAGAGGCTATGATCGATTATTTTGAAAATATTGAATTCCTGACTCAATAACTCTATTACTCTAAAACTCAATAACACTATATCATGATCCGCCCCCGAAGACTAAGAAATACAGATGCATTAAGAAGTTTGGTGCGCGAAACAGTATTGATCAAAGATGATTTGGTCTATCCTGTTTTTGTAAAAGATGGAACTGGCGTCAAAGAAGCTATTTCATCCATGCCAGGACAATTCCGTTTTTCAGTAGATACCCTGGAAACAGAATGTGAGGAAATTGCCAAACTCGGCTTGAAAGCCATTTTGATTTTCGGGCTGGCAAGCCATAAAGACGAAACAGCTACCGATAGTTATAACCCAAACGGTGCTGTACAGAATGCTATCAGGATGATAAAATCCAAATTCCCGGGGATCGTAGTAATGACAGATGTTTGTGTTTGCGGCTATACCAATCATGGGCATTGTGGCATCGTTCATGATGATTATGTTGAAAACGACGAGACTTTGGAAGTGTTGCAACAAATGGCGCTCAGCCACGCAGAAGCTGGGGCAGATATCGTGGCACCAAGTGCGATGATGGATGGACAGGTAGCTGCTATTCGTGAAGTGCTTGATGAAAATCATTTTGAAAGAGTATCCATTATGGGTTATTCAGCGAAATATTATTCCGCATGCTATGGACCTTTTCGCGAGGCAGCAGATTCTGCTCCTCAATTCGGGAACAGGGCAACTTACCAGATGGATGCGGGGAATACCCGCGAAGCATTGAAAGAAATAGAAATTGACATAGCTGAAGGTGCTGATATTGTGATGGTTAAACCCTCAATGCTCTATATGGACATCATTGCAAAAGCAAAGGAAATGACTCTTGTGCCCATGGCTGCCTATAATGTAAGCGGTGAATATGCCATGATTAAAGCGGCGGCTGCCAATGGCTGGATAGATGAAAAACGTGTGATGATGGAAATGTTGCTGAGCATGAAAAGGGCAGGGGCTGATTTGATCATTACATATTTTGCAAAAGATGCGGCTATTGAAATTGAAAAATTAAAAAATTGAAGATTAAAAGATTTTAAAGAATTATGGAAAATAGAATATTGGTTCATTATGCATTGTTTTCATTTCACGATAATTATTGGAAAGCAAGCGTTGACGACCGCAAACATACATTGAGGAGTTTTTTGAAACACGTGCAGGAAGCATCCAAAAAGACATGGTTTTACCAGGTTTACCCGGCACAGACCAAATTTGATTTTTTGGTTTGGAGTACTGTGGAGTGTGAGGAAGCAAGTGCACCTACGGAGTTTATGGCTGCATTTGCCCATGCCACAAATTCATTCCGTGAATTCATTACCCCGGTTCAAAATTTCTGGGGCGTCACAAAGCCATCCCAATATTCCAAAGCAAAGAGATCTGCGCAGGAGCTTGACCCTTTTGAAGATACGAGAAAACCATATTTCATTGTCTATCCTTTTACCAAAACGGCAGACTGGTACATGAAAAGTCGGGAAGAGCGCCAGGAATTGATGAACTCACACATCAAGATCGGTAAATCCTTTCCTGATATTACCCAATTGCTATTGTATTCATTTGGGCTTCAGGACCAGGAGTTTATTGTTAGCTACGAGACTGATTTATTGCCACAGTTTTCTGATTTGGTTTATGAACTGAGAATGACTGAGGCAAGGATTTTTACATTGATTGATACACCAATTATCACCGCCTTTTTGCAAACGCCTGAAGGTTTAATGAAATTATTTTCAGGGAAATAGGGCTGTTGTCATTTCGAGTGGAGGCACGGAACGAGAGATCTGATTGAAATGATGTAAATACCAAAGAAAATAAAAAAACATTTGGCCCAGCTTAAATCAGATTTCTCGCTGCGCTCGAAATGACAAAAAATCATGAGCTACAATAAATCAAAAGCCCTTTTTGAAGAAGCCTGCAAGCATCTTGTCGGCGGGGTAAATAGTCCTGTAAGGGCATTTAAGTCAGTTGGAGGAACACCTCTTTTTATCAAGAGGGGTGAAGGGGCTTATATTATTGACGCAGATGACAATAAATATGTCGATTTTGTCTGCTCTTATGGCCCACTCATCCTTGGTCATAACGATCCTGATGTCAAAGAAGCAACTATTAAAGCTCTTGAAAATGGAACGACATTCGGGGCTTCTACTGAAAATGAAATTGTCCTTGCTGAACTTGTCAAAGAAGCATTTCCCGCAATAGATAAAGTCCGTTTTGTAAACTCTGGTACAGAGGCAGTTATGAGTGCAATCAGACTGGCCCGGGCTTTTACAAAGAAGAATAAGATCATCAAGTTTGCTGGATGCTATCATGGCCATTCTGATTTCCTTTTGGCACAAGCCGGGTCTGGGATGCTGACATTAAGTCTCCCTGGTAGCGCAGGTGTGCCTGAGTCTGTTGTGGCAGATACGATAATTGTCCCTTATAATGACATTGAAGCTGTATCCCAGGCTCTTGAAAAGCATAAAGATCAAATTGCTGCGGTATTGATAGAACCCGTTCCGGGTAATATGGGACTAGTGTTACCTGAAAAGGATTTTCTCCAAAAGCTGAGAGAATTAACAACTTCCGAGAAGATACTTCTGATATGTGATGAGGTGATGTCCGGTTTCCGTCAGAGTTTTGGAGGGGCGCAGCATTTCTATAATATCACTCCGGATATAACCTGTCTTGGTAAAATTATCGGCGGGGGCATGCCTGTGGGAGCTTATGGAGCCAGGGCGGAAATTATGGATATGGTAGCGCCTTTGGGGCCTGTTTACCAGGCAGGAACGTTATCAGGCAATCCTATCGCGATGGCGGCAGGTATTGCTACTTTAACCAAACTGAAAGATAAAAGTATTTACAAACATATCAATAACCTTACAGGTCAACTCGCCGAAGGTATGCGCAGAATTGCAAATGAGAATCACATTAAAATGCAGATTGCAGTTTTTGGATCTATGATCACGCCATTCTTTAATGATCAGCGGGTTACAGACTACACAACGGCGTTAAAATCTGATACGGAAAAGTTTGCCCAGTTTTTCTGGACGATGATTCACAATGGAGTCTATCCTCCTCCGTCTCAGTTTGAAACCTGGTTTGTTTCTGCAAAACATTCAGAACAGGATATTGAGTTTACGCTTAAAGCATTTCAGTCGTCAGTCAACAGTGTCGGTCAACAGTAAAGACTGTTCAATATTGACCATCAAAGATGCGTTACTGCTAACTGCTGACTGTTAACTGTTCTGTGCTTTATTTCAGCAATTTAAAACTTTTCTGAAGGCCTTCCGTATTTACATTCAGTATGTACATTCCTGCTGCAATTTGAGGTGCATTGAACTGAACCTGCTCAGAATTAGTGATGACTTGTGAGGAAATTAGTTTGCCTGTGATATCGTACAAAGAAAGGGTTCCGCTTTGAGGAAGGGCAAATTCAAAAAGCACCTTATTGGCTGACTGGAAATAACTTGTTGTAATCTTATACCATATTTGCGGGCTTTGTGGCGTTACAACCAGGGCACTTTCAGGCAGAAAACCTCTCTTTACAAAATGATAAGTAATTGTATGAACATCAGCGCCGTTGTACATGAGGCTGTCGTTTTTGATGTATATTCTTGCTGCCTGTGGCATAGACATACCTGATGCCATGGAGTACAAAGTTTCCAGCATAATGCGGTCTGTTTTGGTCCGGCCAATCGAATCCCATATCTCCATTAATGCGCTTGACCACAATTGCCCGCAAAGGTGAATATCATCGTTAAAGGTGCCGAGCGCCGTAGGGTACGTATTTGTTATGGCACAAGAGCGCCCGTACCATTGCTCGCTGGAATCATTACCATCCCAGGGGAATATTTTTTGCCAGTTATATGTACTGATAAACTTATGATTTGATGCAGCAAAATAGTCGGCAGTCCCTTCATCTAAAGCGCCACGTTCTGTACTGCCGGAACTGCAATTGTGGCATGCGCTATATGAAAGAAAATGAGTGTATTCATGCATAGGAATGTCTGCATCTTCTCCGTCAGGCTCACCACCTACCCCGAAATAAATTCTGCCTGCCTGGCTACCGCTAGGGGCATAAAAGGTAGATTGATCGTCCGTTTCACCGCTGGGATCAACAAAAATCTGTGAATCTCCCAGGCTATCATATCCAATGTCCTTGAGGTGGTTGCGATAGTTATTTATCGTGTAATAAATCATTAAATCCCTAAATGCACTTGAATCACGATTAAAATGAAAAACAGGCGTATTCGAATAAGTTGTTTCAGGGTAAGCAGGGGCATACGGAGGCCCCAAATCCTTTTCAGCAACAAATTCATTTTCAAGGAAAAAAGAATCAGTCTTTAATACACTTACCCTGATTGGCATGGGTATCATTTGAGAATCCAGTGATTTAGAATTGGAATCATTATTTGTATTTGGGAAGGGGTAGAGACTATAAGTACTATAAGGAGGTCGGTATGGCGATTGCGCCGATGTTAATGGGTTTGGATAAAAGACATACATGGACACCAATGAATCAGGGTATTTGTAATTTTTGATCAAATTATTGCGATATATGATATTATAGTTAGTGGCATCCAGTATTAATTCTTCATCGCGGGTGCCGTCAAGTTTCATACAGTTAACCTGGTAAGCAGGAACACCTGAATTCACTGTATAAAACCAGGTTTTTTTAATATCAATATTATCGTATGCCCCAATAGCTGATTTTATTTTCAGGGTATCCGGGTCAGGAATGGTCATATTTGATGGCCAATTGTCAACATTTCCTGTTTTTGAAATAACAGAAATGATCTTATTTACTTTATCAATTCCGATTTTTAAAGATGTGCCATATATTTCAGTACCCATAAAGGTTTCCGTGAAAGTAATATACCTGGCATAAGGGCTGGATGTATTTTGGGATAAAACCAGGTCAGTATTTTGATTTCTTAAATCGATATTACTTATCACAAAATACATTTTAGAATTGCTGGCTAATTCACTAGCATTCACTCCCGGAATCGTTCCGGAAGGGAAAGTGATCATGGGGCTCTCTGAAAGCCAGGTAGGCTGATTGGGGGATGTGGAGGCCGCTTTTTGACCTATCGCTACAGATGATATGAACAGCAATAAAAAAAAATGGCAATATTTAAGGGTACGGCACAATGATTTGCTATTAAAGCTTACTGCTTAGGAGTCAATTTTATGCAATATATAAAAAAAGCAAATACCGTTCCTAATTATACATTGTTTTGTATTTTGAATTTGTGATGGTGTGTTTGCATTTGTAGAGACAAGGCATTGCCTTGTCTCTACAACGGAAAATATCAATCACACAATTGCCAATACCTCTGCCACTACAAATACGCTTCCCAGTACAAGTACAATATCATTTGGAGCCGCCTCTTCAACAGCTTTTTGATAAGCCTCTTTAACAGAATTAAATGGTTTGCCATTCAATCCGGCTTTTGTCGCCACTTTATTTAAATCTTTTACAGCCAATGCTCTTGGGAGTGCCGGCGCTGAAAAATAATAATGTGCTTTTTTGGGCAGCATGTCTATGGCTTTGTCAATATCCTTGTCTTTGACCATTCCATATACCACGCGCATCTTTCCGCGTGTGAGTTCATTTGCCTGCTCAAATACTGCTTCTAAACCGGCTTCGTTGTGCGCAACATCGCAAATGATTAATGGGCTTGTGCCTATTATTTCCCATCGTCCGCGAAGGCCTGTGTTCTCTTTTACGTTTTTGAGCCCGTTTTTTATGTTCTCTTTACTTATTTTAAATTCCTTGTCATTCAGGATTTCTATTGATTGTAATACTGTTGTAATGTTTTCAAGCTGGTATTGGCCGGATAGGGGCGATAATACGTGATAAACGCTACCAGATCTCTTGTTCATATATTCGGCTTTGAGCATGCCGTTATCCAGGTGTGGGTTTTTGTAGGTAATATTTGCATCAGCGTGAAAAAGAGTCGAATTGGTCTCTTTGGCTTTTTTGCTGAAAACCGGGTCTGTTTCGGGATCTTGTTTGCCAATAACCACCGGAACGCGTTGTTTAATGATCCCGGCCTTTTCTGTTGCTATTTCTGCAAGGGTTTCTCCGAGCAAATTCTGGTGGTCATAAGAGATGTTTGTTATGACCGACAATACGGGCTTAATTACGTTTGTTGAATCGAGTCTGCCACCCAATCCGGTTTCAATTATGGCAATATCTATTTCATTCTGTGCAAAATAATCAAATGCCATGGCAACGGTCACCTCAAAAAAAGAAGGTTGCAATTTGTCAATAACCTTTTGATTCTTTTTTATAAAAGCTGTAACGGTCTTCTGGTCAATCATTTCACCGTTAATCTTTATCCGTTCCCTGAAATCAAGCAGGTGCGGAGAAGTATAAAGTCCTGTTTTGTACCCGGCTTCCTGTAATACAGATGCC
The DNA here is from genome assembly GCA_013287095.1 of Bacteroidota bacterium. The sequence continues at coordinate 25,143 of JABDEJ010000003.1, read as the reverse complement.
AGCAGGTGGCTCACCGAACCTTTGCCGTTGGTGCCTGCGATATGGATGCTTTTAAACTTGGTTTCGGGGTTGCCGAGCGCTTTGCAAAGCGCCAATGTATTGGTAAGGTCCGGCTTCAGTGCAGCTGGCCCAATCCTATGAAACATAGGTAATTTGCTGTACATATAGTCCAGCGTTTCCTGGTAAGTCATTCCCTGTTAATGGAGTTTGTGGATGTATTGAATCGAGCCCATCTGGCGATCGGTGCCATCACTCGCGGGTGTAAATTTAGCCTTTTTTGCGGCAATTTCATCACATGCCACTGCATTTGCATCTGTAATGGTGCTTCCACGGTACCCACCATGCGCTTCAATCACGTTCCCATCCTTATCCACAACGATCTGTACGATGTCTTTTCCTGTCAATTGAGTATTGCAATTTGGGTTTGGGATATTTCTGGAACCGCGGCCAGCCAGAAAAAATCCAGGACCTGTGCCTTCGGTGCCGCTTCCATATTTTTGCCAGCCACCACCAGGTATTCCGTTTTTGCTGCCCTGGTCGCCTGGTGTATTACCGGTCCCTTTCGAAAATCCCGGCCCACCTGTGCCATTATGCCCTGGTTGTCCGTTACTTTTATGAAATTCCATGTTTGGGTTGGATTTCTGTACCGGGGTTGGTGGTGCGGTAGTGACAGCCTTGGTAGTAGTGGGATTGGTGACTGGAGGGGTTTCTTTGGCGGTCGTCGGTTTTTCTCCCTTTACATCCACATCGCCATTATCCGATACTGCCGGTTGCGAAACCTGAGGCGTACTCTGGGCTGTAGCTTGCGGAGCCTCTGTTTGGGGCGAGCCGGCAGCAACACCTACAGTTGTATTGTTCATTCCTGATATGTCGTTCCCGAGGATAATATCCATACCCCCATTGGCTTCAGGCATCGGCGGGGATATGGGAGGAATTCTCATGAGGACGAGAAGACCAAAAAAGATAATCAATGCTATGACCGTATCCAGCAGGGATTTGCGTTGGATTTTGCGTTCCGCAGCCTTCTCTGCTTCAAGTTCACTGCGTACCTGGTCATATTTGGTTGCGAAAGCCATTTTTTATTTCTCAGGAGAAGTAGCAGCCAGAACTTTTAGATTCAACTGCCTGCCGATATTCATCACCTTAACAATATTTTCCCAGGCGGTTGTTTTATCAGCGTTCACAAGTATGGGTATGTCCGTATTGCCGTTTGTCCGTTTTTGCAATTCTGATGATAATTGATCGATATTCACAGGGTCATGATTAATCGAAAATTTGCCTGTGGCATCAATATTTACAACGATACTTTTAGGTGTAACAATCTTATTGTTAGACTTTGGAGTAGACATTTTTATAATGTTGGGATTGGCCAATGTTGAGGCAATCAAAAAGAACAACAGCAGAAAGAACATGATGTCGTTCATTGCGGAAGTGGCTACTTCCGATACCATTCTGGGCCTTCTTTTCAAGTTCATGCCACGGGGTCTTGTAAAAGGTCTAAAAATTCAATCGCAGTGGATTCCATCTTGAAAATCTGCCTGTCAATTTTGATCAGCAGGTAATGGTAGCCCAAATGCGCTACAATACCTACCACCAAACCTGATGCACTGGAAATAAGTTTCTGATACAATCCTTCTGATATAGTACCAATATCAATGGTGTTTTTCGCAGCAATATGTACGAAAATGGTGATAACCCCAAGAATGGTCCCGATAAAACCAAGCATCGGCGCTACTCCGGCAATGGTGCCGAGGATACTCAGGTTTTTTTCAAGTTTATAAACTTCTATTTTACCGGCACTTTCAAGGGCGTCCTCAATATCATCAATAGGTCTGCCAATTTTTTTAAGTGCTTTATCCAGCATCCTCGCAACCGGGAAGTCTGAGTTTTTGCACAATGAACGCGCACCTGCAATATTGCCTTCCTGAACCAGGTCCTGTATCTGGTTCATAAAATTCCTGTCAATTTTAGAGGCCTTATTTACAGTAATGAGCCTTTCAAAAAAAATATAGATTGCCAGGAAAAGGGCAATAGCAATGGGAAGCATAATCCATCCCCCTTTCATGAGCAATTCATAAAGAGGGAGTTCTGCATGAGCCCCGGAAACGGCTGCAGTAGAATCGGTTATCTGAAGAAATATCATGTGTGTTATTAAAATTTTAAGATCCAGGCGCTTTGGTTCTCATTTATTTTTATGGAATGTAAATCCTTGGCCGCTTTCAAACTATCCTGTTCTGTAAGATAACTAACGCGAAACCATCCATCTTCATTGTTCAAAAGTTGGGCTTTAAATCCTTTTTCCTGTAGTTCCCTGAAAAATTTTTGGGCGTTGGCCTCAATTTTAAAGGATCCTCCTACCACATAAAATGTTGAATTTGAAGCTAAAGTGCCATTATTTGAAATATTATTATCAGGCAGTATGGCAGGTACAGTATCTTTTGTCTGAACTGCTGCTGGTTTAACAGTTTCTTCGCTAAGTATTTTCCCAATTGATGATGCAATAGGCTGAATACTCTGATAAACAGGGTTCTTATTGGAAGTATAAAGATAATTTTCAGATATATTCTTAAAAACAACCAAAAATGCAAGGATAAAAACTGCTGCAACTGCCGCAACACTAATGCTTCGCCTGATAATCACATTCTCTGATCGTTCACGTGGTATTGCCGGAAGCTGAAATACTTTTTGAATATTTTGTTTTTCTACCGGGGTCAATATTAAAGAAGGCAACCCATAAGATGCCCTCGAATAATTGCGGTTTTCTTGCGGTGTAAAAACTATTTTCTGCTCCTGGTTCTGAACCAATGAACCAATTTCATTCAGAAGAATCCGATCACCATTCATTAAAACTTTTTTCCAGTAATCAGCAAAATCTCTGATTTGAGAAATGGCATCAGAGTAAGAAAGGTTTTCTTTTTTAGCAACAAAATTAGCAAGAAGGCCATCATTGACATTCAGGTTGCGGTTGAAACTAACAATCTTGCCGGGTGGCAATAATTCATTCGGACGGCCGCTAAATCCTGCGGTTGTTTCATTCAACACAAATCCGCCAAAATCAGGGATAATGACACAATCGTGAATTTCTAACAGTCCGGATATGTGTTTTTCGAATTTTTCCAATTTAAGTCCGGTTACAGGTGCAATTTTAAGAATATTTCTGGTAAAGAAGGAAGATAGTTATCAACAGAGTTTATCACCAAGTGTTCTGAACTCTGATTCAGCGGCCATTTCGCCGTACAAAATATTATACACAGCATCTGCAATTGGCATTTCGAGGTTGTTTTCCTTGCACAGAGCTTTTATGGCATTGCTTGCATAATATCCCTCAGCTACCATTTTTAATTCCAATATGGCGGAATTGATCGTATATCCGCTGCCGATCATGACCCCGAAGGTACGGTTGCGGCTATATTGTGAATAAGCTGTCACTAAAGTATCCCCAAGGTATGGTGGGGATAAGATGTCACGCTTTGCGGGAACCAGGTGATCAAGAAAATGATTCATTTCTTCCATTGCTTCAGAGACCAATACTGCCCTGAAATTATCACCATAGCCAAGTCCAATGGAAATGCCGGCAGCTATGGCAAAGATGTTTTTGATGACCGAAGCGTATTCAGTACCAAGCATATCTGACGACACACTTGTGCACATAAAGCGGTTTTTGAAACAGGAAGCAAGTTCTTCAGCCAGGCTGATATTAGGCGAAGCAAAAGTGAGATAAGATAATTTTTCTGCAGCAACTTCCTCGGCATGGCATGGGCCGCTGATATTGGCGAGGTTGTTTTGAGGAACATTGTACTGGCGGTGCAGGTATTGTGAGATTGTGAAATGCTCATGCTGGGTAATCCCTTTTATTGCAGATGCAATCATTTTCCCTTTCAGGTCTTCCGGCGTCAAGCTTTCCATGATCTGTACAAAAGAAAATGAAGGGGTCGCGAAAATGACCCAATCCGAAGGTTCGATCACCTCGTTGATGTCGGAGCTGACATGGGATGAAGGAATATCAAATTGTACCGAACTAAGATATTTTGGGTTATGACCAAAATTACGGATATGGTTTACAGATGCCGCATCCCTAAGCCACCACCGTACCTCAAAACCATTGAATGTCAATATTTTGGTAATAGCGGTTGCCCAGCTACCTCCACCAATGACGGCTATTTTATGATTTGTGTTTTGATTTTTCAACTTTGTCTCCGTTCTTAAGTTGTTTAGAAACAATGCGGTAAGGGCCGCTTACTATCTCCTGGCCTTCCTTCAGGCCATCCGTAATTTGTATATAAGTAACATCCTGTATCCCAATTGAAACCTTCTGAGATTTTACCGTTCCATTATCATATAAGAACACAACCGTACTGCCTTTGTTGTAGGAAGAAGTATCCAATTCTCCTTTATCATTCCTTACAGTCACAGCCAGGATCGGCACGGCGAGTACATTCTCTGATGTTTTGGTATGGATGGTTACATTGGCTGACATGCCCGGCCTGAATGGGGTTGGAATGGTTTTATCGGCACCAAGCAGGTTCTCATACGATGCTTCCAATATCCTGATCTTCACTACGAAATTTGTAATTTTTTCAACATCAAGTCCGGAAGATTCGGCAGAATTTGAAATTTCAGTTACAATTCCTTTAAAGACACGTCCTCTATAGGCATCTATATCTATGTCAGTGGTATCACCCAGTTTTAGTTTGACAATATCATTTTCATTTACTTCCGATTGGACCTGCATATTTCGCAAGTCTGCCACACGCATCATTTCCGTGCCGGCCATCTGGGCCGTGCCCACTACGCGTTCCCCAAGCTCTACATTCAGTTTTGAAATAATACCATCAATAGGGGAGTAGACTGCTGTTTTATTCAAGGCATCTTCAGCATCTTTTAATGCGGCCTCTGTACTTTCAAGGTTGTATTGGGCACCTTCTACTGCATCCTTTCCGCCTTCTACCTGTGCCTGTGATACTTTGTAGTCTTCTTCAATATTCTGAAAATCAGCTTCGGAGATCGCTTTCAGATCATAAAGCTTTTTGTTTCTGTCATAAGTTATTTTTGCTTTTTCAAGGCTTGCTTTCGCCTGCGTATAAGCGGCTTTCGAATTTGAAAGAGTGGCTTTCGAATTATTTACCACTGCCCTTGCTTTTTCAACGGCGCTCTGATACTGGTCAGGCTTTATTCTTACCAGCAGGTCGCCTTGTTTTACTTTATCACCTTCTTTTACTTTGAGTTCTATGATTTCGCCTGATATGTCAGCAGATATTTTTACTTCCTTTTCAGGTTGTACCTTGCCGCTGGCATCAATGGTTTCAATAATGGTTTGGCGGGTTACTTTAGCAGTTTCTACCTCCATGGCACCACTTCCTCCTTTCATTTTAGCCACAATAGTTATAATGACGACGAGGGCTACAATGCCAAGGATAATATATAGAAGGCTGCGGTTCTTTTTACGCATAAGGTTTATTTATAGTGATCATCAAAAGGCAACCGGTTTGCCAAGGTAGTACTCAAAAACTTTGGTCTGGAAAATGTATTCATATTTGGCCTGTAGCCAATCGCTTTGGGCATTGATAAAACTGGTACGCGCAGCATGATAATCAAAATAGCTCGTGCCCCCGGCATTGAAAGAATTATCGGATTCTTTGAACAATGCTTCTGCTGATTTTAGCTTGATATCTCCTGCATCAAATTTCTTAGCAGCTTCCTTCATACCATCATAAGCCTGGTAAATATCGTTTCTCGCTTTCACTTCTGCATCTGTAAGTTTCAGATCATCAGATTGATAAGTGATATAAGCGCCCTGGATATTGTATTTTGTCTGTAAACCATTGAAAATAGGCACATTGAGGGTGAAGCCAATGGTTTGCCCAAAGTTCTGACCAAGCTGGTCTCCAAAACTGATATTTTTCCCAGAAATACCTGTCTCAACCGGGCCGTACACTACGTCAGATGCATTGGTGCCAACTATGCCTATCGGTAAATAAGAAAATGAAGGAGTATAAGTCTGATATTGAGATGAATAAATTGTATGGAGGGAAGCATCTACACTCAGTTTGGGCGCTGCCGTGCCTTTCATGGCGTGCCAGGCATACAATGCACTTTCCTTTTGACTCCTTGCCGCTTGCACTGCGGGTAATTTATCTACTTGTTCTTTAATGGCTTTGTCGAGGTCACCAACACCATATACTTGTAATTGCCTATTGAAATTTATGGTTTCGACTTTCAGGGATTTACCAAGATCATAATTCATGTATTGCTTCAAAGCCAGATACTGCTTTTCAAGCTGGTTCTGCATATCAACTACATTATATTGATCTGTGGCCAGCTGGGCGTCTGCACCATACTTTTTGGATAAGGTGGTAGCACCATTATCATATAGAATGGCGGTTTTCTTTTGTTGTTCATCAGAGTTTTTTACCAGGTTCTCCAACTGCTTTTCCTTCTCGGTTAGCAATAATATCTGGAGATAATCATTGGCAATGGTCAGGCTGATATCGTCCTTAGTTTTCTGAAGTGTGTAAGAACTTGCGTCTTTGCTCCACTCATATTGCCGAACCTGGTTTAATTTCTGAAGGCCCCCATAAATTACCCAATCTCCATTAAGGCTGAAGTAGTTTGTCCGGCTGCTCGCATTGGAAAACTGGTTTGTGGCGGGGTCTATGGTTCTTCCGAAATCAAAATTGTTTGTGGCGCTTCCGTTTAAGGTAGGGAGAACATTAGCCCTATATTGTTGATAGCTGTTTTGGGCTTGTTGGAAATCATTTTGCGATTTAAGCAGTTGGGTATTATGTGCCAAAGCATACTCAATACATTGGGCAAGGTTCATACTGTCTTGAGCATATACTTTTATACCAAAGGCTATAATGCAAATGAAAGACAGGATGGATTTTTTAAGCATACCAGTTTGATTTTCTGAATATTGGTTCAAAAATATTGCAAATACGGCTCAAAACTGGTACACCAGCTTATATTTTTTATCTAAATAATCCTTAAAATACTTAAAGTTAAGGCCTTCACCCGTTACCTTTTTACATAGCTCTTCAGAAGAATAAGAATGGCCATGCTGATGAATATTTTCGCGAAGCCAATCCAGGACATGCCTGAAATTTTTGGATTCGAATTCTGATTGGAGTTCAGGAATAGCCTGTTCTGCAAAATGATAAAATTGCGCGGCATAAAAACTCCCCAGGGAATAGGTAGGGAAATAACCAAAGCTACCATGCGACCAGTGAATGTCCTGAAGTACGCCCATTTTTGGGGAAGGTACATCAAGGCCGAGATATTCCTTGATCTTGCTGTTCCAGATTTCTTCCAGGTCTTTTACTTCGGTTTTGCCTTCGATCAGGCTTTTTTCTATTTCATACCGGAGAAGGATATGGAAATGATAGGTCACCTCATCAGAATTGATACGGATCAGGTCAGGTTTTACAGTGTTTAACCCTCTGAAAAACTGCATGTCAGAAACATTCCCGAAAGCTTCTGGAAAATGCTTTTGGAAAAGGTTTAAATAAGTCTTTATGTAGGTATGTGATTTGCCGACGTTGTTTTCCCAAAATCTTGACTGGGATTCATGCATCCCAAGTGAAACGGCAGAGCCTGAAGGCAACCCATACTCTGATACCGGTAACCCTTGCTCATAGAGTGCATGTCCCGCTTCATGAATGGAGCCCCAGATGGACTCACGGATGTCATTTTCACTTACTCTCGTTGTGATCCGAACATCCTGCATGCTGAAACTGGTCGTGAAGGGATGTTCAGAAAGATCAAGCCTTCCCGCTTTCCAATCATATCCCATATCGGTTACCAGTTCCCGGCACAATTCAAGTTGTTTGGCTTTATCAAAATGATTCTCAAAAAAAACATGGTCCGGATCTGGCATTCCTTTGATCTTCGCAAAGAATTCAGTGAGGCCCTGCTTTACATCAACGAATACCTTTTCAATGGTATCAGTGGTAAGCCCGGGTTCGTAATCATCTAATAGTGAATCATAAGGGCTTATTTTGTATCCAAAAAGCTCTGCTTTTTCACGCTGAAGATCAACTACTTCCTTAAGTTTAGACGCAAATACAGAAAATTTATTCTCTTGTCTTGCCTTGATCCAGCTTTGGTAAGCCTCGGAGCAGGTACGGCTTTCGCGTTCCATAAAATCCCTGCTGAGCTTGCGGGTCTTGCTTACAACCCGCCAGGATTCCTCAATGTTTTTTCTTTGTTTAAAATCCAGGTTTTTATCCTCGATCAGTTTTTCCACGGTGTCAATATATTCCTGTGAAGTAGATATATCATGCTGCATCCCTGATAGGGTTGCAATTTGCTGCGCCCTGAAACCTGCCCCATCTATAGGCATTTCTACTTCCTGGTCCCAGCCTAATACGGCCAGGATATTGTCGAGATCTGTGATCTGCTTCCTGATATTAACATATTTTTCGTATAAACCTTCCATGATTCAATCGTTTTTAAAGTCCCCATAAAGCAGCCAAAATTAGGGAGATTTTTGATGGGATGGGTAAGGTATGATTTGGACAGGTTACTGTTGCATTTGTTAAAGTTCCGGCAACTTTATTTGTCATTACTTTGCATAAGAATCTTAACACAATGAAAAATATTGCCGTTTTAACTTCGGGTGGCGATGCACCCGGCATGAATGCATGTATCAGGGCAGTGGTACGGACTGCTGTATATCATGGAATTAATGTATTCGGGGTAGAAAGAGGATACCAGGGCTTGATAGAAGGTTTGTTTGAGCCAATGGATTCTCATTCTGTTTCTAATATTATCCAGAGGGGGGGCACTATATTAAAGACAGCCAGATGTAAAGAGTTTGAAGCCCCCAAAGGAAGAAGACTGGCATTTGAAAACCTTCAGATGAAAAAGATAGATGGGGTTGTTGCTATAGGTGGAAACGGTACTTATGCCGGGGCGGCAAAGTTTTATGAGGAATTTGGTTTGCCGATTGTTGGTGCGCCGGGTACAATTGACAATGACCTGTATGGAACCGACTATACCATTGGATACGATACAGCCATCAATACTGCCCTGGATGCGATTGATAAAATACGCGATACGGCTGATTCTTTTGACCGTACTTTTTTTGTGGAAGTAATGGGCCGTGATGCTGGTTTTATTGCACTGGATGTTGGCTTGGCAGGTGGTGCAGAAGCAATCCTTGTTCCTGAATTGCATACTGAACTTGACGCACTAATAGCAACGTTGCAAAAAGGCTGGGGGCGCAAAAAAGGCTCTCAATTGGTGATCGTGGCAGAAGGTGATGATGCAGGTGGCGTATTTGAAGTTGTTAATAAAATAAAAGAAAAAGTCCAGGCACTTGATCCTCGAATGGTGGTGTTGGGGCATATTCAAAGAGGGGGTTCACCTACAGCACGAGACCGGGTTTTGGCTTCAAGGGTTGGTGCGGGCGCGGTTCAGGCACTGACTGAGGGGAAGGCAAACGTGGCTATTGGAATTGTAAACGATAAAATCAACCTGGTATCCCTGAATGATGCGGTAAACATGAAAAAACCTGTAAATGAGGGATTATTGAAACTCGCAGCGATCTTGAGTACATAGGAGATATTGAGCTCTTTTCAATTTGAATTAAGAGGATTATCTGATGAACGGTTTAGCAATTGATAATCGCAAACGGATCTGAGAAAATGCACAGTTTGTCCGAATGAAGTACTGCTCAGCATGGCAATTGACTCAGCATCATGGTATTTTAGATAATATAAAGGCACATCGTACAATTGGATCCCTTTCAGCTTTATAGTGGCGCAAATTCCTATTGCAAATCCATTTATGACTGTTGAAGTGTCAGTTTCCCGGTTAAATTCTTCAACAACCGCAATTCCCATCGATGCGCCGGTGTCTAAATTTTGGCCATAATCAGAGAAATAGTTTTTCTTTTTTTTGAGGGCCAATGAATCCAATTCAGTGCACAGGCTGTCTGATGTATAGATTTTAAAATGGATGTAAGGAGCAGACTTTAATATACTTAGTGCCCATGAAAACTGGGTCAAAACATATTTCTGAATATTTTCCGGGTGGATAATCTGCCAGCCTGAATTCAGATTTTCAGGAGGGAATGAATTCAAATATTGCTGCAAGAAATCCTGATCTTCCTTATTGCTTTTTTTCAGATCAGCATAGCTAATGTAAAACAGAACTTGTCTTTTACCCTGATTTTTATAGCATAGGCCTATAGGTAAATCTCCTCCTGAATATATTGTTTTACTATCCCCTTGAATTTCAAGCCACATCGTTGCAGCCCCATAATCAAATGAAAGATAAATGGTTGTATCTTTACCCTTATTGGCTCCCTCCTGGAATTGTACCGTCTCGGAAGTACTGCCTCGTTTTTTCAATTCTTCAACGCTATATTCAGATTTTAATGTGCTGTCTCTATAGCCTTTTATTTTACTGGCAATGGTGAACGTATAAATATCATTTGTGATCTGCTGAAATATTCCCTTCCCGTAAAATTTATAATCAAGTTCCTGGATAACACGGGTGATTTTTTGCTTGCTATACCCGGGTACAACCTGAATCAGAAGACAAATAATGAAGAGGTTTGTACGGTTCATATTTTTTGGAACGCATTATTAGTGAGAATAGTATATTATCGTGAGGGAAAATCGAAATTTCGTATTGCCTGAACGCATTAAAAGCCTTATGTGTATTAACTTGCAATACATTTAATTGAACCATCTTGAAAAAACTAGTATTAATTTGTGGACTTAGCTTATTGGTGGGAGCATGCAACCTAAGTGATGAGAATAAACTTCCGCCAAATTATCATTATCCCATAGATAAATTTCATGCATATATCTGGAGAACAGATTCCATGAATTCAAATTCGAAACCCCTTAACGCGGAGATCACGGTAAAAAATGATTCTATTACGGATATTGAATCCTGGGATGGACTTCAGAAGACACAAAAGAATGTTTTTAAGCCTGTAAAAGTCCGGTGGGACCAGGTTAATGGAAATGGAATATTTAATATGTTTGGGATAAGTTATACCGTTCAGTTTCTTGAAGAATATAACGGCACGTACGAGTGCCCGGGCAATTACAGAAAACCGGCTAAAGAGAAAGCCACAAAGTAAAAGAATAAAAAATGAAACCATGACTGACCTTCTTTCGAAGCGTATAAGACTAATTGTTTTCTGCTCTTTGTCAATATTTACATTAAGCTGTACTATGGATGATGATAATAAACAAATGCCTGGTACAAGTGGGCCGCCTTATCATTTACATGCGGACATCTGGAACAATGATTCTTTGAAATCTGAACCCCTCGAAGCCCTTGTTACAATTGACGATAGCGGCATTACTGCAATAGAATCATGGGATGGTACTAAAAAGACAAATCAGAAGTTTTTTAAAACCATCAGAGTTCATTGGGACAGGGTAGGAGGCGGAGGCAATTTTGCTATGCTTAATAAAAAATATACCATCCAGATTCTTGATGATGTGGACTATCACTATCACGGTCTCAATGATGTTGCCCCAATAGACACAGCCGGGAAGAAATGATCAATTATCAATGATCAATAGCTGCTTGCGCCAGCCCATTGATCATTTCTACCTTTCAGCGATGCCTTTGATCTGCCCCATAAAAGCATCCATGCCGCTTTTGGAATGGTTATATCCTTCTTCGCTGCCGAAACCTTTTTGGGCCCAGGTGAGTTGGGTGAGGTTAGAACCTTTGGATTCTATTTTATAGGTACATTCTGAATAGTTTTCGGGAATATCTTCCAATCCTGAAAAGCCTGACCAATAGCTATAACTGATCGTTTTTAGGGGCTCATTTTTAAGGATAATGCCTTTGTCTTCATAGGTTGTGCCTTGATATTCACCTCTGAAATAAATAGGGCTTCCGATCTTCCAATCTGTAACCGTATTGGTGCCAAATAAATATTCTTTGATGATTTCAGGATTTGTGAGTACTTCCCATACTCTTTCGGGTGAGGCGTTTATATCGACAGATTCGGATATAATGAGGTCTTGTCTCATGAGGTTGTTTTGATTTTAAATTCAGGGGATAAAATTAGGGAAATTTGCGGGAATGGGGGGAGGGGGCATCTTACTCCCAAATTCTCAATCCATCAATCCTATCAAAATGTTTTAGGTTATGTGTAGCCATAGGGATGTTATGGCTTAATGCTGTCGCCCCGATTGTCAGATCAGGAAAATCAATTATTTTGCTTTTGGTTTTAAGATTGATATATATTTCAGAGGCTTTTTTAGCGCAGTCTGAATCGAAAGGCAAAATTTCAAATGGCTCGAGCAGTTTTTCGGTAAAATCTGCATTCATAATCGTTATCCCACGTCTTACCTCAAATTCTGTGATAGAAGAAATACAAAGATTATTGCCAGATAAAACCAGTTTGTAAAACAAAGTACTTAAGCGGTTATTGCTTCTAAGATAATCAATAATGACAGTTGTGTCAACAAGAATCAGCCCTTGAACCATGAATAAAGATTTGTTTTGTCAGTTTCCCACTCTCCAAATTGTTGATCGCTCATAACTGGTAGGCCGAGTATAAAATCCTTATAGGCTACCTGGCTTCCATTGTTAGCTTTAGCCTGTCCGTTCTCATAAGGGAGAATGATCAATTCAAGGTCTTTATGACAAAAATCAGATGGAATACTGATATTCAGTGTATTATGATTCGATCTAACTATTTTTCTGATGGCTTTCATGGTCTTGTTTTTTCAAAATTAACTATAACGGTTTGAAATTGGTTCGATTGAGATGGTATTTTATAGGTTGTACGGCATCGGAATTGCAAATTCCGAAGAGCGGAGTTATTTATTGTCCAACTTTATCTATACCATCAATTTCATACATTTCCCCCTTTTTGTCACGAATAATAACATAAGCAAAAATTATTCTATCTCCATTAACCATCTTGGCCATCTTTTCTCTTGAGGCAAAAGTAATTTTGGAACCAGTTACATCTTCCAGATATTTAGATCCGTTTTTTCAGGCTATTGCAAATATATAGCTAACGATCTCGAATTGCTTGAGAGAATCGTTAGAGACTGCAAGTACGAAACAATTGTCATCATGGTATCGACCACTACTATCTGAACAAAACTGCAATTTTAAGCCATTCTTATGAGGAGGCCTTGTTGGAGCGATTTGTGGTGATTCTTCTTGGGCATATGTTGAAATACTAAATAATAAGGATACCAATAAAAGTGTTATGAGGTATTTCATAATTGAATAACGTTCAATTGGGTAAAGAATGTATCCTTATAGTTAATTTTACTTTATTTAGTTTGACATAGCAACCCTTACCCAATCTTCCCCTCCGCAATCTCCATAATCTCTTTCTCCAATTTTCTTCCTTTTTCCATCAGTTTATCAGCCTTTTCAAGAATAGAAGATTTAACCGCTTCATCTTTAATTCCCAATGCATTCGTACGGATATTGAGATAAGCGCCTTCCATGGCAGTTCGGGTACATAAGGCTCCTACAGCTCCATCAGAAGTGGAATTGGGATTGCCGGTTTCTACCATGGGTTTGATGATTTCAAAGCTTTTAAAGGCGATTCCCATTACTTTTAATGGTACTTCTGAAGCATATATATTGGCATCGGCGATAGCCTTTTTACGGATGGCTATTTCAGCATCGTTGGATTTGGGCAAAGCAAAGGCATTCATCACCGTATTGAATGCGGCTGTGTCTTCATCTACCAGGGCAAGCAGTTGTTCCTGGAGAGCCTGGCCTTTTTCAGCCATATCAGAGAAATATTCTGTTTTGTCTTCCCATCCGCGTTTGGTGGAAGAGAGGTTGGCAACCATTGTTCCGAGGCTCACGCCCAATGCGCCAACATACGCCGAAATGGAACCACCACCCGGTGCAGGTGAATCAGATGCGGTAAGCTGCGCGAAGGCACGTATCGTTAATTTATTCAGTGGGTTGTGACTGCTACTTTCGAGCATGTATTCTATGATGCGTTCCTGAGGATTGAAGTCGCTTATGTCATTCAATCCCAATGAAATAATAGCTATTCGTATCAATTCTTCTTCAGGCAGGCCGATAGAACGTTTTTGTTTTTTGAGGAAATATTTTCCGGCATCTACCAAAACTGATTTTGGCACCATGCCTACAATTTCCGAACCCGTCACTCTCACGCCCCGCTCTTCACTCTTTTTTGAGACTTCATCAAAAGCAATATGCACAGGCGTCACATGCATATTGGTCAGGTTCATGGATATCTGAGCCAAACCATATTCCTCAATATACCAGCCAATGGCTTTCACGGATTTCAGGGTTCCCGGAATTCTGATCGGTTCACCTTTTTCATCAAGAACCAATTCACCCAGAACAGGATGGCCTATTCTTTTCACACGGCCTTGTTCCCGCACATCAAAGGCAATGGCATTTGCGATCCGGGTAGAAGTGGTATTCAGGTTCACATTATAAGCGATCAAAAAGTCCCTGGCCCCGATGACAGTTGCGCCTGATTTGGGATTAAAAACAGCATTCCCAAAGTCAGGTTTCCAATTCGGGTCTTTGAGTTTTTTCTCGAGGCCTTCATATTCGCCTTCCCGTATCACTGACAGGTTGCTGCGCTCTGCACTTGCAGCGGCAGCTTCGTACAGATAAGTAGGAATATTTAGTTCTTCTGCTACTCTTTTGGCCAGTTTTTTGGAATATGCTGCTGTTTCTTTGAGGGTAATATTTGCCAATGGAATCAAAGGGCAAACATCCGTAGCGCCCATACGTGGATGCTCGCCTTTATGGGTCCGCATATCAATGAGTTCCGATGCTTTTTTAATGGCTTTGAATGCTGCTTCTATGACATCTTCAGGGCTGCCTGCAAAGGTGATCACGGTACGGTTGGTGGCTTTCCCCGGATCAACGTTCAGGAGGTTGACGCCTGAGTTGTTTTTGATCTCGGCAGCTATTTCGTTGATAATGTTTTCGTCCCTGCCTTCGCTGAAATTGGGGACACATTCTATAAGTTGATTTGACATATTTGATATTTAAAAGGAAGAAATTTCAGGCAAAGTTAAAGATAAGAATTTAACCGCAAAGTACACAAAGGTATCGCAGAGGACGCAGAGAAAAACCTCCGGTTCTATTTGGTTAAGGTGCTGAACAAAAAGCAAACTATAGCGTATGTAGAGGGATCGAAGAGTTCTCAGAGAAAAACCTTTGCGTTCTTTGCGAAGCCTTTGCGTTCTCTGCGGTAAGGCCTACCCATTAATTGTCAATAAACATCTCGTCAAGAATATTCTTAGCCCCGGCTACGTTTTTGAGGTCCCAGAGCACGAAGCGAATATCGAGCCCGATACTACGGCTGTATTTATCGTCCCAGGCATAGTCATTGATGGTAGCTTCATAGTTGCGGTCGAAGTTCAATCCAATAAGTTGCCCGTATTTATTGAGTACCGGACTGCCGGAATTACCACCGGTTGTATCGGTATTATACAAAAGGCAAAGCGGCACATCATGATTCTTAGCCTGCTCATTCGCAACGTTTTGTTTGAATACTTTCATCAGTTCTTCGTCCACCTTATAATCAGGGTTCTCTCCATTTTTTTCTATCATGCCAGCCACCGTGGTAAAGGCATGGCAGTACACCCCATCCCTTGGACTATATCCTTTTACGTATCCATAAGTCAATCGCAGCGTGTGATTGGCATCGGGGATAAACTGCTCCTGCAGTGCCTGCATTTTTAAGTCAATATAGGTAGCGGTAAGGGCATCTATTTGTGTTTTGTAAACAGTTTCAGTAGAATCAAGTCTTTTGGCATCAGCATAATAACTTTTGGCGAGAGTTATAAACGGGTCTTTCAACTTTGGAAGTTTGTTTGCTTTGTTTTGCAACAAGTCGAATATATAGCTGCTGTCTAATAATTTTGAAACTGCTAGGGCTAATCCCGGATCGGCTTTGCGTCCGTTTGCCGCATCCCCATAAGTCATGGGTCTGTTATCAGCATCAAAGCCATTGGCATCCCTCAGCATTTTGGAAAAATACACCGTATCAAACTTCACATACATACTTTTGTAATAGTCCCTTAGAAGCTTTACGGAGCTATTTATAAGGATGTTATCAGGTTTTTTATTTAGGATGTAATCCGTTTTACAAAGGTCAACGACATGCGCAATTTTTATAAAATAGTCATCAATCAAAAGCCTGTTGTACCAGGCATATTTCAAGTATTCTTTTTCAGCAGATGTATATACATCATAAATGCCCTTGAGGGTTTCAAAATATTTTTTCCGGATGGATGGATCCGTAATTTTAGAGCCAATTGCGATATCATCCGCTTTTTTTTCTCTGTATAAATCAAGTTTTCTCAATCCTTCCAGTTTGCCTTTGTAATTTTTCATCACGTTAGCAATTGATTTTATTTTAGGGTCTTGCCTGATCTTATAAGCCGAATCTGACTTGCCAAGATCAAGCATGGTATTTATCTGCCATTCATATAGTTCGCTGATAAATGGCAACTGATAATCCTGCTGGTATTTCAGGAATTCTGCAGGCTCCTGCCTGTAAGTTCTACCTGGATAACCCAATACAAAAACGAAATCCCCGGTGTCGGCACCCGTGGCATTTATGTTCAGATATTCTTTGGGTTGATATGGGATATTGGAGGTGTCGTAACCTGCGCCATCACCGTTCTTATTTACATAAGCCCTGATGAAAGAAAAATCTCCGGTATGCCTTGGCCAGGTCCAGTTATCAGTTTCGCCTCCAAATTCGCCAATATCGCGCGGCGGAATATAAACGATGCGTATATCCTTGATTACTTTATAACTGAACAGGATATAGCTTTTACCAGGAAGCATTTCTGATATCTCTACTTCCAGTTTGTCGTTCTTCAACTGGGCGAGCTGGCTTACTTTGCTCATGTTTTTTTCAATGGCCGTTTTTTTTCGCAAAGGGTCATTAATCGTATCCGTTCCGGCTAATACTTCCGCTGATACGTCAGAATGGTCCTCCATGATCTTACAACTCAGCCCTTTCATGGGCAATTCGTCTTTATTCGACCTGGCCAGATAGCCTTTTTCAAAAAGATTGTTGACCGTGCTGCTGTAAGGAGCCAATGAACTGAATGAACAGTGATGATTGGTAATAATCAATCCCTGCCCTGAAACAAAAGAACCGGTACATCCGCCGATCTGTACAATAGCCTGCAGCAAACCCGTGCCATTCGGATTGTATATGTCGTTTTCTGTAATCCGCAAACCGGCTTTTTTCAAAGGTATCTGGTGGAGCGTATTTATGGGATACATGCCACCATCGGGTCCGGAGGCTAAAACGGGTTGGCTAAATACGAAGAGCAGGCAAAAAGCTGGAAGAATGTTTCTTAAGGAAGGCATTTCGTTAAAAATGATTGAATAGATATGACACTTGTCAACAAAAATAGTTCAATTATCTCATGCACATATTTTTATAACTGCACGTACGGCAAATATTCAAATCTTCCGTTTGCACGATCTGCAATTCGGGGTCTAAGATACTACGGATTATTGATTTTAGCTTTTGCTCAAAAAAACCGGCACTTTTTTCATCGAATAATCCATCTTTGGCATTGACATCTAAATAACCATTAACAACGTCCCTCAATGGCATGATAGAAGGCTTCAACTTTGATCCTGGATTGTTTTTCAGGTATAACAATCCATAAAAAAGCGTTTGAAATGCTTCCTTATTGTCTTTATGAAGGACTTCTTCCGGTTCATTATAATTGAACTGTTTTAATTTTACATGTCCCGTTTTATAATCTACAATCCGTGTAATTCCATCCTTTTCATCGATCCGATCAATAATGCCTTTCAGGTTGATCTCTTCAAATCCATTGTATTGAAAAGGCATTTTATAATCGGCCAATACTTCCGTATCAATGAGTGAAAATGGGGCATATTGGATGTCTGCATCTATGGTTTTTTCTGCCAGTATTTTCACTGTCTCAATGGCAATATTGTTCTTTTTCAGGATATTTTCTTTTTGCCTGCCATGTTCTTTGCTCAGGACATCATTCATTAAAGTTGTCAGAACAGATTTTCTTTCTGCCAGCACTTTCTCATCAACCAATTGCCCCTTCAATCCTTCAAAGGTTTTTTCCATGAGGCCGTGGAATAATGTCCCGAAATGCTTTGCTTCGAGTTCTTCTACAACTATCTCTTTTTCAGGAATTTTAAGTATATTCTTATAGTAAAACTGGAGCTGGCAAATAGAATAAGAGCTGATAAAAGTAGGAGAGAGGCCGGTCTGGTTTTTCGCATCCATTGCCTCAAAATAGCGGGAATCTTTTTGAATGCCAATCGGTTTAGCCTGTTGGTTTTTTAAAGGCAGACCATAGTACCTTCGGTGAACACTGATTTTGGGGTTTGCTTTTGGGAAATAATACTCAATTTGCTTTAAATACCTGCTATGCTCTTCGCTTCCTGAACCTGTTTCAGAATTGTATATCAAGTAAATATCTTTTGCGCGCTGCAATAACCTGTAAAAATTATAGGCATACAAACCTTCCTGCTCATCATGGGTTGGCAGTCCAAAGTTTTTGCGGATATCATAAGGAATGTAGGAACGGTTTCTCTTTGTATCAGGGATAATGCCCTCATTTACAGGTAACATAAAAACAGTATCAAAATCAAGGCACCGGGTCTCAAGCATTCCGCATAATTGAATGGCTTCGATGTCTGATGATAATCCCGGTTCAGTAGCTTTATTTACTTTCTCTTTAAAAAGGCGCAGGTATGTTTTTTTACTGATCTCAACATCATTGGTCTTAAGAAGCCCGGATAAATCATCTATAATCGTTCTGATCGGGCTTTCAAAATCGGGACCAGTTTGGGGAAATTTTTCAATTTCTGATAAAATATCTGTGAAGTATTCAGATAGCTGATCAGTGTTAAGAATTTCTCTAAAGTAGCGTTTTATCAGATATGAATCAGTATTTTCGATTTCCCACAAGGGTAAATAAATGATTTGTTCCTTTTGAATTTTATTCTTCAAACCAGCAATTTCAGGGTCATTTTGTGAACGAAGAAATGGATGTGATAAAATGGCAAGGACGTCTTTGTGATAAAATGATCGGGTTTCCGATTGATAATTGTTAATAAGACCTGCAAGGTTACTGAATATGGTAGCTATACTGCTGTATTTGAGCGGATAACCAGATGTTATGTTTATTACTTCTTTGGCCAGGGGAAGTGAATACAAAACGGGGGTCAATAACTTTTCGTCAGCAAGGACAATGGCGGTAGAACCTGAATGATGATTTTCGAGATGCTTTTTGAGTTCAAGACCAAGCGTTTTCGCCTGACCTACCTGCATGGGCGCACCTATGATGTGAATATTCTTTTCCCATGTAAGTATGTGATCACCAATAAATTGTTCATTGTACCCGTGTAGCTTCCGCATCGATTTCCGGATAAAATGCCCGCTTTTTTCGCGTTCATTATCAATAAAATATTTATCAGTATCCCAGTATATGAGCGCTTTATCCCCATCAATAAGTGCCTGTATGATTAGTTCTTCAGATTTCGAGATCGCATTAAACCCGATAAAAATGTATTTGTCAGCTTTTGTTTTTAAGTTACCTGTTGCCATATTTTCGGCTACATAACGATAGTTCATGCCGCTGTATGCCAGCTTTCTGGCTATCAATTCCTTTTTGAAATCGAAATAGGTTTTCTCGTAGGTTTCCCATGTTTCCAGGAATCTTTTTTTCAGATATTGCTCATCTTCAGGCATCAGGTCAGGAAGCATTTCAAAAGGAAGTGACTCATCCTGAAGAAAATATTTCTCAAGGTCCTTCACAGCAGTCAGGTTTTTGAACAAGGCTTTGGGATTGGCCATGTACCTGTCAATTTCATCAAAATCATCGAGCATCAGGTTGCCCCATCCCCAGAAGGCATCAAAATCAGTTTCTTGTGGTGAGTGATTCTGATAAATTTTAAACAGGATCAGAAGCAAGTCAATCGGGTCGGCAGCTTTGGCCCCCGCTTCTTCATCCATAAAAGTTTCGATGGAATAAAAAGAAGGTAATTCACCGGAGTATTTTTGGTTCCTGAGTTCTTCGATGAAATATTGAAAAGGTCTCTTGTTCGGAAAAATGACAGCATAGTTGTCTAGTCTGCTATTTGATCTGTTAAGAATGTCTTTTACAACAAGATGGAGAAAACTGTTTTCCATAGAAATTCAGGGAGCAAGTTAGGGAAAAGATTGCCCATTGTATTTTCCCTTCGCGGCTTGGCGACTTGGCCAGCAATAATGTCTCGCAAAGGCGCTAAGACGCAAAGGGATTATCTTCAAAAAGAACCCCTTACCTCTGAATCATTATTTTATTGTTTATCACTCCTTCGCTTGTTTGCAAAGAAAGTACATAAGCGCCTTCGCTAAGCATATTGACGGGGATTGCATTTATTTTCGATGATTGAATTTCAGTGTTTGAATATAATTCTTTGCCCTCGATCGTAAACAAACTGATTTTATTTACAGATCCGTTATAGCCAGATAGATCAACGTTTAAAATTTCCCTTGCAGGATTTGGATATACATTTATTTTTGAGTCATCATAAGGAACTTCAATTCCTGATATTGATTTCGAAATGGTCATATCAAGAAGATAAGTTCCTGTTTGGGTATTGGATGTAGGTGTGACATAAAAATATACGGTTGTGCCATGGTTGAGGTTGATATTGCTCGGCGTGGTACCCGTATAGGGCCCCGACCAGGTATTGCCACCATCTAGTGAATACGAAAATTGTCCGTTCAAGGTATAAGTGTTTGCATTGCCACTGCCCTGTGCATCGTCTATTCTGGGCGAAATGGTATAGGCATCCGCAGGATCAAGGACAATTTTATAATAGTCTACATCAGTACCTACATTAATATTAGACCCGGGGGTACTTACTTCAGCAAGGCTGCCTGAAAAACTTACGGGCAAAGAGTAGGCAGTGGATAATGTATTATCCGGTTCATAAACGTCAGGACTTAAAGTCTTTACTACATTCATATCAAGCAGGTAAGTGCCGGTTTGGCCGCTGAAAGCAGGGGAAACCAGGAAATAGACTGTTCCGCCATTGCTAAGGGATATATTATTTGGCAAGACACCATCATAGGGTCCAGACCAGGTTGTGCCTCCATCAGTTGAATATGAAAATTCACCATTCAAAGTGTATGTATTCGAATTGCCACTCCCTTCTGCATCATCTATCCTTCCTGAAATAGTGTAAGAAGCGCCAGATGCCAGGTCTATTTTATAATAATCATAATCAGTACCCACGTTGCAGTTGGAGCCGGCTGTATTCACATCTGCCACGTTATTGGAGAAAGTAACCGGTAAAGAATAAGCTGTAGAAAAGGTATTGTCAGGTTCATAAATATCTGGGTTCAAAGGAGGTGCCTGTACAATTACTTTTATGGGATTTGGATAATTAGTAGACCCGGTAAGGGAAGAAGTACTGCTGCCTGATGCTTCGAATTGCATGGCCATTAAATATGTGCCGGGGCTGACGTTGAGACTTGTTGTGGAAAATGTGAGTCCACCGGAATAGTGATCATTATATGGAAGTGATTGTCCTGTAAGTGTTTGAATGGTAGCCGCATGAGTTCCATCAAGGTTATATAATGACAAGTCGTAAACCCCTGTAAATGTTGTTGAACTTGTATTTGTGATATCAAGGTTTACTGAAACAGATTGATCGGCAATCAATGTTGTTCCGGGGGTTACATTCATTGCTGAATACATTTCAAGAGTGCCTGGGTTTATGACGCTTAACTGGGCATAATTTATATATGAACCCGCGTTGGTAACCAATTTCCAACTTTTGCCAATGCCGTGATAGAATATACTAATGCTATACTTGCCGGGCAGCATGGTAAGTGATCCTCCATAAGTAAAAGAGATGTCACTTTTGTAAACAAACCCTGGCGGCAATACAACGTTGGGTATACTGTCAATAAAATCAAAGAAAGTATTGGTATTATTAAAAATTGCTGCGCAATAAGTTCCTTTAAAAGTATCTGTGCCTGTATTTTGCACATTGGCATAAGCCGTGAATGAGTGCCCGTAATATATAGTTGAGGCAGAAAGGGTTACCTGGTCGTAGAGCGATATACTGTCAGTGGGTGTAGAGGTATGGCTGCCGCCGCCATTTGATGGCTCGATTCCTATTATGGCCTCTTGTCCACTATTAAATCCGCCATCGCCGCCGCCTGTTCCAAGCGCACTTGGATTCAGGGCATCAATTGAAAAATATCCGTTATCGAGTCCTCCCCAACCCCAGTTTACATGAAAATAATTATTAGCGTCATAGCCATCAAAATCGAAACAATGTCCGCCTTCTGTGCCAAAGCCAGAATAAATAACCGGCCTGCCGGCATCAAGCTCGGCTTCAAGTTTATCAATCCATATTGTATCGCCATAGTTTGATCTTAAAAGACCTTTTAAAGAATTGCTGTATCCGAAGTATGTTTTTAAAGCATATTCCGCGCAATTGGTTATTGGGCTTGCCGCTGAAATTACATAAGATGAACTTTCATCCACTCCATAATTCATGTTTACACTTACACCGCATTGGTACATTAAAGTTGCTACGGCGTGGTTTTTACTGTTTACAGAATTTGGCATGGAATCCCATGCGTAGTTGGTACTGCTAAAGTTTGCAGACTGGGTACCGAAATGAGGATCGTTATATGAATAAAACCCACTGCCTGTAGCAGGATAATTCCAGAACTTTAATACCTGCGCCATGGCGGTGGCCACACATCCTGTGACTGCAAAAGAATCTTTTACATTATCATAAGGACATGCATCATTATAATATGGAGATTGGTTCCAGGTGGTTGACATCAAAGGCGATACAGTGTTTGTTGCAAGTGCTGACGGCTGTTGTTTATTATTGATCAATGCGTCCCATTTCGCTGCTATGGTACTGGTAGCCTGGACATTGTTATCAATGATATATTGTATTTGTTTTTGGTACCCGCTTAGCCAATAAGATACAGAAGAGGAGATTTTTTTTGGGTCGAAATTCCCTTCATTTGAATAAGCCAATATCGGGTTAGCAGCATCATCACCGGAAACAATGACAAAGCCATTGGCCGTATTATAGACATAATAAAGAGTTTGTGGAGTTGAGTTTGAAGCAGCCATTGCTCCGGGTGACGTTGCCTGGTAAGCAAGTGTCATCGAAAGCCCTGTTTTATTCTGAGCTGAAAAATTTGCTTTTGCGGAAAGAAAATTTTTGCCAACAAGCCTGGCAGAATATTCATTTACCTGTTTAGAAATAGCCTGGAAGCATAATGATAGCAAAAGGCATATTGTAAATATCTTCTTCATGTATAAATTTGTTTTCTAACTATTTACAAATGTAGAAAAAATTACGAATTAGGAATTCCTGTTTATTCAAACCTTGCACCGTCCACAGCGAGGAATGTATTGGGAAAAACATCCCTTGCTTCCTGAAGCATTGGTTCCAGGTCTTTATAGCGGGAAGAAAAATGGCCGATCAATAGTCTATTAGCACCACTGATGTTGGCAAATTCTGCCGCTTCTACAGCAGTGGAATGGAATGTGTTAATGGCCTTTTCTTTCAAGTCGTTCATAAATGTCGCCTCATGATAAAGCGTATTAATTTCAATATCCGCGAATCTGTTTGCAAGCTGTGGCATATATAATGTATCCGTTATATAGGCATAGCTAAAAGGCGTATCATTTGGGATGGTATAGTCTTCTGAATGCCATGTTTTCCCTTCAGTGTCAATATAATCCTTGCCGTTTCTTAATACTGAATATGCTTCCGGAGGTAGTTTTGACGCGTCAGTTCTTTCTTTTTTGATCTTTCGGGGTGTTTTTTTTTCTTTGAAAACAAAACCCCGGCAAGCCAGGCGATGACTCAATTCAAAGCTCAAAACCGATAAATTTTTATCTTCAAATTCTATATTTTCGCTTGAATCTTTAAAAATATGAAAGCGCAGTTCATAACTCAAATGAACCTCGCCGAATAAAAACTGCACATCTAAAATTTCCTGTAATCCCTTTGGGCAATAAATATCAAGGGGTTCGGTCCTTCCTTTAAGGCTCAGGGAACTGATAAGTCCAGGTAATCCAAGAAAGTGGTCAGGATGCAGGTGAGAAATGAACACCATATCCATTCTGAATGACTTTACACCATAGCGCATCATCTGTACCTGGGTTCCTTCTCCGCAATCAATAAGGATATAATGATCCGCGAAAACCAAAAACTGAGCGCTCGGATACCTTTCCGGGGTTGGCGTTGCAGAACCTGAGCCTAAAATTGTTAATTCAAAAGACATTAGTCTTTGATCACCATGCTTCTGGTAATGAAATTGGTACCTTGTTGCACTGTATAGAAATACATGCCGGCAGGTAGGTTGTTTCGCTCAAAACTGAAAGAATTATAGCCTTGAATAGCTTGTATCTTTTGAGTATAAACCTGTTGGCCAAGTTCATTTCTTACAATAATGTAAGAAGACTGCATATCAGGGGAATTAAAGGATATTTCAGTATTTTGGTTGAACGGGTTTGGGTAGTTTTGGCCTACTACAAATTTATTGTTTACTGTCACATTGAAAATGCTTGAGTTATGGTCATTGCTATCGATAGTAAGTTTGACTATCCCACTATCCGGAACAGGTATTTCAGATGAGATGAGTGCAGAATGAACATAAATAGTAAAGTGCAGATGTAATTTATAGACCCCAGCCTGGCTGTTTACAGGACTGCCGTTTACAACAGCACAGCCATAACTGCCACCCTTATATGTGCAGGTTTTGCTCATACACTGGTAAGAAAATGTTTTTGGGAAATTACTTACGGAATCTATTTTGACAGAATCAATTACAACAGGAATCCCACTGTAGGTAGAGTCTTTTGGGAATTTAAACTGCACTGTTTGAGAATACACATAGTTTGCTGCAGCAGTGAGGCTATCCGGGGAAATACCAAAACTGGTCCCCTTCGGGAATGCGGAGCTATCAACTGTGCATTGTGCTGAAACTCTGAAGAATGTAAAAACAAGGGCCGAAAGTAAAAGTATCTTTTTCATTACGATAATGGTTTATTTAGTCATTCTAAAAATGCAATATTAAGTAATATTAAAACACGCACCTATACCATTTTGTTAATCCTCCATTTCATCCTCTGGATCGTC
>JABDEJ010000002.1 GCA_013287095.1 Bacteroidota bacterium | reverse complement strand
TTCTTATTTTACCTCTGATCCTAAATAGTAAAATTAGAGAGAGTTTACCTAGAACAAAATCAAACACAATTCATAAGTGGATAAATGCAAATGAAGAACTAAAAATTGGATTGGGTGCGCAAATTTCCGGCTTCTTGCCCTTTACAAAAGAAACAATTATGTTCGGTATTGCCCATGATTCAATTAGCATTGATGAAAAAGGAGAATTGGCAATAAAACCAAGGAGACTAAGATTAAGTTTACAAGATCCAGAGGTAAATAGTTGTATCAAAAAGTCCACTATATTGGGCAAGATCCTCTCAAAATCAGGGAATCCACTAACCATATATTCTATCTTGGGAATTAAACCTTAAATACAGTCAAAATGCAAATAAAAAACTTGATTTTCTACAACGATAAAAGTCAAAAGCGAATTTTAACTTTTGAACTTGGACAGGTAAATATTATTACTGGGGAGTCAAAGACTGGTAAAACTGCACTCATAGATATAATCAACTACTGTTTAGGAAGTAATGATTGTCGGATTTCAGAAGGAATAATAAGAGATACTGTAGAATGGTTTGGTATTTTATTGCAATTACCAACAGAGCAAGTTTTTATTGCGAGGCAAAATCCGAATAGGCTTAACCAAAATACCACTCAATATATTTACTTATCAAATTCAGATGTTGTTGAAATACCGGAGTTTTCTAAGCTACAAAACAACTCTGATATTGTAACTCTCAAAGATTTTTTTTACTAAAAAACTTTTCATTTCAGAATTTACAAACCGACCAGAATCCGGAACTAGGGATGCTTTGACTGTAAATTTTAAGCATAGCCGCTTTTATTCATTTCAACCACAGGACTTAATCGCTCAAAGAAACTATTTATTTTACAATCAATCCGATAATTTTGATGCGCTAGCAATAAAAGATACTCTCCCATATTTCTTAGGTGTACTGCGTGAAGACACGCTTCGCATCGAACAGGAAATAACAGCCAAAAAAAGGGAGCTGGCAAAAAATCAAAAAGAATTACGTGAATATGAACAATTAAAACTGGATGGCAGTAAAAAGATATTTGAATTGGTTGACGAAGCAAAACAATTAAATTTACTTGCTGCCAATAGAATCATAAGCGATGAAAGCCAGGCAATTGAAGCTCTAAAGACGGTTTTATTTTGGGAACAGGACTCTAATGAAGTTTCACAAGGAGAAAATGAAAACTTAAAGATACTTTTAGAAGAAAAAAACGAATTATCCAAAGAATTAAGCAGATTGAACGATGATGTAAATGCTGTTAGGGCCTTTATTAGTCAAACTTCAGATTATTCTAATGAAGTGACACAACAAAAGGTTAGATTAGAATCCATAAGCTTGTTTGGCGACACTGAAGCAGAGCTTCATAATTGCCCGCTATGTAGTCAGACAATTCAAACAGAAATCCCTTCCATTTCTGCAATTAATAAATCATTAGCAACCCTCTCGGAAAACCTAACCACAACCATTGCAGAAAAGCCTAAATTAGGGCAGTATGTAGAGAGACTTACATTAAATCAAGAGAACTTAAAAAGACAACTCGAAATTAAACAAAATGGCATCAAAGCGATCTACTTAGAACAAGACCAGGCATTAAAAATGAAGGATTTAAATTTAAGAAGGGGAAAGATAATTGGCAAAATATCCCTTTTTCTTGAAAGCTTTAATGTAGTTGAGGAAGACAATCAGTTAAAAGGTAAAATTGAGCGTTTGCAAGTTGAAATCAATGCTTTAGAGGGTCTAATAAATTTAGAAGAAAAAGAGAATCGTTTAAATTCTGTTTTAAATCAAATAAATAATCAAATGACAATTTGGGCCTCAGACTTAGATTTAGAACATCAAGATTCCCCAATTCGGTTTGATATTAAGAAACTTACAATATTTGCAGACACTCCAACGAAATCAATATCACTGAATCATATGGGAAGTGGAGCTAATTGGGTTGCCTATCATTTGCTTATTCATTTCGCATTGCATAAGCATTTTGTGAAAGCGAATAGACCGGTTCCAAGATTTCTAATTATTGACCAACCTTCACAAATATATTTCCCTCCCGAAAAGGATAGCAATCAAACAGGAAATATATCAGTAAGCTCTGATGAAACTGCTGTTAAACAAATGTACGAATTTATTTTTAAGGCTACAAAAGAGCTTTCTCCTGACTTTCAAGTAATAATTACTGATCATGCAAAATTGACATTCCCAGACTTTACAAACTCAATTACTGAAGAATGGAGAAATGGACTTAAACTTATCCCAGAGGAGTGGTTGGTCAATAATTAGCTAGCTTTTACTCCCCCATTATTTCAAGTCTCCCCGAAGGGGAGACTTGGAAGTGAAGAATAGGTAAAGGTCTATTGACCTTCTATAAATTACCCCGTCGGTAGCCTGTAAGACTGCAACTATTTGTAATCAGAAAATGTATATTTGTACAAAGACTTTTCTTATTTTTGTATTATGAGTAGTTTATTGATCAATCCGGCCAGCGAATCAGACGAAAAGTTTCTGGTAAAGCTGTTAAAGAAATTGCATATACCGGTAACCATTGTCTCTGAAGAAGATAAATTGGATTATGGATTATTGAAAGCGATGTTGGAGTCGGAAAATGATGATTTAGTTCCAGAGGAAAGGATTATGAAAATCCTGCATAAGAATAATCATCCCTCTTAAATAATAATGCAATGTCTCCCAAAGTCATAAAGGTTAACCTTATTCCCGATTTTAAACTTGAACTACTTTTTAGTACGGGCGAATTGAAATTATTTAATGTAAAACCTTACCTTAAATATCAGGTTTACAATGGACTAACAAATACATGGCCATTAATTAAGCCATATCTTTGCAACGGAACAGTTTGCCTTGACGAAAAAGGATATATAGATTTTGATCCTGATATACTTTACCTTGAAAGTGAAGTGATATCATAAACCAAAACCCCTACTTCCCACTCCAGGCTTCATCAAAACCTTTTCCTTTGTGGATCAATGTGATAAACCTGTTCAATTTACCGGGACTATTCCACTGGGCTACGGTATATTTTGCGGCAGCATAGTTTAAAATCACTTCATCAGGCGTCCCGGTATTGAATTCACTGGTAGTTCGTAGCTTTTGAAGATCAGGCAGGTGCGTAAAACCCACGCTGTATTTGCGTAGAGAGTCCGTCGAGAAATCCGGCCTGTTGTCCACCTGCATCGCCAATCCTTCATGAAACCAGGCGGGTATCAAAAACACATTCTTCCAAAACCCGATCCTGCTATACAACTCTATATGAGAAAGTTCATGAGATATGATATCGGTCTGCAGGCCATCATTGCTGATCACAATATATCCCCTGAGTTTCATAAAACTACAGGCAGGTCCGGCGCCCGGCCCGGCGTATTTTTCAAACTCTTTGGAACTATTACAAAAGATGAATTGAGGCCTGCCATCAAGCGATCCCCAGAATGCCCTGACCCTACCTTTTGAGCTGTGGATCAATTGCTTCACCTGCATGAGTTTCGCTGCCCCGGTGCCCGGTTCCACATACAGGTCACTGTCTTTCTGGTATTTCGACCATTCTATAAACATGCACCTGGTTTCACCCGGAAATATCATGAAATGCCCGAATGCCAGCACAGGGCATAAACCCAAAAATATAAAAGCGGATTTCAGGATTTTTATTCTCATATCACAATGTCAGACACTACATGCTTTAGCTTACGCCACAGTCTCTTTTATCATATGCAGGATATCATTAGTATATAGGTCTTCGATAGGGAATATCAAATCATAATCATTCCAAACCAGGTTTCCATCTTGTATCTTAAATTCCCTGAATAATTCCGGATCAAGGTATTTGCGGATTTCAGGGTGTCTTGAGGCGCTAAGGAACGCATCAAAATCTACTATTGTGTTCTTCCCATCACTAAAGACAACACCAATTTTATAACCCTCAGCATACGAGACTTTGGTAACCTGTAAGCATTTACCGTCATCTTTTATTAAGTTGCTTATTTTCATGATATTTTCTTTGTTATCTTTTCGGGTTTCAGCTTTTTATGATAAACAAAATAATCAACCCATTTTGCTACGATCTCGTTCGCATATTTTTCAACGGAAATACATTTTAATTTAACAGCCCTACCCGCTGTTCGTATGCTACGCCATTAAACCCCCAGCACTTTTTCCAACTGGGTCATTTTCCTTTTCCAGTGGGTTCCGATATCGCTTTCAACACCAGACTGGTGATAGACAAGCAGGCTGCCATCTTTTTCTTTGCGCACATTGATGCTTACTTCGGACGGCCCCTCAAAATATTCGGGAACTTCGAGGGTAAAAACGATCCAGTTGGGCCGGCTCACATACAGGTACTTACCGGTATGTTCCACTTTTCTTTTGTCGGGGGTCAATTCAATAATAGAAAATGTTCCCCCGGTTACGGGGTTCATATCCACAGAGATCACTTTGCTGTCTTTGTTAGTCATAAACCATTCCCTGATCTTTTGAGGGTCGAGGCAGGCATCAAACACAGCTTCAGGCTCTTCGGGGTAAAAGTGCGTGACGTGAACTGGTTTTTTCACGATGGCAATTTAGGAAGAATTTTGTGAAAGACAAACTTGTAGGTGACAACAGCAATAGGGGCGAAGGGAATTTGGCAGCCGGAGGCTGCAGGCTTGTGCATCCTTAGCCTGGAGGCTAAGGATAGCCAGGGCAACACCAACAAGGGCGGGGAATGTCAAGAATGAGAGCGAAAGAGCGGAGTGCGGGAAACAAATGACCAGCAAAGCTCGTCATCTATGTTTGCAAAGTCTTTTGTAAACATAGGATGACGATAACCCACCTATATAAAAAGCAAACCCCAACGTTTCCATCGGGGTTTGATAAAGCTGCTGATTGTGATACAATCAAAAAACTATTTCGGTTGAATTTCAGTTGATTTTGTAACCGTTTTTTTGGTCCTCTTGCCATTGGTGGATTCCGTCACCGTTTTTTTGGTGGTGGTAACCCCTTTTTTGGTTTTGGTGTCCTTTACTTCTTTGGTCCTTTCGGTTTGTGCATTGGTTGCTGTGATGCTAATGGCCGCTGCAACTACGAAAAGTGTTTTTAATAAATTTTTCATGTTTTGTTTTTAGTCGAATATAAAGAAATAGAAATCGTTAACGAATTGATGTAAAAGACGATAGAAAGACAGAAAACTACTCGAAACAGGGCTGCAACATAGAGTGCGCCAGAGATGGAAATCTCCCGGATCTATGTAAGACGTATGGAGAGCGGTAATTGTTTTGAAAGAGCGGAGTGCGAGAAGAATTTGATGTTTTTGTTATCGCAGCCATAGCCCTGACCCTAAAAGGGAACTATCGATAAATTTTCTCTGATGGTTTTTATCGTTTAGGTCACCCGAAAGAAATTCACAATAGAACTATCAGAGGTTCCCTTTAGGGTCAGGGCAAAAAATTGACGACAAATCCGAAAAAATATTCCTTTATAACTCATTGAATAAATATAAGTTAAAAAATATTTTTAAATAACACCCACCCACTTTGGGGTCTCGCTATATATGTATATTAAACAGGCGTCAGGAGTCAGGGGACAGGCGTCAGGAAAGAAATGATCAATGACCAATTATCAATGATCCCCGCCCGAGCTTGCCGTTTCGGTTCGGGCAGGAATTACCAATTACCAATTTACTATCTTAAGCCTTCGGATTCAAATCACAAATCACACTTTATCCCATGAAAACATTTCCCAAAAAACATCCGCTGCGTCTCACTCCTGTCACCATGCATGAACTGGTAATGCAGGATGACTTTTCACCGGCGATCATTTCCCATCTCAATGAGTACCAAAAGGCTAAGGTGCGCAGGTTTCTCCGCGCGAGGCTGGTACATTGTCAGCCACGGGAACGAAAATTATTGTCGTCCCGGCTCGCAATGCTGGCACCAGATGCGGATGCAAAACTGGATACCTGGGAACACCACCATGCCAATGTATGCACTGCCATTGCGGGCTATCTGCAAGAAAATGCTGCCATGCCTACCCAGGCGGTTTTGGCAGCCAAAACGGGTTATAGCAGGCAAACGATTAATAAACACCTGAAGGCATATCGCGCGCATCCCAGCTATATAGAACAAGCGGAAACCATGCGCCTGATGAAGATGAAAGTGACGGAAAAAATGCTGTCGATGGCCTTGCTGGGGGATATCCGTGCCGCGAAGGTTTTTATAGAAACGGTATCGAGGGCCGAAAGGCGGACACAGCCATACCTCAACCAACAAAATAATTTCTTCAGGATCAACGGCCTATTCATTACTGAAGAAAAACTGAACGGACTGCTGCCAGACCAGCGCGCCCAACTCGAAGCGCTTCTCGATCTGAATGAAGAATTAGATTCCTCCTTGGGTCGGAATGACAAAAGTGGTGCGTTGTCTTTAAACACTGTGGATCAAAACGATAGCGATACGCAAATTTCAAAGGGTTTACCTTTTGGTACAAGTGTCAACCCGGATATGACACCTAATCCACTCAACGAAAGCAAATAAACTGTAAATTCCTGAAGAAATTTGATGATGTGCCAATGTGATGATGTGTTAATTGGGTGACACACAATGGATCATTGATCATTGATAATTGATAATTGGTCATTGTTAACTGATCATTGATCATTCCCCCAGTCTTTCCCTCAAGTCCAGCCTGTTTTTCCTCGCGGTGTCTTTGGCAATATCATATCCCGCATCAGCATGTCGGATGACACCAATAGCAGGGTCATTATGAAGAACTCTTTTCAATCTTATTTCGGCTTCGGGGGTTCCATCGGCGACAATTACCAGTCCTGCGTGGATAGAATACCCGATCCCTACTCCGCCTCCATGGTGAACGCTTACCCAGGTAGCACCTCCGGATGTACTCAATAGCGCATTGAGGATCGGCCAGTCTGCAATGGCATCAGATCCATCCATCATGGCTTCGGTTTCCCGGTTGGGTGATGCTACGGAGCCGGTATCGAGGTGGTCTCGCCCGATAACGATTGGGGCTTTTACCTTGCCTTCTTTGACAAGGTTGTTGAATGCCACTCCGGCTATTTCACGCTCCCCCTGCCCGAGCCAGCAGATACGGGCAGGCAATCCCTGGAAAGCGATCCGCTCCTGGGCCATTTTAATCCATCGTGCCAGGCCTTTGTTCTCCGGGAAGAGTTTGAGGATGGTATCATCGGTCACCTTTATATCATTCGGGTCACCGGAAAGGGCCGCCCATCGGAAGGGTCCTTTGCCTTCACAGAACAATGGCCTTACATAGGCGGGCACAAATCCCGGAAAGTCAAAGGCATTTTCTACCCCGGCTTCTTTGGCTCTACCTCTCAGGTTATTTCCATAGTCGAAAGTAATTGCGCCTCGCTTCTGGAGCTCCAACATCAGGCGGACATGCTTGGCCATGCTCTGGTAGGCGAGTTCGATATATTTGTCAGGATTTTCGGCTCTGAGCTTTTTGCCTTCTTCTACGCTTAGGCCCTGAGGCAGGTAGCCGTTCAGCGGGTCGTGGGCGGAGGTTTGGTCAGTCAGCAGGTCCGGGGTAACATTTCGGACCAGCATCCTTTCCAAAAGGTCAATAATGTTGCATTTTACCCCAATGGAGAGCGCTTCGCCATTTGCTTTGGCTAATAGGGCTCTTTCAATAGCCTCATCAATATTACTGATCTCAATATCGCAATACCGGGTTTCTATTCTCTTTTTGATGCGCCAGTCTTCCACTTCTGCAATAAGGGCTACACCCTCATTCATGGTAATGGCGAGTGGTTGAGCACCACCCATGCCACCCAGCCCTGCTGAAACGGACAAGGTTCCCTTCAGTGTCCCTCCAAAGTCCTTCCTCGCTGCAGCGCCGAAGGTTTCGTATGTTCCTTGCACAATTCCCTGGCTACCGATGTAGATCCAGCTTCCGGCGGTCATCTGGCCATACATGGTGAGGCCTTTGGCTTCCAATTCCCTGAAGATGTCAAAAGTGGCCCAATGAGGTACCAGCATCGAATTGGAAATGATAACCCTGGGGGCATCCTTGTGGGTTGGAAGAATACCGACCGCCTTGCCGGATTGAATCAGCAACGTTTCATCATTTTCGAGGTCTTTGAGAGCCTGGAGGATCAGGAACAGGGCTTCTTTATTCCGTGCGGCTTTACCATTGCCACCATAAACAATGAGTTCTTCGGGCTTTTCAGCAACTTCCTTGTCGAGGTTGTTGAGCAGCATCCTGTAAGCCGCCTCTTGTTGCCAGCCTTTACAATGCATTTCAAGTCCGGTGGGGGCTTTTAGCTTGCTGAGGTCGAGTTCGTCTATGGTGTTATAGTTTTGATTCATGGTCCTTTTAATAATTTGGCAAATTTCGTCAAATTTCAGTCATTACAGCCCTACCTTTGCCGCATGACTGCAAATAACGACAACTTCGAAATCCTGAAATCCATTATAGAAAACAGGCGCACCCTAAAGCCTGAAGCCATGAACGGCAAACAAATTCCTGCCGACATCTTTGAACAACTAACCGCTCTGGCCGACTGGGCACCCACCCATGGAAGGACGGAACCCTGGCGCTTTTTTGTTTACACCGGCCAACCCCTGAAAGATTTCTGCCGGACCCATGCAGAAATGTACAAAGCCCATAGCCCGGAAGAGACTTATAACCCTGCTACCTACGAAAACATACTCCATAAAGGGGGCCTGGCCTCTCATCTTGTGGTGGCTGTTATGAAGCGTGGATCCAACCCAAAGATCCCGCTCATTGAGGAAATAGCCTCTGCTTCTGCCTCCATTGAGAACGTCTTATTGGGTGCCGCAGCCCTCGGAATTTCTGCCATGTGGAACACCGGAGGAATGGCTCACAAAGACCCCATGAAGGAATATTTCAACCTCGCTGAGGAAGACCATGTACTTGGTTTTATTTACTTCGGTTATACGGATGAACCTGCGAAAGAAGGCAAAAGGGCTGTGCCTCTGACTGAGAAAGTCATTTACAAATAACCTGTCTTAATATCTATTTTTAAACCTTTTGCCCCATAAAGGTCTGCCTCATGGTCTGACCCGTCGGGAGGTATGGCATGTCATTTCGTCCCTCACCAAAACCGTTCATCAACCGGATTCTGACGTTCGTCATTTTTTCTATCGGTTTCATCACATTAAAAATTGCGGTAATAAGAAGCGCGCTAAGTTTGAGCCGTAATTTAAAACCGAGAATTGATGAAACCGATAGACAGCTTTTCTGAAACTTTCAAAAATGAGATGAACCTTACATCTTATCTGAGGGGTTTGGTTTCTTTCTTTTCTTCTTTTATGACCTCTATTATTAACGAAATGTTAAGAATCGAGGCTGTTTCACAATTTATTTCTTTTCATAACACCCAAAAATCTTACATTTGTAATGTTTTGGGGATTCAAGTATTTGGTCAATCAGGCTTTTCTTACAAGGGCGCACAGCTATTATATGCCGTGAACGCCCCTTCTTCTTTTATAACACGCACACAAACAGCTACACTAAAGAATAATTTAAAACAAACAATCTAAAAGTTAAAAACCTTTATTATTATGAAAACGAAAATTTTTACCAGATTCTTAGCCATCGCCTTCCTATTGTTGGGAAGCTTTGCAGCTAAAGCGCAATGCAACTCTGCATGGAGCTATGTCGTTCCCGTAACGGTGAGCAACAGCAGTTCCGGCGGTTTTACAGGATTCCAGGTTGAGGTAGACTTAAGCAACACAGCCAATCTTGTATCAATCGGTCACATGCAACCTAATGGAACCGATATTCGGTTTGCAGACGGGAATTGCACTAATTTGCCTTATTGGATTGATCCAGCAACATTTGGGACATCAAAATGCGTAATTTGGGTTAAGACTAACACCATTGTGGCAAATGGCACCCAAACAATCAACATGTATTATGGTAATTCTTCAATGACCAGTCCCGTTTCAAGCGGCGACAATACATTTGACCTGTTTGACGACTTTACAGTTTCATCAATCAATGGAGCCGGCCATGCAATTGCCGACCCAAACAAATGGACTACCAATAATTCGAGCAGTACTCCTTATACTTTTACATCTGGTAGTAATGTCCCATCGTTTTCTACGGGATACCCAGCTGACCTTAATATTAAAGGTACCATTGGTGCATCATCTACTGATATGGTTTCTGTAAAAAGCTTCACAGGCGCAGTAATTTTGGAATCAAACCTAACAAATAATTCAAATGATAAGGGTACCGGTGGAGACATAGGTATGGCGATTGTTAATGGTGCAGCAGGTTATGCCCTATATGATTCATCAAACTCATATATCAATTTTAATGGTGCCTCTTCTGGTTCAGGTTCATTTTCGTCTTATGGCTTTTCCGGTAATGGCCAATTAAATTCTACTCCTACTACCTCTGGTTTCCCAGCAGGAACATACGGTATCGCATGGCCACAAAGTGGACAAGAATATGCTTACTGGCCAGGTGGAGCCTACACGGGCAATGACAATCACCAGACTATAACTTCAGCCGTAAAAGTTGAATTTGGTGTACTTAGCAGCGGTAGCGGTTTTTCTGATTTTGATGCTACATGGATACGTGTTCGTCAATATTCAGCATCAGCTCCTACCTCAACTCCAGGGATTGAGTTTACAAACAGCATAGCCACAACCACTACTGGGAGCGCGGTTTGCGTTGGTGCAACAATATCAGTGCCTATTTTTGCCACCGGTTCTTATAATTCTGACAACGTATTTTCTGTAGATCTGTCAGATGCTAATGGTAATTTCAGTGGATCTTATTCTCCTGGTATAGCTGCTGTTAATGCTACAGGTAGTAACACCATATCTGTGACACTGCCTGCAGGCGTAACGGGAGGCAATTTTAAACTCCGCATAGAAGCAAGTGATGCTGTTGGTTTTACCGGCACTGTTATTGGCGCCCCTACTGCCCTGTCTTTCCAGATACTGGCTTATCCTATCGCTAATGTTGGGAACAACCAGGTAATTTGTGCTGGTCAATCTGCAACAATTGGCGCAGCATCCGTTTTTGGGGATACTTATTCATGGACAAGCAGCCCTGTTGGCTATACTTCCACAATGTCTAACCCAACTGTTTCTCCTACAGCTGCTACCAATGTCTATACTCTTACCGAAGCCAATCTTGCTGGTTGCAGCACTACACATAGCGTAACCATAAGCGTAAATCCTATTCCTGCAGCGGTTGCAGGCCCCAATGCAACTGTTGTTGTTGGTACCTCTGTTCAACTTGGTACAACGGCCGTTGGTACAGATATATATGCATGGGCACCTTCAACATACCTTAGCAGCACTACGATTTCAAATCCTACTTCCATCCCTACTGCCGCTGGTATGTCTATATATACTGTAACCGAAACAAATCCTGCTACGAGTTGCTCAAATTCTCATTCAGATACAATTACAGCAATTGCCATAACAAGCAGTATCAGTACACCACCAGCCACAGTTTGCTCAGGTAGTAATGTTACGCTTGTGACAGCTGCTACAAATGCTCCAAACGCGACATATCAATGGTCCAAAGGAGCCGTTACCCAGGTCAATATTAGCGGAGCTACTTCACCAACATTAAACATAACTGGCATAACTGCAACTAACACTTATTATGTAACGATTATTAATAATAACCAGAGCGCTACCGCAACAACTTCAGCCGGAGTAAAAATAACCGTAAACGCACTTCCCGCTGCGGCTGTTGGTAGTCCCTCTACAATATGTAGTGGAAGTTCCACGACGGTTGGTGCGACCGCAGTAGGTTCGGATGTGTATTCATGGAGCCCATCAACGGGATTGAGCAATTCAACGGTGTCCAAGCCAACTGCAAGCCCGACTTCAACAACTACATATACCGTAACTGAAACCAATCCTACAACGGGTTGTTCTAAATCAAATTCAGTGACTGTAACAGTAAACGCTTCTCCCGCAGCTTCGATCAATGTACCTTCACCTTTGTGTGGAAGCGGTACCCTGACAGCAAGCGGTGGTGGAACGTATCTTTGGAACAATGGAACTACCAATGCAACGCTCCCAGTATCTGCTTCAGGAACTTATGCGGTAACAGTTACAGCTGGCGGTTGTAAAGCGACTGCATCTTCTAATGTAACTGTAAATACCCCTCCTACAGCTTCAATCAGTGTACCTTCACTTATTTGCGGAAGTGGTACCCTGACTGCAAGCGGCGGTGCACAATATCTCTGGAATGATGGAAGCACTAATTCAACACTTGTTGTATCGACTTCAGGAACCTATGCGGTAACCGTTACAGCTGGTACCGGTTGTACTGCTTCTACTTCTAAAAGTGTAACAGTAAATACTCCTCCCACAGCTTCAATCAGCGTTCCTTCACCTATATGTGGTAGCGGCACTCTGACCGCAAACGGTGGAGGATCATATCTCTGGAGCAATGGAACCACCAATTCAACACTTGGTGTAACCGCCTCAGGAACCTATGCACTTACAGTTACGGATGGAAACGGTTGTACCGCATCTGCCTCTCAAAATGTAACAGTAAATACCCCTCCATCACCATCAATCAGCAGCGCCACCATTTGTGCCGGGAATTCGACTATCCTTGATGCAGGATCATATTCATCATACGTATGGTCAGACAATTCTAAAAATGAAACGCTCACAGTTAGCCCCACTTCCAACACAACCTATTCCGTAACAGTAACGGATGGGAATGGTTGTATGGGGACATCTTCTGCAACAGTAACGGTAAATCCGGTTCCTGCCCCAAGTGCATCAGCGAATCCAGCTACGATCGTTCTGGGTAATTCATCTACTCTTAGTACTGCAGCCACCAGTGGTGACAGCTATGTGTGGTCTGATGGAACCAGCAACACGTATGCCAACAGTGCAAGTATCTCTGTAAGCCCTACTTCGACTACTACTTATACAGTGACTGAAACTTCTGCGAGCCATTGTACTGGTACACCAAGTACGGTTACCGTAAATGTTGTATCGCCTAATATTCAAGTACAAGGTAACAGCACTAACATTGCCAATGGTTCAACTACGCCTGCAAATGCAAATGTTACTGAATTTGGCCCGACTACTACTGGAACTGAAAGTGAAACTTATACTATTATAAATAAGGGTACATCACAACTTACTGTTTCATCTATAGGCATAAGCGGTGCCAATGCTTCTAATTTTACTTTTGACAATACAAGCATTAGCCTGCCTGCAACCATAGCTGCAAACGGTGGTACTGCTACTTTCAATGTTAACTTTAGTGCAGCCACATCAGGTACTTATGATGCTACCGTAACGATCAACAATAATGATCCAAACAATTCTTCATATACGTATGCCATACAGGCTGAAGAAATATTAAGTGCTACCACTACCGGTACTGCCACTATTTGCTCAGGTACAAGCACCACTTTATCTGCTACCAGCAATGGTGATGCAAACACTACTTATCAGTGGTATTGCAGTGCAGGCCCTATAAGCGGTGCCAATTCTTCAACTTATGCCACTCCAACTTCTTTAAGCCATAACGCCAACTACTATGTAGTGGCAACTGATGGAATTGCATCTGTTGCTTCCAATACAGTAACGGTAACGGTAAACCCAACTCCTGTTGCAGCATTTAACAATCCTGCCGCACAGTGCTACAAGGCTAATGGCAATACATTCAACTTTACAGATGCAAGCACCGTATCTTCTGGCAGCGTTACCAAATGGTCTTGGGGATATAACAATGGTCAATTTAGCTCAACCGCTCAAAACCCAGGTTTTACCTCAAACAGCGCAGGTACTTACCCTGTAACCCTGTCAGTAACCTCAGACCAGGGTTGTCCTTCAGCCACTGTAACAGGTTCTGTAACAGTAAACCCGCTTCCTGTAACGATTGTAAACAATGCCACTATTGTGGTGGGAAGCAATGTGAACCTTGGCAGTGCATCAAACAATACCAGCGATATGTACTCATGGAGCGGCTCGAATATTTTCAATCCCAATTCGAGCAACCCTACGGCGCAGCCGGTATCAATGAGTACCGCTGTATCAACCTTTACTTACACGGTAACTGAAACAACTCCAGCAAGCTGCTCTGCCACTACTACGGTCACAGTGACAGTAAACCCACTTACCATATCCATAAGCGGCAATTCTTCTGTGTGCGTAGGTGGCAGCAGCGTATTGACGGCAAGCACCGATGGCCCGAATGTTCAATGGTACCTCAATGGCAGCCCTATCAGCGGCGCTACAGGCTCTACTTATACCGCTACAGTAGCCGGCAACTATTCTGCCTCTACGACAAACGGAAACAGGAATGCGTTTTCAAATAGCATCAATTTTGTAATCAACCCTAATGCTACCGCAGTCATTGGCGGCGGTGGTTCTTTATGTGGCAGTGGCACCGGTGTTATAAGCATGACTATCTTAGCAGGACAAGGTGTATCCTATACATTCCATTATACCCAAAACGGTGTACAACAAACCCAGACAGGCTCCGGCAACGGTGTGGGCGTTGGTTCATACAATAACATCACCACTACCCAGGTATTTGTACCTGTTTCATTGACAGTATCATCCGGTTGCCCGACTTCAGTTTCAGGCGGCGCTACAATTACCGTGAATCCTATACCTGCTGCTTATGCAGGCAATAGCCATGGCGTATTTGCAGGCACATCTGTAACTATCGGCACAACTGCAGTGGGCAGCGATACTTATTCCTGGAGCGATGGAAGTTCAGTAATTTCCACCAGTTCAGAGATTACTGTTACGCCAACTACCCAAACTACCTATACTTTAACAGAAAAAACGCCTGCAGGCTGCAGCGCTTCGAATAGTGTACAGATCGGTGTTGTAGCATTGCCAGTTATAACCCCTGAAACTACTACCAGTTTATGTCAGGGTGGTTCTGTAATACTTGATGCAACTAATTATGGTGCCAATGCAAATGCCAACTACCAATGGTATTTTGGTTCCAGCAGCAATCTGGCCCTGGCAACTGCAATCAGCGGCGCTACATCTATATCATATACCGCCAATGCTTCAGGATACTATTTTGTAAATGCTTATGGAGGCAATCCTGTTATCAGTGGTTATTCAACCGGCACACTCGTTACTGTGAACCCTCTGCCTACGGCAACTATTTCAGGTGGTACATCAGTTTGTGCAGGCCAACCTGTGCCGGCAATTGGCATAGATGTTGAAAACACAGGTAATGCCTCCTGGAGCCTGGTTTATTATGATGGTAATAGCGACCAAACCATTACAGGCACACATCCGGGTGGTGTAAACATTATACCTTCCGGTACTGCAACTACAACCTACACCCTGGTTTCCTTAAAAGAAACAAGTGGCGCAGGTTGCTCAAGCAATCCTTCGGGCTCTACTACCATGACAATAAACCCATTACCAGCGCCAAATGCAACGGCTACTCCAGCTACGATCGTATTGGGCAATCCTTCAACCTTAAGCACCGGTGACCCAAGTGGCAATACTTATACATGGACAGGTTCAGATGGATTCTCATCTACGCTTGCAACCCCATCGGTAAGCCCGGCTTCAACAACCACCTATACGGTAACTGAAACATCAGCGGCAGGTTGTGTTGGAACACCAAGTACGGTAACGGTGACCGTTGATTTCCCGAATATTGACATTCAGGGCCTCAATGCTATAAGTACCAGCAATGACATACCTGACGGTTCAACAACGGTTTCTCCTAATAACAATACTGATTTCGGAAGCACCACCACAGGTACGGCCACTGAGCAATATACCAT
Source organism: Bacteroidota bacterium (assembly GCA_013287095.1). The sequence goes on along the minus strand of JABDEJ010000002.1, from coordinate 24,301 downwards.
ATACAATACAGGCACTTCACCTCTTTATGTATCAGGTATTTCATTCAGTGGAGGTAATGCTTCAAACTTTAAATTGAGTGCATCGTCTGCAGGCGCTTATACTATTGCTGCAAACGGTTCCGCCACATTTAATGTGAACTTCACCGCATCCACAGCCGGCCCTTACAGCACCTACGTGGTTGTAACCAGCAATGATCCTGATGAAGGTTCTTATAATTATGCCATCACTGCAAATTATATCCTGCCTGCCATGGACGTTCAGGACCTTAGCAATGATGATATTGCAAATAAATCAACATCTGCTTCTACATCAAACAATACTGATTTTGGCCCGACCACTACCGGTAGCGAAACGGAAACATATACCATATACAACAATGGCAATGCACCACTTGTAGTATCATCAATCGGGTTCAGCAGCAGCAATTTTACATTAGATGCCGCATCTGCAGGTTCTTATACCATCGCTGCAAACAGTTCTGCCAACTTTACGGTAGATTTCAATGCTGCTGCAGCAGGAACTTATAACGCTACGGTAACTTTGGTAAACAATGATCCGAACAATAAGCCTTATACCTTTGCAATAGCAGCAGAGTACATTCTTCCTGCCATTAACGTGCAAGGCAATAACACCAACATTGCAAACGGATCAGGGACGCCTTCTGCTTCAAACGCCACTGATTTTGGTGTAAACACCGGCGCAGCCAGTGAAACATATACCATTTTTAATAATGGTACTGCACCATTAACTGTTAGTGGCATCACTACCGGCGGAACCAACGGCACGAACTACTCTGTAGGCGCACTTTCTTATCCGTTCAGCGTTCCTGCCAACGGTGGTACTGCTACTTTTACGGTTTATTTCACAGCATCATCTGCAGGCGCATATCCAGCTACGGTGACCATCAGCAATAGCGACCTGAAAAATGGAAATGGATCTTATTCTTATGCCATCACTGCAGAAGACGTTCCAACTCCTGTTATCACTGGTACTAATAATTTCTGTGCAGGTGGTTCTACAGTTCTTACCTGCGCTGCATCAGAAACCAATTACCAATGGTATAATGGAAGCACCAAAATAAGCGGCGCAACCGGATCTTCTTACACAGCAACTGCTGCCGGTTCATACTATGTGGTATCCACTATCGGTTCATCTGTAAGTTCAAATACCATTGCAGTAAGTGTTAACCCACTGCCTACTGCCAAATTCACGGTTTCTGCACCACAGTGTTACAATGTTAATGGCAATACATTTACATTTACCGATGGAAGCAGCGTATCAGGTGGCAACATAACAGATAATGAATGGACCTTTGGCTGGGCTAACGGAGTTGGTTCAGGAACACCAACTACTTATACTTATGGTGCAACAGGTACCTTTAATGTAACTGAAACAGTAACATCAAACATGGGCTGTACGGCCACTGCAACCGGAACGGCTGTAGTATATCCTACCCCGGGTAACAATGCAGGCAGCAACCAGACCATTAATTCAGGTAGCTCGGCAACGATTGGAGCCCCTGCAGTAAGCGGTGATATTTATGCATGGACCAGCAGCCCGTCAGGCTTTACATCTGCTGTGGCTAACCCAACAGTGAACCCAACAGTGACTACCACTTATACATTAACTGAAAAGAACGCCAACGGATGTTCTGTTACAAACACCGTAACGATCACAGTTAATCCGACAAATCTGCCTAAGGTAACACCAAACGGGCCCACTACTTTCTGCCCAGGCGGTTCTGTAACTCTTAGCACCAGCGGATCAGGTTGCCAAAGCGGAACAAAATACCAATGGTATAACGGAACAACAAAAATAACAGGCGCTACTTCATCCAGTTATGTTGCCACTGCTGCAGGTACTTATTATGTTACCGTTACCAACGGCAACACCACTGCTACTTCATTGGGAACTACAGTAACACTGAAAGCAGTGCCAACAGAAACTGCAGGCGCTAACCAGACTATCTGTGGCGGAACTTATGCTACCCTGAGCACTACAGCTGTAACAGGAGATTCTTACACATGGTACATTAATGACGAGCCAAACGGTACGCCTGACTATAACAGTGATGACCTGGTAGGAACCGGTGCAAGTGTAAAAGTAAAACCATCTGCCACTACGCAATATTTCTTAATAGCAACCAATGGTACCTGTGCTGAAACAACAAGTGTAAGCATTACAGTACTTGCAGCGCCAACGGCAAATGCAGGTTCAAACCAAAACGTATGTGCAGGTACAACGGTAACGCTTGGTGCAGCATCAGGTTGCTCTAAAAATACCAGCAATACCAGCTTCACTTACTCATGGACAAGCAATCCTGCAGGGTTTACCTCAACTGCATTGAACCCAACGGTAACAGCAGCTACTACAACTACCTATACACTTACAGTAAGCAATGGTACCTGCTCAGCTACATCATCAGTTACTGTTACGGTAAAAGCATCTCCAACAGAAACTGCCGGTTCAGACCAAACGATCTGTGCAGGTGGATCAGCTACTTTAAGCACCACATCAGTTTCAGGGCATAGCTATACCTGGTATATCAATTCAATGCCACAGGAAAAAATGGATTGGGACAGGGATGACCTGGCTGGTACGGGCCCAAGTGTAACCGTGAAACCATCTGCTACCACCAATTATTTCCTGATAGCTACCAATGGTACCTGTGCTGAAACAACAAGTGTAAATGTAATTGTGATAGCAGCTCCTACCGCCAATGCAGGTGGAAACAAAGCTATCTGTTCTGGTTCATCAACCACTATAGGTTCAAGCTGCAGCACTACAGGTCTTACCTTCGCATGGACAAGCAGTCCTGTAGGGTTTACCTCTGCATCGGCTAACCCGGTTGTATCTCCAACAGTAAACACCACTTATTACCTGACAGTATCTAACTCTAATGGTTGCAAAGCCACATCAAGTATGTCAGTTTCAGTAAGCAGCTTTACATCTACGCCTACTATTACAGCATCAGGCCCTACTACATTCTGTAACGGTGGTTCCGTAAAACTGAGTTCAAGCCTGACAGGCTGTGGCTACACTTATAGCTGGAGCAACCAGAATGGCCCGATACTTGGCTGCGGATCTAATTCAGCAACCATTACCGTGACCACTTCAGGTACATACTATGTTACGGTAACCAACGCAGGTGGCTGCAGCAAAACTTCAGCCGGTGTAACGGTAACAGTGAACCCAACGCCTAAGTTGACCGTATGCGGCGACCAGAGCTATAACTATGGTTATGACAATTGCCCAACCATTTCTGCATCATGCGATCAGAAAAACGGATCTTTCAACTGGTGCAATGGTTCAAGCTGTGTATCCAAATCGGCATCATGTTCAGTGAATCCTTCACAGAACACGACATATAACTGTACTGTAACTACAAACGGTTGCCAGTCAGCACCTGAAACATGTAACGTATTTGTTCGCGATGTACATTGCTATGACAACAATAACAATGACTACAACAACAAATGCAGTATATGCTACTATAACAGCAGCAAGAAACAATGGAGCAAGACTACCATTAACAAATGCGATGCTAACAATGATATCAAGAGCGGCAACTATCAATTCGGCGACTGCGGATCAGGCGATAACCTGGCAGACCAATCTGATGATATCAGCATCTATCCTAATCCTTTCAATACCATTACCAATATCCGTATCAACTTTGTACAGGATGAGCAGGTAAAAGTGGATGTGGTATCTATGGAAGGCAGGATTATCAGCACCGTATTTGAAGGCAATGTAAGTTCAGGCATGCCATACAGCTTTACCTTCGATGGATCTGCTTACATGAGTGGTATCTATATGGTACGCATCATCAGCGGAAACAGCGTACAGGTACGTAAGATTGATCTTTTGAAAAACTAACCTCACCCCATCCCTCTCCTTGAGGAGAGGGGGCAGGGGGTGAGGTTGATAAAAGCCCGGTTGCGAAAGCATCCGGGCTTTTTTATTTAAGTTGACAACTTTCCAAAAGTTGCCAACTTTGTTTCGCCATTGCCCATCGGCCTTTTGTCTGAACTGTGATTTACATGATTTTTGTGATAAAACATGATTTTTAAAGACAATGCATTTTTTTGTACAAGTAAACGTTCAAAAAAACCGTCATCCTATTTTTGCAAAAGACTTTGCAAAAATAGGATGACGCGCTTCGTAGGATTTTGTTCGGGCGCGACAATCATTATAATCAGTGTTCTCTTTCATCGGTTCAATCCGTGATTCTGCGCTTCTTTCCAATGACTTTTATCATAAAATAACATAAATTTCGTTTGGCCAATTCAAAAAATTACTATTTTTGAGACGGTTTAGAATTTATAGAATATCTGTTTAAGCACTATATAGGCGTATTGTGTTAATATTTATATGGTTACAGCTTAAATATGCGGTGGAATTTTGAAAAACCTCGGAAAGAAGAAAACCTAATTACAAAAAAACTATCGAGATGAAAACGAACAAACTTTTACTCAGGTCACTTGGTATCCTCATGCTGGTGATGGCTTTTATGTTGGTGAATAATAAGGCGAAGGCGGATCATTTTCAATGGGGAGGTCCAGGGGGGATTACCCCTAGTTTTCAAGATCCATGGTCAACAGCAGGAGATTGGTATGATGCTGAAGCGGGGATGTCAACCGGTGCTCTACCTGGTCCAATGGATGATGTTGAAATATTTAATACTGGTAGTTCTGTTCCTCCAAACACGACTGGTTCAGGAGGTGACGGATATTGGGATGCTCCTTATACAATTGCAAGTTTAACAATTGATGGTGGGGCTACCCTTTACAATGATGGGTCAAGTCAACTGACAGTTACTGGAGATGTGACCATTGCCAGTGGAGGGTATCTCGACGCTGCTATTGGTACTCAAGGTGGAGGTTTCGGAGGTGGGACACCTGACCTTGTTATTGGCGGCAACGTAACCGGAGCTGGTTATTTATACCTTTGTGGAGACCATCAGTTAATACAATTAGCCGGTAATCTATCTGTTACAAATCTTAATCCCCATTATCTTCATGACGCTTCCGGTGGCTCAACAATCGAATATAACGGTTCAGGCAACCAGACCATTAGCTATTATATATTGGACAAAGTTTTTGTTGATATCGGATCAAAATTAATCTGTACAAACGGGATTAGTGTAAATGGTGCTCTTACAGTAAACGGGGAATTATATCCAGGTTCCACAAGTTCCGTAAGCGGTAATGCCGGAGGAGGTTCTTTGACCGGGACTGGGACTATTGATATTACCCAGACGGGAGGAACAGATGATTTTGCTTCACAATATATTCAAACTGGAAGTAATAAGCTTAACCCTGTAACCCTTGGTGGCCTGACAATGAATTTTATTGGAAACGCGAACCAGTTTTTAACATCCTCTGCGGCACCCACAGCTTTTCTCATCAATACGACCAGCGGAGGAGCTGTCACATTTTCTAATGGTCAAACACCCAATGTGACCATAGCAACAGGTTCAATTTTTATAGTGGCGGCAGGCAGTACATTTGGGGGACATTTAATAGGTACGGGAACTATTGTAGTGACTGACGTCACATCTGTAGTAGATAACTTGACAACACAATATACTTCCAATACTGCTGGTTCTCCCAATATAGACCCCGGTCTCACTATAGAATATGCAGGGACAACCGGCCCCCAGCAACTCACATCAATATTTAACCCTGCTAATTTTATAATTGCAAATACCACCCACCCTGTTACATTTTCGGTAAGCGAAGCGCCCACTACGGGTACAACAGTACTTGCCGGTGCGGAACTGATCGTGAGCAATGGGAATACCCTTAGTGGCACCTTAACCGGTCCTGGAAGCGGTTTCGGAATAGTGGATGTTATGGATATAACGAACGATGGCCACACCGATAATCTTAAGAACCAATACATAGGCGGGCTAACTCTTACAAATCTTACGTTCAAATATGCCGCCACCGGGGGGCATCCCCAGTTTATATATACTGCTGAAACTTTTGGTGGCCTTGATATCGAAAATGCTTCAGGCGTAACAGCAGAAGTAAGTATCACCGTAGGCGCTACCTTTACCGTAGGCGCATCATCCTCATTTACTCCTCTTAATTCATCCATTAATATAGATGGCGCGCATTCAGGAACAATAACTGGTACCGGCACTCTAAACGTAAATGCTACAGGGAATTCTGATGATTTTACTACTCAATATTCAAATTTTACTTATTCCCTTGCAACTTCAACAGAGAATTTTGATGGCACCTCGCAGAATATCAATACTTCAGTCAACTTTGGCAATGTCATTTTGCATGATGGGTCTGGCGGTGTAACAGGAGCCGGTACTATAAATATTGCCGGGAGCGTAACAAATCCGGGAGGGACTTTCAATTTTACGGCAGCATCTGTAAATTTTGATGGAGGTACCCTAATAACACAAAGTGTCATTCCGATGACCGTTACCCATCTTACAGTTGCCGGATCAGGATCCAGTCTAACTGTAAACCTGGGAACGGGCACCTCAACAGGAGGAATGACGATTAATACAGGTAGTGGTGCACATCCAGCGGCAGTATATATGGGTGGCGCACTTACTTCTAGCGCTGCCGTTGAAATCGACGCCAATGGAACCTTAATCACAAATGGCTCAAATACTTTAAATATTACAAGCGGCGGCATCAGTGGCTCAGGCACCCTGGATTGTGCCGCCGGTGGTGGTGGCAGCCCTACTGTGGATGTTGTGGGAGATTGGACCCTTCATGGCTTTACGCAGGGTACAAATTCTACCGTTGTGTTTAAAACCAACGGTGCCCAGGCTCTGAATACCAGCGGTACTCAAATAACTTTTGATAATATGACAGTTGGAGATGGCGTAGCCGCCACGACACTTACGGTGGGGGTAAATAGCGTTGAAGTAGATGACCTGCTTACCGGTGGCGGCGGTACAGGCAGTGTCCTCAACCTGGGAAATGCAGGCACCGCCGCGAACGAATTATTGGCCCTTTATGGCGATGTTACAAACCCGAGTGGCAACTTTGTGATCAATCAGGGGTCTGGCCGGAGTGGTGGCGGTGTTGTTGCATTTTTAGGTAACCAGGTTAGTCACACTACCCAAAACTGTGACAAGTTTACTTTTTTTGATGTTTATATTGATAATACCGAAAGCGGTGGCAATGTATTGCTAGGTGGGGACGTAACCATTAACGATAATCTTGATTTTGCCAGCGGGAATATTGTTATTGGTACCCATAACCTTACTTTGGCTTCAGGCGCCAGCCACGTTGGACAATATTCAGTTTCACCACCCACGGGAAATGTATTTACTGCAAACATTACTGTTGACAGATTCAAGATCACCAATGCGTATGACGGCTCTCATGGTTATGTAATACAAAATGATGGGTTTAGCGGAGGATACCTCATCCAGCCTGTAGATAATTCTACCGGTTATTTTTTCCCAGTTGGAGACGATTATGCCCCTATTCAGTTGACTGGAAGTGGAGCTGCAACACAAACATCAGTAAGGGTTTCTTCCAGCCTTGTTGACAACAACGGAGGCAATGTGCTTACTCATGCCGTAAAGCTTACCTGGGATGTGAATCCTGTAGCCTCACAAACATTTACTGCCATAACCCAATGGGGGCAAACTACAGATGAATTGGGGAGTTTTGATCGTACCCATACATATCTGTCTTACAGGCTCATTGATCAAACATCCGCACATCCGTGGGTACCATTTACACCTACAGCAGGAACTGCAGCTACTGCCGCAGGTACTTCTAATGGTTTTAGTGGAGGCGGAGCAGGAAACCAATGGTCGTTTTCTTCCGGAGCAAACGCAACAACCACATTCGCAGCAGGAACGGATAACTTTATAGCTACAGGTGATGACGCTTCCGCCCTCCCCGTCTCCCTCCTCACTTTCGCAGCACAATACGAGGATGGGCATGTAAACCTCAACTGGAGCACGGCATCAGAGCAAAATAATGCATACTTTGATATAGAACGCTCTACAGATGCCAATAACTGGACCAGCATCGGCCAGGTACAAGGCCATGGTACATCTAATGTACTCAACAGCTACCTGGATATAGACAACCTGCAAGGGGTAATACCAACAGGTACCCTCTACTACAGGCTAAAACAAGTGGATTTCAATGGCGCATTTGAATATTCCATGATCCGCTCTGTGGATCTCAGCAATCCGGGGCCGGCACTGGCCATGTATCCAAACCCTACGAGCAATACCCTGAATGTAAACTGGACCAGCGCCACAGATGATAATGCAGTGCTTCGTATGATAAATATGAGTGGTGTAAGCGTTTATACACAGTCGGTAAGCGGCAAGGGTGTGATCCAAAAACAAATAGACATGAGTACGCTGCCATCAGGCGTATATTACCTACAGGTAATCTCCAGCAATGGTAGTGTTGTAAGTGAGGCGGTAAATAAGAATTAAAAATTAAGAATTACGAATTACGAATTAAAGCAGAGGCGCTCAGGTATGGGCGCCTTTGTTGTGTTAGGCCTTAGCCACCAGTACGCCGCCATAGCCCTGACCCTAAAGGGAACCTATGATTGCTTTCTTTCGATATTTTTATAGAATGACGGGCAAAATGAGAAAAACGGAATCGAACTATCGGATAGTTCCCTTTAGGGTCAGGGCTATGGCGGAGAGAAGATGGTGATTTTTATCGTAATTTTGAGCCTTAATAAAATGAAAAAGGAATTTATGAATAGGTCAATGATCTTCGCAGCTGTGGTAATTGTCTGTCTTGTAAGCTGTAACCGGAATCCATCAGACTCAAATAGCCAGTCTCAAACATCTGCCTCGAGTGGCAATGTCGGCAAACTGGAAGACCAGATCATGGCACTCCATGAAAAGACCATGCAGGACCTGGATTCTGTGATGGCGCTGAAAAAAGAATTGAAGGTGATAGCGGGCAGACCCTCTATAACCCAACCTGATAACGATTCCATTGATGCCAACCTGCACCGCCTCCAAAAATCAGATGACGATATGATGGACTGGATGAACAGCTACGCAGAACCTGACAAAAAAATCGCAGAAGACAAAGCGACTGCTTACCTGGGCGACCAGCTTAACAAGATACAGGCAGTATATACCAATATGCAACACAACATGCAGTATGCCAGCGCTTTTATAAAAATGAAGAAATGATCTATAATCAATGTTCAATAATGAATTATCAATGATCAATAAAAAAGCAGTCGCGGGTTTTGTTGTTTGTAGTTTTGCAGTCATTGCTTTCAGTTGTAATAACCAGCCTAAAAAATCCGGGCGCCTTCCATTTTTCGGGGAAAGGCAGGGAACTTATATGCACCATGTAAAAGGTGAAGCAAAGATTGATACGGTTTACCATATCATTCCAAATTTTAAAGTTGTTGACCAGGACGGAGATACGATAACCCAGGCAAACCTGGCCGGGAAAGTTTATGTTGCCGATTTTTTCTTTACCTCATGTCCCAGTATTTGTCCTATTACAGAAGCGAATATGCTTACCGTCCAGAAACATTTCAGGAACGTGGATAATTTCAAATTAATTTCCTTTTCTATCGACCCGAGACATGACAGTGTTGGAAGACTAAAAAGATACGCTACAAGACTTGGTGCAGATACCAGGCAATGGTATTTTGTAAATGGCGATGAAGACGAAGTCGATGATCTGGCCCAAAAAGGATTTATGGCATCTGCTCAAAAAGACAGCGCCGCTCCGGGTGGCTATCTGCACAGTGGGGCCTTTATGCTCATAGATAAAGATAAGCGCGTGAGAGGTGTTTATAACGGCACAGATACAGCAGAAGTGGCCAGGCTGGTGCACGATATCCCTGTATTGTTTAAGGAATATAATGAAGACGTAAAAGATGAGGCAAAATAAAGGTTTAAAAGCTTTTATTTCAATCTCTTTGCTTTTCTTATTCATCAGCAGTTGCAATACTCTTTCTGAAAAAGAAATCGAATACCGCCAGAGTTTCGATTCAGGCAAAGCGATATACGAAGACGAATGCCAAAAATGTCATAAAGCCAATGGAGAAGGATTAGGAATCTTATATCCGCCGCTTGAAAATTCAGACTACCTTCAATCCCATATTCAACAGCTGCCTTGTATCATCTTTAATGGATTAAAGGGCGAAACTATTGTTAATGGCAAAAAATATAACTGGGAAATGCCCCCTCATAATAAAATGGACGAAATACAGATGTCAGCCATACTAACATACATCCGCAGCAAATGGGGAAATAAAAAGGGGACTGTAAGTTATAAAGAGGCAAGAATGGACATAGAAGGTTGCAGGAAATGAGCGGAGAGAATGCAACTCAATGCCAATATAAGCTATGTTATAATTTGAATACGACCATTATAATAACCCCTATACCAATCACCAGGAACATAATTATATACATAAGCCCATCGTGTATGATATAAGGTGCCCAGGATTTAAGCCGTTTTTTCAATTTCATGTCTCAAATTTCGTCATTTTGAACGGATAAAAGCTCTTGAGTTACTGATAGAATGATTCGGTTGACTTCCAATCACTCATGTCGTATTCATTTTTTATCTGACCCGCCATATTGGTAGGGAGATCAGGGAAAAAATCAATTCCAGTCACTTTCTCAACCTTACTTATCGGGCAGGCATAATGCCAGAATGATTCGGTTCCGGGTTTGTTTGGGACGATAAAACCAATAGCTTTTGGATACGGAAATGGCGAAAATATAACTTTGTAAAAATAGGCCGGAACTGTAACATGGTCCTCCCCTATCTTTGGACTTCCCTGAGCTGGCAATACCGGTCCGGTAACGATATATTCAATTGAATCGTCTTTTGTCCAGTATCTTACAGCTTTTTCAAGATCGGCCCAGATGCCATCGTTGCATCTATGGTCCTGGGGACAAACATTTGATAAATAGAATGATTCTTTCATAGCTGTTTCGTCCCATTTCATATCCGCAGCAGGGGCCATGTGGCCTTTATCATAGCCACTATGTCGATAGTCCTCCGGATTGGCAGAACCTGTCGGCACGTCAGGATCAGGTTCAAAATGGCTAGAGCGTTTCTCCATACCATTCAGGTAACTTCTTTTAAAAGTATAAGCTACCCAAAATGGCTCCTTATCCTTATCACTAAAACTAAGTGTATAAGCATAGTGTCTTACGATCTCATCGGCTGGTTTGATCATCGGTAACCCAAAATCTGAATTTTTTAGGAGGCCCTGATCGATTGGTGGCAAATGGGTTTTGGTATGAGAAGGTTTTAGAAAATTAAAATAAGGATGGACAAATGGCCGGAACACCCTGATTAACACAATGGTGCCCAAAATAAAAACGGCTATCCAATAAAGGAATAGCCGTTTTTTGTTTTTATTTTTTCTTTGAGAAGATGTATTTCCCTTCCCGCTTTTATTGCCGGGTATGAAATACAAACTTCAGGTTATTTGCTGGCTTCCTGTGCCGTACTGAAATAGATATCATCCAGCAGGTACCATTTGCCATTTTCGTTGGCAGCATGAAACTTTAAATCATAAGTTCCGCCTGTTGGGAATTTGAGATGCGTGCTAATAATAGAATAGGAGGAAATGCTATCTGTAACATCATCCTTTTGAGGAGTGCTGAACTCTACGTTGTCCCAGTCAAGTTTGTTATCAGCGCTAATGGTTTTGATAATATCCAGATTGGTACGTAACCTTGCACGAAGCTGCATCTCTCGGTAATCCTTGGTGTATTTATTGTAATAGCACCAACCTACAGTTCCTTTGTTTGCTGCAAAAACAGGGTTGATCTTATCTTTTGGCGGAAGCAATTTTACCAGTTTCTCGGCATTATCCGCCTTAATAGCTTGCAAAATGGGCACGGTAAGTTCTTCTGCATTATTATAGCGCCCTCCACAGGAAGACAGTACGATCGCCATAAAACCTATTGATAATAAATACTTTATCTTCATCTTATTTATTTTCTTTTTTGGATTCACCGGCAGTTCCCTCTTTTGCTTCTTTAGGCTGACCATCGAAATACTTGTCTTCAGCGTCACTCGCGGTTGGGCGGCCTTTTTCCTTTTCAAGAGCCAGTGCGGCATCGTTTTGATAAAAAGGCGTTGAGAAATCCAGTTTGTTATCTGGAATGGTAACATTGTTAGAGATAAAATCGCCCTTTTGTTCGTCAAGGAACATGTTTGCAGGTGCGTTTGTCCTGTGTGCATATATGATCCAGCCTACAATAGGGCATATAACAAAGAAGAATACCATCATAAAGTATTTCTTCAACGTGAATTTGTAATCCATAGTCCTTTAAAAAGTTTGCACAAAAGTCGTATAAAAATCGAGAAAGCGTTTGTTAATGGGAAAAAATATTTGATCTGCCCTGGAAAGGGCAAACAGCAAAGAACGCAAAGGTGGTGCAGAGAACGCAGAGGCCAAAATAACCACACATAAACTTTGCGCCCTTTGCGATACCATGGCGTCCTTTGCGGTTAAATTCTGAACAAGCACGGTTTTTGCAAATCCTTTGTTAAATATGAATATGAAAGTCAAATCTGAAATGATGCGTTCCTTAAAACACACACTGGCAATACCATTTGTGGCATTTTTACTTAGTTTAACCCCTGTTCCTGATGGAAACAATCGCGCAGAAAAAGTAGTTCAAACTATCCCAACTGACAATACGGCAAGTATTGAGCAAATTGAAAAACAAGCCTTCGACCTTGTAAACAAACATAGGAAAAGTATTGGCCTCCCAGCCCTCGTCAACAAAGAATATATCTCTGCACAGGCAAGGCTACACAGCATCGATATGGCTTCAGGCAAGGTGGGGTTCGGACATGATGGCGCAGAAGAACGGCTAAAAATCATTTCTAAATCCATGAAAGAAATGCAAGGTGGCGCTGAAAATGTTTTCTATTGCACCGGGAACTATAACAACCTGGCCGGTGCTGCCCTCGAAGGCTGGCTGAAAAGCAAAGGCCACAGGGAAAATATTGAAGGAGATTACAATTTATCAGGCATGGGCGTTGCTATTGCACCTAACGGCGATTATTATTTTACCCAGATATTTGTGAAGGGGAAAGAGTAGCATTTATTTCCAAACAATTTATACTGGTTTTTGACGGACTGATATAGAACAAGTCTTAAAACCAAAAAATATTATTTGCGAATATCCACCGATAGCATTATTCCTTATTTTTGGAATACTTTTTCCAAATACCCATAAAAAAACTACTAATGGTTAAAAAAATCCAAACCTTTATTTTTATTGTAATTGCTTGCTCTGCAATGGTTTCATGTACCAAACCCAATAATACAACTCCAGGGAACAATAATACAACTCCTAATATGTCGGCTAATATTAGCGGCAAAGCCTGGTCTGCAAAAGGCTACGGATCAATCGAATTTGGTATGATCAATGTGTCTGGAATTCAGTCTTCTGACGGACAGACAATTACAATTTCACTTACCGGAACTGCAATGGGTACTTATGCACTTGGGCCAAATTTAAACAATGCGGCGGGATACAAACCTGACAGTGGCGCAAATACAGATGCTTTTACATCAAATGTTGACTCAAGCACTTCCGGCCAGGTGATTATTACTTCAATAGATACCAAGAATAAAACAATATCCGGAACATATAATTTTACAGTTGAGCGGGCACTTGACCAGGCAAAGCGTACCATAACAAATGGCAAATTCACCAATGTACCTTATACGGGTTCGCTTCCTACAACCACTAGTACTCTTTCGGCTAGTATCAATGGTACCGCATGGACTACAAACAGTGTTTATCTTTTTGATGTAAGTGGCAACTACGCGATTACGGCGTCAAAAAACGACGGTACATCCATTGGATTAAACATGCCCGATAATATTACAACAGGCACCTATACTTTTGTACCATTTGGGACTTATACTGCTCAGTATAATGCGAATAGCAGTACGTACTACCAGGCGCAATCAGGCTCGATTGTTATTCAAACTAAAACAAGCACTACAATGACAGGGACATTTTCATTTAACGGGACCAACCTGGCAAACACATCAGACCAGGTAACCGTAACTAATGGAACTTTCTCAGTCCAGCTCTGAGAATTGAGCGTATCTTTATACGCCGATCTACTTTAAAGTTGGCAACTTTTGGGAAGTTGTCAACTTTGCGAGATCAGCATTTCAACTTGTTCTTCTAGCAGGTCCGTATATATGCCGTCAGCAAATTTTCGGTTAACGAGAATCTTGCTGATCCTCGGGAGTCGGGGTTTAATAGGCAATACCATTACACCCATATAATGAAGTACGTCTGTTAAATGACTTAATGCCAACGCACCCCCCATGTGTCCAGACGCCAGGCCAACCAGGGCGGCTGTTTTGCTTTTGAATGATCCCGGATATTCAAGCCCATCCAGGAAAGCTTTTAAAACTCCGGGAAATGAACCGTTGTATTCCGGAACTACAAATACAAACTTAGAAGACGCGTTTATTTTTTCCTGGATTTCGTTAAAAACAGGATGCTCACCGCTGTTTTCAAAAGAGGCGCTAAAAATAAAATCAGCCGGAAGGTCTTTTAGGTCAATGATCTGGGAAGGTTGTCCTTTTCGTTCAAATATCTCTCCATAGATTTCAGAAACGATCCTCGAGTACGACCCTTCCCTGTTGGTCCCCGAAATAATGGTTATTGGCCTCACACCCGCCTTCTCTTTGAGGAGAGGAAGTTCCGGTATCTCATTTATTATCATTTTGTTGAACTTTCATCAAGGCGTACCCTTCATTCTTAATTCCTAATTTTATTAATTCTCCCAGGCCAGGTTTTCGATCAGATACCATCTATTGCCGAATAAATAAGCCCTGAAACTTAAAGGACTTTGTATTTTGCCACAGGCGATGATAAGATGTACATCTGCATCTTTATAATCTTCCACATGCTCATGTATCGTGTAATGAAAATCTTTCAATTGGGCAGTTTTCCAATCAATATTCCTTTGTTTGGCACCCGCGAAAGCATTTGAAAAGGCCTGGTCAAGAGTGAGTTGCAATGATCCTGTTTTATTGATAGCTGCATCATGCCTGGCTGCCTGGGTCCGGGTAGAATCTTCAAGGTTCATCTCGATCGCTTTTTCCATGTCAGGTACTGACGGCTCACATTTGGCAAGTAAAGCCTGGTTCTGAGTTTTCAGTGCGTTGAAAACCATTCCAGATAGTTCGGCCAGATCGTCTGCGCCGTTGCTACAACCCGACAAAAGCGAAACTGCTATTAATAGTAAAAAGAGTTTTTTCGTTGGAAACAAAGCATCAGTATTCAAACTGCTGAACATCAAATGATTTGTGTATAGACAAAATGGGAATCGTAGAAGATTGAATCATTTGTTGCGCTACCGATCCTTTAAAGTTTATCGTGCCAGGCTCATGTTCAGTAAGCACTGCTATCATGTCGGCATTAATTGTTTTCGCATAATCAACGGTCATCTTCACGGCGTTATTGCCAACCAGAAACTCGAACTCATTAGGCACATTTGCCTGGTTTAAAAATTTACGGACCTGGTAACAATAGCCTTCAAGTTTGCTGACAAATTCAGGAGATTCGTCAATACAAGTCCCTAAAACATATACAACACCCCTGAAAGCGGTTGCCAGTTCAGCCGTAAAAGGCGCTTTATGGCGTGTGGTAATGGAGGTGTCTATCGGAAGAATAATTTTCTTTAAATCGAATGGTTTATCAGAAAATGGGATGGTTATAACCGGACTTGGCGCTATCGAAATGATTTTGTATGCCTCTGCGCTAAGCCAACTACTGTTTTTATCAGCAGGCTCTACACCTATTACAATCAGAAAAGCCGTGGTTTCTTCAGCATAAGAAGCAATTTCTTTGCTAAGAGAACCGGTCCTTAAAGTAGTGGTATAATCTATACCCTCAAAATCGATGCCTTTTACCAATTTTTCCATGCCTTTTTCGACATCACCTACATTTTCAGCGGTTTTATGTGACCCAAACATGGAAGCAAAAGAATTAACTCTGTTTACATGGATTATACCAATCTCACCTGCGACTTTTTTTGCAATGGTTATTGCATCTTCCACAGCTTTCACAGAACTGGGTGAAAAATCTACAGGAACTACAATTTTTCTCATACATGGACGTTTTTTCCGCTACTAAATTACCTCTAATTTCCAATTGGGTGCAAATAAAATTTTAAATTTCCAAAAAAATGCGCTTTTTGAGCTAATTTTGAACATGTGTAAATCTGTTGAGATCACAAAATAACATGCAGGAGGACAATAATTTAGATGCCAAACGGGCTGTGGATATCCTTTCAGCCCTCGAAAAAGACCAGGAACAGGACAAAGAGCTCAGGCCGAAAGAATTTGAGGATTTCGCAGGTCAGAACCAGGTTATTGATAACCTGAAAGTCTTTGTTCATGCGGCCATTCAACGTGGAGAGGCGCTAGATCATGTGTTGCTTCATGGTCCTCCTGGGCTTGGTAAAACGACCCTTGCTTTTATAATTGCCAATGAAATGGGGGTGAATATTAAAGTTACTTCCGGGCCTGTACTTGATAAGCCCGGTAATCTTGCCGGCCTTCTAACAAACCTCGAAAAAGGAGATATCCTTTTTATTGATGAAATACACCGGCTAAACCCTGTGGTTGAGGAGTATCTGTACTCGGCAATGGAGGATTTTAAGATTGATATCATGCTGGAAACGGGGGTGAATGCAAGATCCGTGCAGATAACCTTAAATCCTTTTACCTTAATTGGTGCTACAACACGTTCAGGATTGCTTACTGCTCCGTTACGTGCGAGGTTTGGAATCACCTCAAGACTGGAATATTACAATTCAGACCTTTTGGATGGTATTGTTATGCGTTCATCTGAAATATTAAAGGTGGGTGTAGATGAAAAAGCATCCTTTGAAATAGCAAGACGCAGCAGGGGCACACCCAGGATTGCAAATGCATTATTGAGGCGTGTTCGCGATTTCGCACAGGTAAAAGCCAAGGGACATATTACACTTGATGTCGCAAAATATGCACTCAATGCACTGAATGTGGATGAAAGCGGATTGGATGATATGGATAACAGGATTTTAAACACGATCATAGTCAAATTCGCTGGTGGCCCTGTAGGCATTAGTACCATTGCCACTGCCGTAAGCGAAGAAGCAGGCACCCTGGAAGAAGTATATGAACCCTACCTGATTATGGAAGGTTATCTGAAACGCACACCCCGCGGCAGAGAGGCAACAGAGAAAGCCTACAAACATTTGAAGATCCCTTATAAACCATTGACGGGCACCCTTTTTGATACGGATCAAATATAGCCAATCATGTCTCATTACGAAATAAATGTTCCCCTACCTGCGCCTTACCGGCCAAGGCTAAGGGCAAATCTCCGAACGCCCCTGATCATGACCGCCATTTTTGCAATAGTAGCCATTGGCTTTACGACCTTGATGAAAACTGCATTTTTGCGATTTTTTGTGGTGCTACTTGATGCAGCTATATTCGTTCTTGCCATAATCCTTCAAATCCGATGGGCATCAAATGAAGAAATATACTTCATTACAAACTTGAAATTGAGTCCTGAAAAAGTTGAAATATCTTATACTGAAAAAGATGATCTACGCAATATTGAAGGGAAACCTGATGAGTTTATTTTCAAAAAGAAAGGAATAATGGGAAGAACCGGAAGCAGCTATCAGCAATCCTACCTCGAAATATATTACCAGGACCAATTACTTATCCGTCAATATATTGATAAAGGATGGACGGATTTGAAATTTATAGAGATAGTACATGCAGCGCATAATTGAAAGATCGAAAAATTAAAAGATTGGAAGATTATCATTGCTGATTAAATCCCAATATACCCGTCTCATCAAAGCTGAAGCCTCACGTCTCGGCTTTCTTTCGTGCGGTATTTCAAAAGCAGGCTTCCTAGAAGAAGAAACGCAGCTATTGGAACAATGGCTTAACTCGGGAATGCATGGCAAAATGAGTTATATGGAAAACCATTTTGACAAACGATTGGACCCGACCAAATTGGTGCCTGGTGCCAAATCGGTGATATCATTGCTGCTGAATTATTATCCTGCCGGAATCACGGATAAAGAGGATGAAATCACAGATGAAACGGATAAGACTGAGGGCACGGAAAGTAACAGATTTAAAATATCTAAATATGCTTATGGCAAAGATTATCACTTTGTTATAAAAGAAAAACTAAAGGAATTTTATCAATATATCAGTGATGAAATTGGCGAAGTGAATGGGCGGGTGTTTGTAGATTCAGCACCTGTGATGGACAAGGCCTGGGCCAAAAAAAGCGGGCTTGGATGGATAGGGAAAAACACAAATATCATTTCGCCGAAAGAAGGCTCTTTTTTCTTTATTGCCGAACTGATTGTTGATCTGGAACTTGAATACGATCATTCCATAAAAGACTATTGCGGTTCATGCACGCGTTGCATTGATGCCTGTCCTACGGATGCCCTATTTGAGCCTTATAAAATAGACGGCAGCAAGTGTATTTCTTACTTTACCATTGAACTCAAAGAAAATATTCCGGTTGAATATCATTCAAAGCTTGGCAACTGGATTTTTGGTTGCGATGTATGCCAGGATGTTTGTCCATGGAACCGATTTTCCAAACCTCACCACGAAGCTGAATTCAACCCAAAGAATGGCATTCTTGGAATGAGCAATCGCGATTGGGAAGAAATGACAGAAGAAGTCTTTATTAAAATGTTTAAAGATTCTCCATTGAAACGTCCCGGTTTTGAGGGAATCAAAAGGAATATAAGGGCTAGTCTAAAAGATTAACCAGGCTTTACTCAGGCGCTTCTTCAATTGCAAGTGGCTTTTGTGAGGTTATAAGTATAAGCGCAAAAACAATAAATAGCGATCCGATGATGGTATATTTATCAATGTGCTCATTAAGAAACAACCATCCCAGGAAAACTGCAATAACTGGGTTAACATAGGCATATGTCGAAACCAGGCTTGGGGATATCACCCTTAATAACCAGCTATATGCGGAAAAGGCGACTATCGAACCAAATGTAATCAGATAGCCCATTGCAAGAAGTGAACTTGTGGATATAGCATCAAAATGGACCTGGCTGTATTCTCCTTTTGCAAGTCCTGCTATGGTTAATAATATCCCACCACAAAGCATCTGCATACCAGTTGTAGTAAGGTGATTGGCAGGCAATAATGCCTTTGATGAAAATAGAGAACCGACCGACCATCCTATGCTGCCAATTGTAATAATTAACACACCAGTCAGATTAATTCCTTGCCCGACATGAAAAATGTTTTTCGGCCCAACAAGAATCATGATTCCAATGAAACCCAGAATAATACCACCTATTGTAAGGGAGCCTGGTTTCCCTTTTTTGAAGAAAAGCCAACCAACCAATGCAAACCACATAGGAACAGAACAAACGATAAGAGACGCAATACCTGAAGGTATAAGAGATTCTGCTAATGCTACTCCCCCATTGCCCATCAAAACCAATAAAGCTCCTATAATCAGCGTATTACGCCAGTGTATTTTTTTGGGGAACGGTGCTCCGGTTGATATCGCAATCACAAAAACAATCAGACCCGCAATAAAATACCTCACCCCCGACATCAGCAATGGCGGCATGGTCTGGATGGCGTATTTGATCCCAAGATACGTTGAGCCCCATATAACATATACTGCAGCAAATGCAAGGATAATGGAAATACGTGAGGGCTTGGGAGGATGCTTCATGATGCGGCAAAATTAGGGTATTATAATGATTGGCTCATTTTGACCAGTTATGATTTAAATCATATTCCTTAAATCGAAACTGATTTAGGACACAGCTATATTTGTATGAGATTTAAGACACAAACGGGGAATAAATTATGCGCGAAATTGAAAATAAAGATGATATAAAACTACTGGTAGATAAATTCTATGGCAAAGCCATGCAGGATGAATTACTGGGACCGATATTTCATCATGCGGTAAAAGATTGGGATGCACACATGCCAAGAATGTATAGTTTTTGGGGAACTTTACTTATTGGTGAAATGAGCTATCATGGAAGTCCTTTTGGGGTGCATAGAGGGGCAGGTCTCGTTAAACAACATTTTGATACCTGGGTAAAACTTTTCTCAGAAACGGTAGATGAAAATTTTATCGGCCCGACAGCAGAGTCTGCCAAAAATTTTGCCCGGACAAATGGGTACATTTTTGAATCGAAGCTTAGGATGATGGAAGGCCCTGGAAAATAACTACTGATATTCAATTCATTACCATTCCCCTAAGTTTGTTTTTTAGAAATAACCAGCAAATTGTACAATCTTTGCATAAAGTTTCTAAAACTTTATGAGAGAGGGTTACAGGAAGTTTGATTTTATTTTTAGATCAGGTATTATTTTAGCTATGGTCTTTATTGTGGGCATGAAGTCTTCCTATAGTATTGGGATTAAACATTACAGAATGCCCGTTGATTCCCCGGTTGTTGTATCAGATTCTGCAGATTCTACCCAGAAACTTGATAAAAAATCCAATCGGCTTAGATACATTGATGTCTCCATGGAATACGGAAGTAATTTCACGTATCGAAACCAGATAGGTCCCACAGCCATTGACGCCCCTTACTTATTACCAACGATCCTATACCATGACAAAACAGGATTATGGGCCTCAATCGATGCATACAGACTCATAAATCCATATAAGCAAATGCAGGCAGATGGATCAGTAACCACTACGGCACCCACCTGGATCGAAGCCGACCTAAATGCGGGATGGGATTTTAAAATCGGCGACAAAACTGATGGAACAGTATCCTATAACTATAGCCGGTTCGATAGAAATATCCTGTTGGTTAAAGAAGCACCCGGCAATACTTTTGAAGGCTATCTTGCCCATGATTTCAACTTGATTTATACAGGTTTGCGAGGCGACTATACCTATGAGAATTTTACCGGTGTCATTCACGGTGAACAAGTAAATGTAAATGTAACAGATTACTACGCATCGTGGGAAACCTCAAAGGAATTTTATATTGACGGAGTATTTTCCCATAAAGATTACTTCGATATTGACCCGATGTTTACACTGCTTGCAGGGACTGATAATTTTATCGGTAAATTTATTGTGGCCAGATACCCTACGAGCAAGCAGGCGGCTCATTATGCCGGTATCGCAAGCCAGTTCCTGATACAGGAATTTATTTTCGATGTTCCGGCTGCATACAATATTGGCAATTTTACATTTACCCCTTCATTCGAATATACCATTCTTACACAGAAAGTTACCGAATCAGCTCCAACTTCTTTCCCCATCTATCGGTTTACGGCAGCGTATCGGTTTAACTTTAAGTAAACAATGTGATAATGCGATAATGTGCCAATGAAAATTAGGCGAAATGAACGATTTTCAAAGAATTACCATTTTACTCTCTTTACTGCTGACTGATGACCGTTAACTGATGACTGAAAAACAAAATATCCGCCATTTAAGTCTTGAGGAGCTCCAAGAGCAATTTTTAGAATTGGAAGAACCTCGATTCAGGGCAGCACAGATATGGCAATGGCTCTGGCAAAAGGGTGCCCCCGGTTTCCATGAAATGACAAATCTTCCCAAAGCTTTTCGCGAAAAACTGGAATCGCATTACGACGTTTATCGAATGTCGGTGTCTGATAGACAACTTAGTACGGATAAGACCATCAAATGTGGATTCAGACTGTATGATGGTGAATTTGTAGAAGGGGTTTTGATCCCACAGGAAAGCAGGATGACTGCCTGCATATCAAGCCAGGTAGGTTGCAGCCTTACATGTTCCTTTTGCGCTACTGCCAGGCTTCCAAGAAAGCGTAATCTTTTCTTTGATGAGATATATGACCAGGTTGACATGATCAATCGTATGGCTACCGAATCGTATGGCGTTCATTTGTCAAATATCGTTTTCATGGGCATGGGAGAGCCGCTACTCAATTACAGCCAGGTCATGAAAGCTATAGAACGCATTACTGCAGAAGATGGTCTGGGCATGTCGCCTAAAAGGATAACAGTATCCACAGCCGGGATCGCCAAAATGATCAAAAAACTTGGCGATGATGATGTAAAATTTAATCTGGCTGTTTCGCTTCATGCCGCTAATGATGAAAAGCGAAATAAAATCATGCCTATCAATGAAACGAATTCATTGGGTGCATTATCTGAAGCGTTGCTTTATTTCTATGACAAAACGGGCACAAGAGTTACCTTCGAATACGTCATGTTGCAGGATGAAAATGATACGCCAAAAGACGCAGAGGAGTTAGCAGCTTTTGCCAAGATCCTTCCATCAAAAATAAATCTTATCGAATATAACCCGATCGAAAACGGGATCTACCAAAAATCAAGTGGTAACGCCATGCACCGTTTCAAAGATTTGCTCGAGCAAAAAGGATGTATTGTTAATATCCGTCGCAGTCGTGGACAGGATATAGACGCGGCATGCGGGCAGCTGGCAAATAAACAACTGAATCCAGTTATTTGATCTTTTAAAGTTGTCAACTTTTTAAAAGTTGACAACTTCAGGTACGCCAAATAAAAAAGCCCCGACATCGGGGCTTTTTATCATAACCATTTACTAACCTCTTAGTATTTAGCTACCTGTAAGAAATTATTTTTTCTTTGCAGGTGCTGCTTTTTTAGCCGGAGCTGCTTTCTTTGCTGCCGGTTTCGCGGCTGCTTTCTTTGCTGGAGCTGCTTTTTTAGCTGCTGGTTTCGCTGCTGCCTTCTTTGCTGGAGCTGCTTTCTTTGCTGCTGGTTTCGCTGCTGCCTTCTTTGCTGGAGCTGCTTTTTTAGCTGCTGGTTTCGCTGCTGCTTTTTTAGCAGGAGCTGCTTTCTTTGCTGCAGGTTTTGCTGCTGCTTTTGCAACTACTTTTTTAGCAGGAGCTGCCTTTTTTGCTGGGGCTGCCTTAGCTGCTGGTTTCGCTGCGCTTACTTTTTTTACAGCTGCTTTTTTCTTAGGAGCTGCTGACTTTTTTACTGCTTTTTTGCTTTTTGTTTTTGTTGCCATGACATTAAAATTTAGTGAATTAAGTTGTTTAAAAATTTGCAAATCGCAAACATAGTTAAGCATATCATTTTTAACCCCCATAAAAACAGCATCACAATTTATCCACCGTTTTCTTAATCGATGATAGTCAGCACTTAAGACGAGTCGCGTTGAAACATACTTAAATTATTTGTATTCAGGCGTTTACACGTGCATCAAAAATTGTAGATAACTTCATTTCAAAAAACACCAATTGTTGAAAACCACTATATTCTTAACATGTGCAAATGATACATTTTTACAAAATTTTGACAAAAATCACTCTCAGATTACTCGTAGATTTTTAACTAAATGGAACAAGTTTGAACAATACAAACCGTAACTTTGCTGTATTATAATTCAATATTAAAACCTATGCTTTTTGACCTTGATCTTATCCGCAGCGTTTACGAAAAACTCCCTTCAAAAATCCAGAAAGCCCGTAACATTTTAGGTCGGCCTCTTACCCTTTCTGAAAAAATATTGTATGCCCATCTTTTCGATGGAGATCCTGATAAGAAACTGGAAAAAGGGAAGGACTATGTCAACTTCGCACCAGATCGCGTAGCCATGCAGGATGCAACCGCACAAATGGCTCTGCTACAGTTTATGCTGGCAGGCAAAAGCAGGACTGCTGTTCCTACTACGGTGCATTGCGACCACCTCATTGAAGCTGAAGTGGGCGCTGAGAAAGATCTTAAGACAGCATTGCATCAAAATGAAGAGGTCTACAATTTTCTCTCATCGGTTTCAAATAAATATGGAATTGGTTTCTGGAAACCCGGTGCAGGAATTATCCACCAGGTAGTTCTTGAGAACTATGCATTCCCTGGCGGCATGATGATCGGAACAGATTCACATACACCAAATGCAGGCGGTCTTGGTATGATCGCCATAGGCGTAGGCGGCGCTGATGCCGTAGATGTAATGGCCGGCATGGCATGGGAATTAAAAATGCCCCGGCTTATCGGTGTAAAACTTACAGGCAAACTAAACGGATGGACCTCTCCTAAAGACATCATTCTCAGGGTAGCAGGAATACTAACCGTTAAAGGTGGCACCGGATATATCGTAGAATATTTTGGCGATGGCGCTGATAGTTTTTCTGCAACGGGCAAAGGCACCATCTGTAATATGGGTGCCGAAATCGGGGCAACTACTTCCCTGTTTGGATACGATGAAAAAATGAGCGACTACCTTCGTGCAACAGACAGAAAAGATGTTGCGGAGCTGGCCGATAAAATCC
>JABDEJ010000001.1 GCA_013287095.1 Bacteroidota bacterium | reverse complement strand
AGAAATTGTTGAAGAAGCCGAAGAAGAAATTGAAATTCCGGCCATTGCCGATGAAGAGTTGCCAGCCGCGGCAGCAGAAGTTCCAGTTGTAGAACCGGAACCCGTAGTGGAAGTCGAAACACTTGACCTACCAAAACCATCCCTTGAAGAAGCCATCCGTGTAAACGCATCCCCCGCTATCAGCGATTTTAACTGGGATGATTTTTCAGATGGCAAAAGCAGTTACAACAAGAAAGACCACAAAAGCCTTGAGACCATGTATGAAAATACATTCAGCGAGCTCAAGGAAAAAGAAGTGATCCAGGGTACTGTGGTAGCTATTACGGATAAAGACGTTGTATTGAACATTGGGTTCAAATCAGACGGACTTGTACCCCTATCAGAGTTTAAAAGTACACCTGACCTGAAAGTTGGTTCCGTAGTAGATGTAATTGTTGAAACGAAAGAAGATAAAAACGGCCAGATCGTTATATCACATAAAAGAGCCATTGCAGAAGGCGCATGGGACAAGATCATGCATGCTTTTGAAACGGACATTATTGTTAAAGGATACATCAAAGACCGCACAAAAGGCGGTATGGTGGTTGACCTCATGGGTATGGATGCGTTCCTCCCGGGTTCCCAGCTTGATGTGAAACCTATAAAAGATTACGATTCTTATGTAGGAACCTGGATGGACCTGAAGGTTGTGAAAGTAAATGAGCAATACAGGAACATCGTTGTTTCGCACAAAGCGATCATAGAAAGCGGTCTCGAACTGCAAAAAACAGAAATCCTCAGCAAACTTGAAAAAGGCCAGGTATTGGAAGGTATCGTTAAGAACCTTACTTCATTCGGCGTGTTTGTTGATTTGGGAGGCGTTGACGGCCTGATCCACATTACAGATGTATCATGGGGCCGTATCAACCATCCTGAAGAAGTTCTTGAAATCGGTCAGAAGATCAATGTCGTTGTTCTTGACTACGATGAAGACAAACGCAGGATTTCATTGGGCATGAAACAATTGACCCCGCATCCATGGGAGACATTGCCTGAAGATATCAAAGAAGGCTCTATTGTAAAGGGTAGGGTAGTGAACATGGAAGACTACGGCGCATTTATCGAAATCTATCCTGGCATCGAAGGCCTGGTACACGTTTCGGAAATGTCATGGTCAACCCATTTGAAAAGTCCGAACGAATATCTGAACCTTGGCGATGAAATCGAAGCCAAAGTATTGAATATTGACCGTGATGAGCACAAACTCTCCCTCGGCCTCAAACAATTGACACCTGATCCATGGGCTGACATTGAAAAACGTTACCCTGTCGGTTCAAAACATACGGCCACCGTTCGCAGCATGACCAATTTTGGTTTGTTTGTGGAATTTGAGCCGGGTATTGATGGTCTTGTTCACATTTCAGATCTTTCATGGACCCGTAAATACCAGCACCCTGCTGAATTTACCAAGGTTGGTGAAAAGCTTGATGTGGTAGTACTTGATCTTGATAAAGAAAACAGGCGTTTAAGTCTTGGAGTGAAACAACTCGAAGAGGATCCATGGGATACTTTCTCAAGCATTTTCTTTGACGGTTCCGTTCACCAGGGCGTTATCCATTATATAGATGAGAAAGGCGCTACCGTTGGCCTGCCTTATGGGGTAGAAGCCTATACACCACGTAAGTTCCTCATGAAAGCGGACAAAACTTATCCAAAGGTTGATGAAACCCTTGACTTTAAAGTGAAGGAATTCGATAAGTCTAACCGTAAGATCATTCTTTCGCATTCTGATATTTGGCGCGATGAAGAAAGAAGCCGCCAGAAATCAGAAGAAATAGAAAAGATGGCTGAAGAGGATAAAACAAAGAAAGACATCAGCAAGATAAAATCATCTGTTGAGAAAAATACCATCGGTGATGAACTTGACATCCTGCAACAGTTGAAAAACCAGATGGAGCAGGCAGATATCGTGAAGCAAAAAGAAGCGATGGAGGTAATGGAGAAAAAGACCAAAACCAAAAAAGCATCTAAAGATGAATCTGAAACAGAAGTAAGTGATGAAGCTGAACCTGCTATTGCTGCTGAATCTGAAACCGAGGTAGAAGAAAAGGCTAAAAAGACTACTAAAAAAGCAAAAGCTGAAACTGATACCGTAGAAGCATCAGCAGAACCGGTTGCAGAAGCAGAAGCCGCAGAAGAGCCAAAAAAGAAAGCGTCTTCAAAAGCCAAAACGGGTGATCTTTTTGAATCAGAGTCTGAAAAGCCGGCAGCAGATGTGGTTGAAGAAGCTGCAGCTCCGAAAAAGAAAGCTGCAAAAGCTAAAACCGAAGAGCCGAGTGCTGAAGTAACGGAAGAACCTGTAGCTGAGCCTAAGAAAAAGGCTCCGAAGGCAAAAGCTGAGGCTGGCGCAGAAGAGGCAGCCGCTGAGCCTAAGAAGAAAGCTGTAAAAGCAAAGACTTCTGAAGCAGAAGGTGAAGAAGCTCCAAAGAAAAAAGCGACTAAAAAGAAAGATGCTGATACTGAATAGTTAAAGTTCTTTTAAATAATTGATAATAAATGCCTTACTCTTAACAGGAGTGAGGCATTTTTTTGGTAATTGGTATCGTGTTTTTCTTTTGCGCCTTTGTGTCTTTGCGAGATAAAGCCCAAAGAACCGTATTTTTACATCCAAAATTCGAACATCATGAAGAAACAAATTGTCCTGTTTATCCTTGCGTGTATTATTGCATCATCCTGTCAGAACAAAAAAATGAAAGACAATACCAGTTTTGATACCTTCAAGGGCAATTTTATAGAAGCCTTATGGAAAGTTTACCCGGAATGGGCCAATTCTGAAGGTTATCGCAAATACGATAGCATTTTGGTGATCCCAAACCAGCAACAACGAAGCAAAGAACTCGCTTTCTGCAAAACCTATATGGACTCCCTGCATGAATATGACCTGAAATCATTGTCGGAAAGCAACCAGATTGACTATCATTTAATAGAAAACCAGCTGCTTTCAACAGAGTGGAGTATTAATGAATTCAAAGCGTATGAGTGGAACCCTTCATCATATAATGTTGCAGGAGGCTTTGCATCCTTGTTGAATGAAAAATATGCGCCTCTTGATCAAAGGCTTCATAGTTTTAATATCAGGCTTACCCATGTGCCTGATTATTACAAAGCTGCCCAGGCAAATATAAACAGGCCTACCATCGTTCATACCAATCTTGCTATTGACCAAAACAAAGGTTCTATCGGTATTTTTGAGAAGGATCTGGTTGATTCCCTGGCACATTCACATTTATCAAATGCTGAAAAGCAGGAAATACAAACCAAGGCCAAAGCTGCAATTGAAGCAATCAAAGGTTATGTTTCATGGCTTGAGAATAATATAAAACCAAAGCTAAATGACCAGACAGCCAGAAGTTTCAGGATCGGAAAAGAACTTTATGACAAAAAGTTTGCATTTGACTTGCAATCAGGATTTACAGCAGATCAAATGTATGAAAAAGCATCAAAGCGAAAAGACGAACTGCATACAGAAATGGCCAAACTGGCGACACAGCTTTGGCCGAAATATTTTGGAACTCAACCTAAGCCAGACAATCAGTTGGCCTTGATCCGAAAAGTATTGGATACCATTACATCCCAGCATGTTGCAAGAGATTCTTTTCAGGCTGCCGTTGAAAGGCAATTGCCCGAACTAATTGCATTTATTGCGAAAAAGGATATTGTATATATAGATCCTAAAAAACCATTAGTAGTGCGCCAGACACCAGACTATGAAGCCGGTTTTTCAGTGGCATCCATTGACGCGCCCGGCCCTTATGACAAAAATGCGAATACGTATTATAACGTTGGTTCATTAAAAGATATGAGTCCGGAACAAGCCGAAAGCTTTTTGAGGGAATACAATAAGTACACCATGCAGATCATCAATATGCATGAAGCCATTCCCGGTCATTACACGCAATTGGTTTATAGCAACCAATCACCAAGCCTGATCAAAACCATTTTTCAGAATGGCAATATGGTAGAAGGATGGGCGGTTTATTGCGAAAGGATGATGTTGGAGGAAGGTTATGGGGATAACAGCCCGGAACTATGGCTTATGTACTACAAATGGCATTTGAGATCCGTATGCAATACCTTATTGGACTATGGATTACAGGTTAAAAACCTCAGCGAAGCAGATGCCATGCACCTCATGGTAGATGAAGGATTCCAGGAACAAACCGAAGCAACCGGCAAACTGAAACGTGCCGAACTTTCACAGGTTCAATTATGCAGCTATTTTACCGGATTCAGCGAAATATATGCTATTAGAGATGAAATGAAGCAAAAAGCAGGCTCTGCTTTCAGTTTGAAAGCCTTTCATGAAAAGTTCTTAAGCTATGGCAGTGCGCCGGTTAAGTATATTAAAGAACTGATGGAAAAGGATTAAAAGACAAGCTAAACCGCTAGGGATTAAGCATGAACCGCTTCCTTTATTGCTTTGCCATTCACGCTAGAACCGTTTTTATTCTTCAGCGCCGCTTCTACAAACCTTACAAATAACGGGTGCGGAACATCTACCGTACTTTTTAATTCAGGGTGGAACTGAACCCCAATAAAATAAGGGTGACTTTTCACTTCTACGATCTCGACAAGTTTGCTCACAGGATTAATTCCTGAAGCCATCATTCCTGATTTTTCGAAATCGTCTTTATATCTGTTGTTAAATTCATACCTGTGACGGTGTCTTTCCATGATCACGTTCTGTCCATAGATCTCAAAAGCAAGGCTTTTCTTTTGCAGCTCACATGGATAAGCGCCTAATCTCATAGTGCCACCCTTGGATGAAATGTCCTTTTGGTGCTCCATCAGGTCGATAACCGGATTTTGAGTTTTTTGATCAATCTCGGTAGTATGGGCATTGGTGAGGCACAAAACATTACGTGCCCATTCTATAACTGCACATTGCATCCCCAGGCAAATACCAAAGAAAGGAATGTTGTTTTCACGCACATATTTGATCGCTGCTATTTTTCCTTCAATACCGCGCTCCCCAAAACCTGGTGCAACCAATACGCCATCCAGCCCTCTGAGTTTTTCGCTTACATTTTCCTCATTAATGCTTTCAGATGGTATGTATGTAACATTTACCTTACAATCGTTCCTGGTACCTGCATGTATAAACGATTCATTAATAGATTTATATGCATCCGGTAATTCGGTATATTTTCCTACGAGGCCTATCTCTACGGTGTGGCTGTAATTTTTTAACTTATATAAAAAGTCTTTCCAGCTTTCCATATCAGGTTCATGCCTCGCATGAAGTTTTAATTTAGAAAGCACCACTTTATCAAGGTTCTCACTCATGATATGTATCGGCACTTCATAAATACTACTCACATCAATAGCTTCAATAACAGAATCCACTTTCACGTTGCAGAACAATGCCAGTTTTTTCTTCATTTCTTTACTGATCGGATATTCTGTTCTACAAACCAGTATTTCAGGTTGAACTCCTGTTTCGAGCAATGTTTTTACAGAGTGTTGGGTAGGTTTTGTTTTCAGTTCTCCGGCACCTTTCAAAAAGGGTATATAAGTGAGATGTATAACGATACAATTGTTATTTCCTTTTTCATATTTCAATTGCCTGAGCGCTTCGATATATGGCAAGGACTCAATATCACCTACAGTACCACCTATTTCTGTAATAATGATGTCGTACATATTGGTCTTTGACAACTTTTGAAACCTCAAATTGATCTCATCCGTAATATGTGGAATTACCTGAACGGTTTTGCCAAGATAATCACCTCTGCGTTCTTTAAGGATCACGGTTTGGTAAACCTGCCCAGTTGTCACGTTATTGGCCTGTGATGTGGCAATGTTCAGGAACCTTTCATAATGACCAAGATCCAGATCGGTTTCGGCGCCATCGTCCGTTACATAACATTCTCCATGCTCGTAGGGATTTAAGGTGCCGGGATCGACATTTATGTAAGGATCAAATTTTTGAATGGTGACAGAATAACCCCTCGATTGTAGCAGCTTAGCCAGTGATGCTGAGAGGATTCCCTTACCCAGGGAGGAGCTAACCCCGCCGGTAACAAAGATGTATTTAGTTGATGACATTTCGGGGTTTAAAATTAGGCAAATATTTATATTCCAACATTCTTCTTTAAAAAGTTTTCTGCTTTCTCCAGATCTTCAGGCGTATCTACCGAAAGCATTTTATAATCTGTTTCGTCAACATATATTTTATAACCGTTTTCGAGCCACCTGAGTTGCTCTAAACTTTCTGCTTTTTCCAGCAATCCGACAGGTAGTTTTACAATCTCTTCCAGTATTTCCGGTCTGAATGCATACAAGCCAATGTGCTTCCAGAAAACATGATAATCAATCCAATCTTTTTTATCGACAGACCGGATAAACGGAATAGGGGAGCGGCTGAAAAAAAGTGCAATTCTTAACTGGTCATTGGTCAATGATAATTGATGGATATGTCCCCAGCCTAAAACGACTTTTGCGGTATTATGGTCCCAGATATCCTCAGGATCTTCGATCTTTTGTACCAAAGTTGCTACTCCAGCATTCGGGTCATTATCAAATATATGTAACAGTTTCTCCAGAGGCTTTTTGTTGATAAACGGTTCATCACCTTGTACATTTACGATGACATCAAAATCTCCTGTGATTTTTTTCGCAGCTTCAGCACAACGATCTGTCCCTGATTGATGATGATCTGCCGTAAATAAAGCTTCGGCATCCCACAAGCGCGTTTCTTCCAAAATCCGCTCATCATCTGATGCAATGACCACCTTGTCAAATAGTTCGCTATGCACCACATTATCATATACGTGCCTAAGCATGGGTTTCCCGCCAAGCAAAGCCAATGGTTTTCCTGGGAAACGGGTTGACTGATACCGGGCCGGAATAATCGCAAGCGCCTTCATATCAATGCCTCCTCATGAGTTGTAACGCTTTCAATAATTCTACCATCGCGCATCATGAGTTTTCGGTTTGCCATTCCGGCAAGTTCGTCATTATGGGTCACGATAATAAAGGTCTGGTTGTAATGGTCACGTAGCTGAAAGAACAATTTATGCAGCTCCCTTGCATTTTGCGTATCAAGATTTCCGGAAGGTTCATCCGCGAGAATAACGGTTGGCCTATTGATAAGAGCTCTTGCCACTGCCACGCGTTGTTGTTCCCCACCGGAAAGTTCTGAGGGCTTGTGGTTTAAACGATCACCCAGGCCCAGTTCTGTTAAAAGATCTTTGGCAATAGGTTGCACGGTAGTCCTTGATTTCCCTGCGATATATCCAGGAATACATACATTCTCTATTGCAGTAAACTCCGGGAGCAAGTGATGAAACTGAAAAATAAAACCAATGTTCTTGTTTCGAAAATCTGCAAGGGCTTTTGATCCAAGTTTGGCAGGGTTGATTCCCTCAATGACAACATGACCTGAATCTGGACTATCAAGAGTCCCAATGATATGGAGGAGAGTACTTTTTCCGGCACCGCTGGGGCCGACAACCGCAACGATCTCGCCTTTTTTAACCTCGAAATCAACGCCTTTCAATACGCGCAGATTCCCATAGCTTTTTTCGATCCCTTCCCCTGTAATCATCGTGCCATTGTAAGGTGCAAAGTTAGATAAAAAACAGTAGGGTAGGAGTCGAAAAAAAATTGCACTGCCTAACAAATAAGACCATTCTCGCAGTCATGCAATAAATTAAGGTATCAGAAATTTGGATTTGTATAATATAATTTGTATAATTGCTTAAGAAAGGAAGGTTAGGAAGTAATAAAATTTAGGAAATGGCTGTCATTCATAAATTTTTTCTATGTTTCTGTATAGGCGCACTTATTATTGTGAGTTCATCATGTTATAAGGAGCAACTACTTCCTTTTGTGGGGAAAAAAATCCTTGTTGATTCAACATGCACTGCCTACTTTGCATCATATAATATTGGTTCTCAATGGGTATATCAAAAAGAAGGGTCTTCTGATGTAGATACTGTGAATGAAACTTCGTACAATATTGCGTTTTATGGATATGGCGGTGATGAGTTGGACTATGCAAACACTCATTACGAATATGAAAATATAACAGTCGGCTATACTTCGCAGGTTATGGGTAATTTGGATGCTACCGCTGCCCGTACCGAAGATGATCTAACTAATTGCTATTTTGGCTTTTCTGACCTGGGGCACGGTTTGTTGACAAACCCTGATATAATGGAATCGGGAGGGATTTTTCAAGGAGTGGGTTCTTATAATGGGAATCACAATAACTCCGCAACTATTTTAGATTCCTTTCAGGTTTTAGGCCATACTTTTAGGAATGTTTTATATTTAAAAGGCTTGATGGGATATAATTTTTCCGAGTTGTATTTCGTTAAGAATATTGGCATTATTGAAAGAAGGGTAACGAATTACCCTGCATATCTCCTTAAGGCTTTGACTATTAAGAAATAACCGTCCAATGAAAAAACATTTTGCAGTTTTTGCTTTTGCGGTTATATTTCAAACAGGTATTGCTTCTGCGCAAGAGGAAAACAATTCGCGCTGGTCCGTGTCGGGTGGATTAATTCCTCACTTTACAGGTGATTATTGGTCTGGAATTGTAGGCATTCAAAACGGGCTTGGAATCAATTATTATTACCCTTCACTTAATACATTGCCTGCTGCAGATTTCAAAATTGACTACGAAGTTCTTAAGAATTTTTCATTGGAGGCAGGAGTTGGATATCTGCTTTATAATACTTCCATAGTAAAATGGGATATTTATTCAATGAACGTTGAAGGAGGTTGGAACCTTGATTATGATATAGAAAATGCAAATATTCATATTCTTGAGCTTCCATGCTCTTTAAACTATTACGCATTGAATAAAAAACATTACCGAGCTTATGCATCCATTGGGGATGTTAGTTCGTTTGCAGTTGCGAAAACATATCCTGATGCCTACGACTACAAAATTCAGGTGGGGCAAACAACAATTTATCAAAACTATCTCCAGTTTGCTTTGGGTTTTGAGATGAAAGCCAGTCAGAAATGGAGTTATTATTTTTCACCAATGTACAGAATGGCTCTCGTCAATTATCATGACGTAGCACATTATGATATATACGCCTATCCAAATGTTTTTTACGAAAGAATGCTGGGGCTTGAACTTGGAGCAAAATACCATATTTTAGCAAAGAGCGCCAATTAACCTTCCTTTCTATTGCTTCCTTGTCTTTCCAGCATCCAACCCGGATATTCAGCAGGCAAAGCACTTACTTCATTTAGTTTGGATAACTCATCAGATGTTAATTGTATATCAATAGCCTTTAAGTTATCGTCCAATTGATCCATCTTTTTTGCACCAATAATGACAGTAGTAACCACTTGCTGATGCAGCAGCCAGGCCAAAGCAATCTGGGCAATAGATACGCCTTTGGATTTTGCAATCGGCTCAATGGTATCAATCACGTCAAAAGCGCGTTCTTTGTTAATGGGAGGGAAGTCAAAATTAATTCTCCGGGAGTTGCTGTCTTCATTGCCTTCTCTACGGTATTTGCCAGTTAGGAATCCACCGGCCAAAGGGCTCCAAACCATTAATCCCATTTTTTGGTCATGGAGCATGGGGACAATTTCGCGTTCCAGGTCGCGACTGGCAATGGTATAATAGGCTTGTAATGATTGGAAACGAGCAAGATCTTTTCTTTCAGATATGGCATTGGCCTTCATGATTTTCCAGGCAGGGTGGTTGCTGCAGCCGATATAACGTACTTTTCCGTTTTGTATCAGGGTATTAAGTGCATCCATGGTTTCCTCATAGGGTGTCAATGGATCGACTCCATGGATCTGATATAGGTCAACATAATCCATATCAAGTCTCTTAAGGCTTGCATCGGCCTGGGCAAGAATATGTTTGCGACTCAATCCAGCGTCATTTGAGCCGGGCCCCATACGTCCCAATACTTTAGTGGCGATAACCAGGTCTTCACGCTTTAGTCCGAGATCTTTGATGGCTTTGCCGGTCATGGTTTCAGACATACCTTCAGAATAGACATTGGCAGTATCTATAAAATTGATCCCTGCATCAATGGCGCCTTTTACCATTTGGTTTACAATATCCTGTTCGAGTTGACCAATATTTGTCCAGATTCCTTTACCGCCAAAGGTCATGGTACCCAGGCAAAGTTCAGATACCAGGAGTCCGGTATCACCGAGTTTTTTGTATTTCATAAATTATAGTTTTTAGAATTGGCAACTTTTGGAAAGTTGTCAACTCATCCAAAAATCTTTTGGTGCAATTTAAGTTGACAACTTTTTTAAAGTTGCCAACTTTTGTTTTCTTCGCAATTTAGAAACAAGGATTGAGTCATGATGAATGTTCAACCAAATTTGTTGAAACATTAACTTTAGGTTGTTCCAAATTCGAAGGCATTTTAAAAGTATTCGAATAGCGACTCCTCAAAAAACCAGAACTCCTTTTGTTACATAATTTACATTATGTTAAATAATGTTTTCTTTGATACAGAGGTGTATATACTTCAAATAGCCACAAATTCAGGGATTCTCCTCTATTGCTGCTTGAATAGCTCGTTGTATTTCTTCCCGTTTGTAGGATCATCTAAATGATAATACATCTTTGATAAAGCATCATAAGCATCCTTGAGATTCTGCTGATCCGTGGAAGTTCTTTGTAAGGTCAAAGCATGCTCCAGATCCTTTATGGCATCCTTCCAAAATTCCCTGGCCTGGGCAAGATATTTGTCCTGGTCAGCTGCGGCTTTGGCATCAATGGATAGATTGAACTTGTCCACACCCAAATTATATTTCAGCAATCCTTCACTGCTGGCAAGGGCAAAATTATCATTGTTGATTGCAGATGCCTGCTTGAATATTTCAGTTGCCTTATCATACTGCTTTTGGTGTGCATACAAATTGGCTAATGCCACATAAAGACTAATGTTTTTGGGATTTTGTTTTATGGCCGATTCTGCAACCGTTATAGCATCGGAAGATTTCCCCTGGCTAAGATATATGTTGAGCTTTTCAACCAGTACGCCGCTTTTTAAGCTATCTGGCAAGGCATCGAGTCCTTTATCCAGAACGGTCAATGCTTTTGCAGTATCGTTATCCCTCTCATACATTTTGGTAAGGTTCAGATAAATTACCGGATTCGGATATTTAGAGTCAGCCAGTTCCTGCAATAGTTGCTTTGCCTGGTCACGGTCTTTAAGTTGTAGTGCGCATCCTGCCATGTATAGCTTTATTTCCCTGATATCTATCGGAGGCTTTACGCTGGAAAATGCTTTATCTATCTTTGCTTTTGCATCTCCCAATGCGTTATAGGATAACATGAATTGCTTGAATTTATCCAGTGACTCGGCATATTTCTTATTATTATAAGATGTATAAGCATCATTGTACAATGTCAATGCATCGTTTACGAGTAGATCTTTTGCCTCCGGAAAATCCTTCTTTGAATCCAATTCAATGGTTTTTATATAGGAATTCGCGGCCTCTTTCAGATCGATATTGGTCGAAACATAGTCATTATAGGCTTTTATGGCTGCTTCATCTTTGCCTTTGGTCTTATCCTTGAGGCTTTTAACAGTACTGGTATATAATCCATCATAAGCCTCTCCCCTATAAAACCAGGTTTTTGCTTCTCCTTTGGTATCATCATTCTGGGCTGCCAGGTTAATGGCTTCAACAGCCTTGTCATAATCCTTGGTTTGCAGATAACTCCATGCGCTTGTTACCTTAGAGTGCTGCGCCAAAGTCTGAACTGTCATAAATAGTCCAACAGAGGCCATAAGCCAAATATGCTTTTTCATATTATTATGGTTAAATTTCTTCGTTCTCATTAGAAGATTCCTGCTCCTCCCCTTCGTTTTCAGAATTTGCAATATCCTCATTTTCAATTTCATCTTCGTCTTCTTTTTCCATTTCATCCAGTCTGGCAATAGAGGCTATTTCATCATTCGCATTTAATTTAATCAGCCTGACGCCTTGCGTTGCCCTGCCCATTGTCCGGATTTCTTCAGCTACGGATATCCTGATCAAAATACCGTTTTTGGTGATGATCATCAGGTCATGTGTATCGTCAACATTTAATATAGCAACAAGTTTCCCCGTTTTTTCAGTGATAGACAGCGTTTTAACACCCTTGCCGCCACGGTTTGTCACGCGGTAATCTTCAATCAATGACCTCTTTCCGTATCCTTTTTCAGACACGACCAATATGGTTGAAGATAAATCACTCATACAAACCATACCAACTACTTCATCATCCATTTCTTCACTCAATCTAACCCCGCGAACTCCTGTGGAGTTTCTGCCCATGGAACGTACCCTGTTTTCTGAGAAGCGAATGGCCTGGCCGAACTTGGTTGCTATGATCACCTCACTGGAATCATTGGTTAATACCGCTTCCAGCAATTGATCGTCTTCAACAATGTTTATGGCGATAATACCTTTTTGACGAGGCCTTGAATAAGCTTCAAGGGCGGTTTTCTTGATGACGCCTTTTTTGGTAGCAAACAGGATGAAGTTACTCTTCAGGTAGTCTTCATCTGTTATATTCTTAATACTTATGTATGCCCTGATCTTGTCTTCTTTTTCGATGGCTATCAGATTTTGAATAGCCCTTCCCTTTGTGGTTCTGCCACCTTCAGGAATTTCATAGACCCGCAACCAGTAACATTTGCCCAGCTCTGTGAAAAACAACATCCAGCTATGGGTACTTGCTACAAAAAGATGCTCAATGAAATCCTCTTCCCTTGAAGTAGCGCCTTTTGAGCCTTTCCCTCCCCTGCCCTGGGTTTTATAATCGCGGACGGTAGTGCGCTTCATGTAGCCTAAGTGGCTAATGGTAATCACAACATCCTCATCTTCAATCATATCTTCCAAGGTCAGTTCATCCCCGGCATACACGATCTCTGTTTTTCTTTCGTCACCGTATTTTTTCTTGATGTCAGCAAGCTCTTCTTTGATAATAGTCATCCGAAGTACTTCATCAGCAAGGATTTTTTTCAGATAATCAATCAGTTCCATGATCTCAGCATATTCTGCTTTGATCTTATCTCTTTCAAGTCCGGTAAGTCTTTGCAAACGCAGGTCAAGAATCGCTTTGGATTGAATTTCTGTCAACCCAAAACGTCCCATCAAACCATCCCGCGCAATATCAGGCGTTGCAGAGGCGCGAATGATGTTGATCACTTCATCCAGGTTGTCTATCGCAATAAGCAATCCTTCTAAAATGTGGGCTCTTTTTTCAGCTTCAGCGAGATCATACTTGGTTCTGCGGACCACCACTTCATGCCTGTGATCAACAAAATGCCTGATCATGTCTTTCAGGTTCAGGGCAATCGGACGGCCATGAACCAGAGCGATGTTATTTACACTAAATGAGCTTTGTAGCGCAGTGTATTTAAACAATTTGTTTAATACCACGTTTGCATCGGCATCGCGTTTGATTTCATATACAATGCGCATACCGGTACGGTCACTTTCATCCCGTATCTCCGAAATACCTTCCAGGATTTTTTCACTTACCATGTCCCATGTCTTACCGATCATGGTAGCTTTGTTTACCTGGTACGGAATTTCGCTTACGATAATTCTTTCGCGGTTGCCTGGAAGCTGCTCAATGGTTGCCCTGGCACGCATAACGATTCTGCCCCTTCCGGTTTCGAAAGCTGTTTTAACACCTTCGTAGCCATAAATAATGCCTCCAGTAGGGAAATCCGGGGCTTTTACATATTTTCTCAGTTCATCAATAGTAATGTCATGGTCGTCAATATAAGCCATGATGCCGTCTATAACTTCGCTCAGGTTGTGAGGAGGCATGTTTGTTGCCATTCCTACGGCGATACCGGATGCGCCGTTTATTAATAAGTTAGGAATTTTCGAAGGGAGAACCGTTGGTTCGCTCAGGGATTCATCAAAGTTCGGACGGAACTCAACAGTATCCTTATCAATATCTACAAGTAATTCTTCGGCGATCTTTGTCAGACGCGCCTCTGTGTACCTCATTGCCGCAGGATTGTCACCATCTACAGAACCAAAGTTTCCCTGGCCGTCTACCAAAGTATATCTCATAGACCAATCCTGGGCCATACGCACCATGGTGTCATAGACAGACGTATCACCGTGCGGATGATACTTACCAAGTACTTCTCCTACGATACGCGCTGATTTCTTATAAGGACGATTGTGAGCCAATCCAAGTTCTGTCATCCCGTACAATACCCTCCGGTGAACAGGTTTCAAGCCATCCCTGACATCTGGCAAAGCTCTGGAAACAATAACCGACATTGAATAATCAATGTATGCCGTCTTCATTTCTTCTTCGATATTGATCGGTATAATCTTTTCGTCTTCCATCTTTGTTTTAAAAATATTTCCCGTTTAGTTCAAAATGAATGAATTATATACATAAAAACCCCAGAATGCGGATCAACCTTTTCGTAAACAGTGTCCGAAAGCAGTTTTTAGACGTATATTTGTTCATGTAAATCAAGTACAAATTTCGGTCTAAATTATCGAATAACCGCATGATCGCCAAATACATTTTTCCACAATTATCAATCGCTTTTTGTGCAATATTTTTCAGCACTTTTAAGGCCTCTGCTGCAACGTCTGATACAAGGTCAGATTCCTTCAATGTGACCCATTACTCGATTTCTCTTGATTTAAGCAATCTATCAACAAAGACAATATCTGGCTCATGTAAAGTATCAGGAGTAAGTGTTATCAACGGCCTGAACCGGTTATCGCTGGAACTATACAAATTGAACGTGGATTCTGTGACAGAAAATGGAAAGGCTGTTCCGTATATTTACAATGATTCGCTGCTGACAATAAAACCTGTTGTGCCATATAATGCAGGAGATTCATTTTCTGTGACGGCGTGGTATCATGGCAAGCCGTTTTCTAATAGTTGGGGTGGTTTTTATTTTGATGCTTCCAACAATTATGCATTTAACCTTGGAATCGGTCTCAATACCAATCCTCATAATTTGGGCAGGGTTTGGTTCCCTTGCGTGGATGATTTTATAGATAAGGCGACTTTCAGTTTTTTTATAAAGAGCAAAAATACCCATAAGGCTTTCTGTAATGGACTTTTAATAGACTCAGTTTTAAACTCTGACAACACCCTCACCTGGCATTGGGAAATGAGACAACCAATAGTCCCTTATCTTGCTTCTGTCGCGATTGGCATATACAAAACAATATATAGCAGTTACAAAAGCGTTACTGGATCAACGATTCCGATAATGATCGGGATCGTTCCGGGTGATTCTACGATCGAAAAGACAACATTCCAGCACTTAAACCAGATATTGGCCGAGTATGAAAATGCGTATGGTCCCTACCCTTTTGACCGTGTGGGATTTGTAGGCATCAACTTTACAGGTGGTGCTATGGAACACGCGAGCAATATTGCTTTGCCCAATGATGTCATTGAAGGAGGGCTTAGTAGTGAATACCTTTGGGCCCATGAACTGTCACACCAATGGTGGGGAGATGAGGTAACCTGCTCCTCTCCTGAAGATATGTGGCTCAATGAGGGATGGGCCAGCTATAACGAAGGCTTTTATCAGCAACAGCTATATGGTCAAAAAAATTATGATCAGTATGCCATGGGAACGAGATATCAGGCCCTAAGATACGCTCATATAGTTGACAGTGCCGATCGCCCTATTAGCCCTATGCCAATTGAATATACATACGGGCCTACGATTTATGAAAAAGGCTCTTGCGCCGTGCGCGCTCTCAGAAATTATCTCGGTGACAGCCTTTTCATCGTTGGAAACAAGGCATACCAGCATGAATTTATGTACAAAAGTGCCTCAAGCACTGACTTTGAAAATGTGCTAACTACTGCAACAGGTGTTAACATGACCGAATTCTTTAACGAATGGATATTTGGTAAAGGATGGCCGCACTATGAAATAAATGGGGTTCTTGCCTTACCAAACGGCCATCTCAGGCCAAAGGTGGAACTAAGGGGCGTTGATAATAATTTCCCCTACAAAAATACGCCCCTTACCCTGAATAGCTTTGATGTCAACTGGAAACGGACAGATATTTCTTTCACGGCTGATAGCTTTGGTAATATCAATGCACAATTACCTATAAACCCGTTATTTTATGCATTAGACATGGATGGTAAACTTCCAGACGCTACTACCAAACAATATATGACTGTTAAAAAAACAGGGACTTATACATACAACGAAAGCCTGATAACCTTGGATGTGGATTCTTTGAAAGACTCTTCTTTGGTATATGTAGTTCATAACTGGATAGGCGCTGAAAGAACTCCAAATACCCCTAAGAATATCCGTCTTTCGTCTGACCGGTACTGGACTATTGACGGTATTTTGCCTACCGGTTTTCATGCAACTGCTACTTTACAATATGACGGAAGATACTTGTCTTCACCTTATAATGGCGGTTATCTGGACAATGATTTTCTCAAAAACACACTTGAAGATAGTATTGTTTTAATGTATAAACCACTTGTTGGCGGTGACTGGACTTTGCTAACCGAAAATACCGACTACACAAAAGCTATGGGTAGCAACCATACAGATGAATTGGGGAACATAAAAATCCTGAACCTGAAAAAGGGCCAATATGCTTTTGGGGCTTATGATTCCCGGGCAGGCATTACCCCTGTTTTATACACTGATCACGCCATTTCAATCTATCCAAATCCTGCAAATAATAGCCTGAATATCAATATTAAAAATGATAAAATCATAAATTCAGTTCAGATTTTTGATACCAATGGGAAGATGGTTATTAATTCTCAGTTTCCCCGAAAAGTTGCGGGAAATGGAAGTATTTCTTTATCATCGCTCGAACTCCCAAACGGGACATATCTTGTAAAGATCACAACATCGGATGGGGATATTTTTACCGATAAGTTTGTCATTGAAAGGTAGAAGTTGACAACTTTCCAAAAGTTGACAACTTTAATGAGCTGTCAACCCCGTCAATTGCTGAATATAATTTTTATCTACATCAAAACCCAGCTTTTGGGCTTCAATGGCATCCTGCAAGGCATCTTTAAAGTCTTTCTTATAATTATAGGCATAGGATCGCTTGATATATCCTTCACCCGATTCAGGCATTAATTTGAGGTATTCATTAATGTCTTTGATACCTGCATCATAATCATGATGGTTCACAAGAGCCCATCCCCTGTTGATATATGCTCCGGCCTGGTTTGGATCCAGTTGAAGGGTTTTGTTGTAGTCGGCCATAGCCGAATCAAACCGATTGGTCATCATATAATAATTGCCACGGTTCAGATATGCAGCTACATTTTTCTGGTCTAAAACAAAAGACCTGCTGAAATCTTTCCCTGCAGAATCAAATTTGCTTTGCATACTGAAAATGATAGCGCGCCCCATATATGCATCTGCATCATCCTGGTATAGTTTGATGGCCGCATTATAATCTGCAAGCGATTCAGGTATCTTACCTTCACTCCGGTATATTTCGGCCCGAACAAAATAAGGCATATAGAAGTCTGGCATGGAAGTAATGGCATTGTTTAATGTGGGCATCATTTCATCTTGTCTTCCTTGTTTCTGGAGCAAGCCCCAGAGTTTTTTATAGGAATATGGATATAAAGGCTGCTTGTTGATCATGTCTTTGCAGAGGCTTTCAGTATCCTTCCATATCGCTGCATGTACCCTTGTCGTATATCCGAGGTACACGAACCATATCAAAATTATAATGGGCAAAACTGGTCTTAAAGGTTTTATCCAGGAAGGTTTGCCCTGGCTTGCTTTGAAATACCAGCTCCCCAATATGAAGATCAGGCCAAAATAAGAAACATACGCATATCTGTCGGCGGTTATAGAATCTCCAACAGGCAAAAATTGTAAAACCAATGCAATGGCAGTCAAATAAAACAGAAAACCAAAAATGACATCCCTATTCCGCCTGCCATATCTATATAAAAGGAAGATGAGCCCAACAGCAATGAAAGGGAATAAATACCAGACAGAAGGTAGCGCTCCATCTGTTTTGACCGGATACCTGTAAATATTACTCAAATCGAAAGGCAGAAACAACTTGCGTATATAATCAAGAAAAGCATAAGAAGCATACAAGATGCGATCTAACAGTATAAAATGGGTTGAAGCCCCAATGGATACGGCCCCTGCACTTTTTTGGGCCCTGATAGCGATGATACCGAATAAAAGAGAAAGCGCAAAGAATGGCAATTGCTCAATGAGAAGTTTGATCTTTAAGGGTTTTTTAAGGTAATAACTGATTAGCAAACAACTCAACGGGAATGTAACTGCCATGGCAAGCGATAGAAGCGACAAAACAAAGATTATCAGGCATGCGATGTACATCGCTATCTTATATTTAGGAGATGTACAGTAGTAGTACCATGCAACAAGTCCCAGGAAATAGAAAAACCCAAACAATTCATGCTTTCGGCCCGCGACCCAGGCCACCGATTCTGCATTCATGGGATGAATGATATAAAGCAACCCGCAAAAAGCGGCGATAACCAGGTTCTGGG
Organism: Bacteroidota bacterium; assembly: GCA_013287095.1. The sequence continues at coordinate 31,990 of JABDEJ010000001.1, read as the reverse complement.
TTAACAACCACGCCAAAAGAGTAATGACTATACTGGTAAGGATCAAAAGAATGATACTGTCCCTATGATAAATATAAGGTTTTAATTGGTCCGCATGATATTCGGCTGCAAACGTAAGCATGGTGAGCGGGTGATAATTACCTACGGCATAACTGTGGAAAATCTGGTTGATCCCTTTAGATGACCAATCTGTAATGCCGGGGTTTTCGCTTACATAAAGGTTGTCATCATATCCTGTAAAATCATATTTAAGGGTTGGCCAATAGATAACCAGACCTGCTATCGTTATGGTCGCTAAAATAAGCAGCAATCTCATATTCCTGCTTAGTCCCAGATCAGAAGTTTTTTTCGAAACTGGCTGATCAGTAGCCGCTTTTGGACTGGATTTGGCAGCGTTTTGCGAAGAGGGGGTCTGTTTTTTGGATTGTTTTGCCATGGCATGTTAAAAAGACGAAGATAGAAAAATGTATCCGGTGACAAAAAATGTTTTTTTGCTTATTGCCCTGACCCTAGGGAACTATCGGTGAGTTTTTTACCTATTGCTTTATTAAGATAAACAAAATTGCGGGAAATTCTTAATAAAACCATCAGAGGTTCCCTTTAGGGTCAGGGCATACCCCCACCCAGCTATCATCTTCACAATCCTTAAGCATCTGTTTCACTGTTTTTTTCAATATCGGATGTTCCCAATCGGGACTGATCTCGTTTAAAGCCACAAGACTAAAACGCCGGTCCTGTAAAAAAGGATGCGGTATTTTAAGGTCAGGCTCGTTAATGATGTCACCATTGTAATAAAGGATATCAATATCAATGATCCTTGGTCCCCATTTTTCCGTTCTTTCCCTACCAAGTTTTTTTTCTATTGAAAGTAATTCATCCAGAAGATTAGTTGCAGCAAGAGGGGTTTCAATCAATAATGCACAATTCAAAAAGTTATCCTGCTCTTTTATTCCCCAGGGCGCTGTCTCATAAATGGAAGATTTTTTGGTGATGGTTCCTGCTTTTTGCACAATGTATTCTGAAGCCTTGTTCAGGTTATTCATTCTATCACCCAGGTTGGTTCCAAGCAGTAATGCAGCAATATTTATTTCAGGCAATGCAGACTGTTTTTACGTTTACAAATTCATGTATTCCTACGTCCGACAATTCACGTCCATAACCTGAATGCTTTATGCCCCCAAATGGTATTCTTGGATCCGATTTTACCATTGTATTAATGTAAACACTACCGGATTGTATTTCTGAAGCAATGTCCATCGCCTTCTTTTTATCTGAAGTCCATAGGGAAGCGCCAAGCCCAAAATTAGTATCATTGGCCAATTCTATGGCTTGTTGTTCATTTTCAACAACAAAAACTGAAGCCACAGGACCAAAAAGTTCTTCTTTATAAGCGGGTGAATCTTTGGGGATATCGGCCAAAACCGTTGGTTCAAAATAATAACCTTTGTTCAATGCCCTGGACCCACCGGTAAGTATCCGGGCTCCCATTGCAACAGATTTATCAACTTGTTTTTCAAGGGTTTCCAAAAGGTCTTTTCGTGCCACAGGTCCCATATATACATCGTCATCTAAGGGGTCACCAATTTTTAGCGCTTTTATTTCAGCAACAAACTTTGCAATAAAGGGATCAGCTACTTTTTGTACGACAATAAAACGTTTCGCTGCGATACAACTCTGCCCGTTATTCTGCATTCGGGACAGACATCCTGTTTTGGCGGCTGCATCCAGATCGGCATCCTCTAAAATAATATAGGGATCGCTGCCGCCCAACTCAAGAACAGATTTTTTGATATTGGCACCAGCCGTGGAAGCGACATGCCCCCCTGCCCTTTCGCTACCGGTTAATGAAACGCCTTTAACACCTGGATGCACAATTACTTTATCTGACTGGTCGTGATTGATAAACAGGTTTGTAAAAACACCTTTTGGAAGCCCAGCATCATCAAACGCTTTTTGAATAATAAGGGCAGATTGAGGGACATTTTCTGCATGTTTCAAAACCACAGCATTCCCAGCCATAATAGCCGGAACCGCGCATCGGAACACTTGCCACAGTGGGAAATTCCAGGGCATGATGGCATATACAATTCCCAAAGGCTCAAAGTGTGCCGCACTAAAACTGTAATCTGTTTTATAGGTTTTAGGTGCCAGGAATTTCTCTGCATTTTTAGCATAATAAGTGCAGCAACTGGCGCATTTTTCTACTTCTGCAATGGCCTGTTTCAGCGGTTTCCCCATTTCGAGTGTCATCGTGCGACCGTATTCCGCTTTGTTTTTCAGAAGATCATCGGCCACAGCCTGAATGTATTTTGCACGATCGGCAAAGGATGTCTTTCGCCAATTGTGAAATGCATCATTTGCAGAATTGAGTTTTTGGTTCAATTCATCATCATTAATATAAGGATATTCAGCGATGAACTCTTCAGTAGCGGGGTTTATAGATTGGAATGGCATTTTGTGTTTGTTTTAATACTTGTAGTTCTAACAAATCAAAAGACAAAGTTAGTTTGATATGGGAGAAAAAATGATATCAGATCGTTTTCGATTGCGCCCTTTGCGAAAGACTTTGCGTTCTTCGCGTGAGATTACTTTCACGCAAAGACCCCGAAGATGAAAAAACGCAGAGAACGCAAAGGCATAAGCCCGATGCAATTTTGTCGTGTATAAAAAAACGCCCTTTTTGACCATTTGCGCCTGATAAATTCCCGAAAACCGCGAATCCAGGATTTTTACCTGTTCTTTCATTTTTTTAATTTTACAATCTTTTAATATTCAATTTATTATACGTAACTCGCTGACAAATATCAGGGATTATCAGGAAAATATCAGGCCAGAATGTATTTAAAGGGCGGTTTATCTTTCTTTGTCCGCTGTAGATTTGGCGAAGGCGGATATGCATATACCATTGACCAAAGAAGCCGTCATGCCGGGCTTGACCCGGCATCACATGACATACGTTCCGACCATCATGTGTAGCACAAAAAAAATACAAATCCCACATGTCTCATTTATTTAATTTATTTTCAATTAATTACACGATAATGAGCAATAAAAATAGCAATGTTTTTGCAATAACTTAGCAATACCCAAGCAATGATTTTGCAATAGATTGTCCCCCATTTTGACCCGTACTCAAAGTTGGCAACTTTCAAAAAGTTGACAACTTTCCAAGCCCATTATCACAACTTGTCCCGAGCTTTTCGGGATCGGCACATTTTCTCATTATACATCGGCTTTTATGTACATATATAGTGAGATGCCTAAGTGGGTGGTTACTTCGGGAAAATATTTTTTAACTTGTATTTAATCAAATAGTTATGATGAAATATTTTTTGAGATTTGTCGTCACCCTTAAATGACTGAACAAGATTTATTAGATTAATGGATAGGCAGGATTGGTATAAATATCAATTATTGCCATGCCTTCACTAAAGCAATTGCAGGCGTAGCAATTCTTGATTCCTAATTCTTAATTCCTAATTGATATTATCTTCTTACTGACAAACTGGTCATTGATCATGATGTTTACAAAATAGGTCCCTGGCGACAAACCTGTTTCCGAAGCATTGATTTCAATTTCATTGGGGCCGGAATTAAGTTCTTTGTTTGTGGGGACAAATAAAACATTCCCTTTCATGTCCATGACACTGATTTTAACATGAGAGGTCTGAGGCAGTATGAAGTTTATTAATGTTTTATCGGAGAATGGGTTGGGGTAGATTAATAGGTTGAATGAATAAGGATTTGATACAGGCTTAACGCCAGATGTTTCTGGTACATTAAATTTTGCCAAGAATGCATCATCATCACCTCCTCCGTATAAAGTTTGAAAAGCTCCCGATGTCGCTACAATGCCCCCACTTATTGTCATGCCAAAAATATATGCGTTTCCTAATAAATCACAGCTAACGCCATTGGCGGTGCCATAATAACCGTAATAACCTCCCCCATAATATGTCCCATAAATTAGATTTCCAGAGTTGCCAAATTTTGCAAGAAAAGCAACACCACTTCCCGTAAAATAAGATTGATAAGCATTGAGCGTCGCAATACCATCAGGACTCGAAGTATTGCCAGTTATAAATAAATTGCCTGAATCATCAGAACATAAGCTATTTGGATTTACTCCTTCAGTACCCCCATAATATGTCCCCCAAATAAGGTTTCCAAGGCTGTTAAACTTTGCTAAAAAAGCATTCACTCCGCCATTTTTAGCGGCATTGAAAGTCTGATATGCGCCTGATGTTGCAATTCCATTGTTACCTTGAGAAAATCCTGTAATAAAAATATTACCTTTAGCATCAGTACTTATTCCTTCGGCCTGATCAGCATTACTGCCTCCGTAATAAGTTGCCCATGATAAATTACCTGAATTAGTAAATTTTGCAAGAAAGGCATCAGTAACTCCAGCTAAAGAAGTCTGATAAGCACCTGATGTAGCAATGCCTGTATCACTTTCTGTTGGGCCAGTAATATAAACATTACCTAAGCCATCTGTACTTATGGCACTACTATAGTCAAAATCAGAACCACCATAATACGTTCCCCATAATAGATTGCCTGATTTAGCAAACTTTGCCAAAAAAGCGTTGACATAGCCACCTCCATAATAAGTTTTGTAAGCCCCGGAAGTAGCTATACCACTATAACTTGCTGTACTTCCAGTCACAAATATATTTCCATCACCATCATGTGCTAATCCATTACCATAATCGTCTCCATACCCGCCGTAATAAGTGGACCATAGCAGGTTACCTGAACCACCAAATTTGGCAAGAAAGATTGTTCCCCCGTAAGTCCGATATGCACCCGCGGTTGCGATTCCACTGTCGCTTCCAGTCCATCCCGTTATGTATATATTTCCAGAATCATCTGCATTCAAGGCGTTACCAACAGATCCATCACTCCCACCAAAATATGTAGCCCAACTAAGGGAACCGCTACCGCTAAATTTAGCCAGATATACATCATATGACCCTGATATTGATATTTGATAAGCACCTGAAGTTGATATCCCACCGGTACTCCGTGTATAGCCGGTAATAAAAACATTCCCGAACTTATCTGCCTCAACTGCATTTCCATATTCAGTGCTGTCTCCCCCAAAATATGTTCCCCAAACTAAGGCCGGGTCTATAATTAAATCCTTGCTTTTGTCATATCTATCCACATTAAAGAAGTATTTATCTCCTTTCTTTATAAAACTACTTTGTATTGATTTTCCTTCTACAAAACTTTTCGGTTCGCTCTCTTCCATGCTTCTTATAGCATTATAATACTTTATACCGCCATTTTCTAAAGCTTCTTCTTTTTCATCTCCATTCCATCGCAGTTTTATATCGCTCACTTTTCCTCCGGGATGTACCAAAAAAGAATACTCCATACCTTGTCCTTTTGTCTGCAAAATCATATCTATTTTAGGGTAGATATTTTTATATGTGAGAGTTTTATAGGTATGTACATTTGTAATGCCATGATTGGCATCACCTGTTGTGTAGAAATTTTCGTAGTATTCCTGTTGGTCTGATGCTGTGATTGTTACGGAGGGATTGGCGTTGATGAGGATAAGGTCCATGCGGGAGGTGGAGATTTTGGAGGGTTGGGGCAGGGAATTCCTCCCCCTACCCCCTCCAAATGGGGACACGGTTCCGCTGCCAGTTGCCTCTGAAACTTGATCGGATGTTTTCGATTCAGGCTTTGTAAAGACGAAACTGATCATTCCAGGCTTGCAATAAAGATAAACACCGTTTGAGTGACCATAATATTTGACATCCGAAATAGTTTTGTGGTTTGCATCAATTAGTTGCCCTTTGTTTTCTTCAAAAAGAAGGGCTTTAGATTGGTGCATTAGCTCTTTGGCCTGAACAGAAGATGAAGGATTTGAAGGATTTGAAGCAAAAGAATTAAAAGCAATTAAGAGCTGGCAAGTAAACGCCAAAAACGAAAATTGGGTAATTATTTTCATTGCTAACGGGCTTTTGTTATATCAAATATAACAATTATTTAGCCTCGAATAAAATTAATTGGTAATTACTTTACCGCAATAACCTTCTTACTAATAAACTGGTCATTGATCATGATGTTTACAAAATAGGTCCCTGGCGACAAACCTGTTTCCGAAGCATTGATTTCAATTTCATTGGGGCCGGAATAAAGTGCTTTATCAGTCGGAATAAATAAAATATTCCCTTTCATGTCCACAACACTGATTTTGACATGAGAGGTTTGAGGAAGCTTGAAGTTTATTAACGTTTTATCTGTGAATGGGTTGGGGTGGATGGATAAGTCATATGAAATTGGATTATTTAAAGGGTTAACACCGGATGTTGCGGGAACATTAAATTTAGCAAGAAATGCATCTTCAACTCCTCCCGCATACGATATTTGATGGGCTCCTGTGGTTGATATACCATTATTGCCGGCAGTCCGCCCAACCACAAATAAATTCCCGGATGGATCAATACTAACTCCGGTTCCTACATCTTCTCCTGTACCCCCATAATAAGTAGCCCATATTCTATCGCCTGAGCTGGTAAACGTTGCCAGAAAAGCGTCATACGTACCCCCACCGAAGGTAGTCTGATATGCGTTTGAAGTCGCGAATCCGCTGCTATCGCCCGTATAACCTGTCATGAATACATTACCGGTACTATCCGTAATAAGCCCTTGCCCCCCATCTGCTACACTCCCACCATAATAAGTTGACCATGACAGGGTACCTGTGGTACTGAATTTTGCAAGAAAAGCATCCTGATATCCTTCAAAAGATGTCTGATATGCACCGGAAGTGACGATGGCAGCGTTACTGCTTGTATTGCCTGTAATAAATACATTTCCAAAGTTATCGGTAGCAATAGCCTGTGCAAAATCGCCATCCGTTCCGCCGAAATAAGTAGACCACAATCTTGTGCCCGAATTGCTGAATTTCGCCAGGAATGCATCAGTATTGCCAGCATAGGAAGTCTGAAAAGCTCCGGAACTGGCAATGCCACTGCTACTGCTTGTAGTTCCTGAAATAAATGCATCCCCGGAAGCGTCAGTGCTTACTCCAAAGTCATAAGTATATAAATTGCCACCAAAATAAGTTGCCCAATCCAAATTCCCTTTATTGTTGAATTTTGCAAGAAAAGCGTCCGTCCTTCCTGAAAAAGATGATTGATATGAGCCTGCTGTTGCGATGCCAGTACTGCTGAATGTATTTCCTGCTAAATATACATTGCCTGATGTGTCTGTACTTATCGCATTCCCGACATCCTGGTCGGGGCCTCCGAAATATGTACTCCATGAGAGTCCACCGGAACTTGTAAATTTGGCCACAAAAGCATCTGAATTCCCTGCTAAGGAAGTTTGGTACGCGCCATTTGTAGCCATGCCACTTCTACTACTGGTATAACCTGTTATGTATATGTTTCCCGCTTTATCCGTACTCGCACCGTTTCCTACTTCAGAAATATTTCCATAATATGTGGACCAGACCAGGTTCCCGGAACTATTGAACTTAGCCAGAAAAGCATTTTCAAGTCCTATTTTAGATATTTGATAGGCTCCGGAAATTGAGATGCCGTTGCTGCTCTTTGTAAAACCAGTTATATATACATTTCCAGACGCGTCTGTAGCTACGCCATTTCCTTCATCATCATCGCTACCCCCAAAGTAAGTTCCCCAAACCAAGCTGGGATCAATCAACAGGTCCTTATTCTTATCATGATTCCTGACTTCAAAACCATATTCATTTCCTTTCTTCACAAAGCTGCTTCCAACTTCTTTCCCTTCTACAAAACTCTTCGGGGCGCTTTCTTCCATGCTACCCAAAGTATTACAATACTTTATACTTCCACTCTCCAAGGCTTTTGCTTTAGCAGTTCCATTCCACTTCAATTTTATATCACTTACTTTCCCACCGGGATGCACTAAAAAAGAATACTCCATTCCATTTCCCGCAGCTTTCAGGACCATGTCTATATTGGGGTAGATATTCTTGTAAGTTATGGCTTTATAGGTATGTGCGTTGGTAATGCCATGATTTGCATCGCAGGTGGTGTAGAAGTTTTCGTAGTATTCTTGTTGGTCAGAGGCGGTGATGGTTGCGGCAGGATTGGAGTTAATTAGGACGAAGTCCATGCGGGAGGTGGAGATTTTTTGCTCTCTTTCAGTTTCTCCTGCTCCTTTCCACCCCCTACCCCCGTCAGCGGGGGACAGCGCTAATTGACCTTCTGAGGTTCTTGTGGCTTCAGAGATTTTTTCATCATTTTCTGTTTTTGTAAAAATGAAACTGATCATTCCAGGTTTGCAATAGAGATTGACACCATTAGAATGGCCGTAATACCTTACCTCAGTAATCGGATTATGGTTTTCATCCATTAATTGACCTATATTTTCTTCAAAAAGCAAAGCTTTATTTTGCTGCATCAGCTCTGTGGGCTGTGCAGGACCAGAAGGCTTAGATGGGTTTGAAGCAAAAGAATTGAAAGAAATGAGAAATAGGCAAATCACTGCCAAAAGCAAAGGAGGGGGTTTGGTATTCATTGTCAATAAATTAATGTAATTTCAAATATATCAATATTTGAATGGGGAGCAAAATTATTTTATATTCTTTTGGTAAACAATGCTTTCCAAGGTTTTATCAATTTAATGAAGGAACCTACTCCTCTTCCTTAAAATAAACCTTGTAATAATTCAAACCCGATGCGCTATCGAAGCCTTTTTCGATCATTTCGCGGTCTCCGTGGATGTAGATGTGGAAATTCTTATCCAGTTTTAAGATGCTCTTATAGTTCCGGGTTTGCTTTTTTACGGCAGAAGCCGATATTTCAAATTCATCGTCAATAGATATGTCACGCTCTGCCTGGTAACTCTTCTTGTAATCTTTGAAGGCAGAGATCATGGTTGGCTCAATGATGACTTCACTGGCAAACGCCTCTGTATTAAAATTTTCATTGTTCTTAAAATAGCCAATAGAATCATTCAAAATCCTGATCTGGTCCGCTTTCTCGACCTTGAAATCTTCGTCCAACTTCTCCGAAACAAAATTCCGGCACATTGATAAATAATTCTTTGTCTGGTGATAATCATCTTCACATGGAGTCAATCCCAGGAAATCATTTTTCCAGTATTGTGCTTCATTAGAGCCTTGCGCATCTACGACTGCCACTTTGAAACCGTTTTCTTCTTCAACATTAAAAATCAAACAGCCTTTGTCCATCTTGTTGATGTTGATGCCATCCTCGGTCACTAAATCGTAATTATCCTTATTGGCATTCACCTTCAGGAAGGTTTCTTTATTCTCAGATTTAAACAATCCGATAGCAGGCACTACTTTTCCATCTATTTTGCATTCCTCAAATTGAACCACATAAAGTTCTCCTGCTTTCACTTTCGGATGGGTTGACTGTTCATACAAATGACGTGCGATGGATTTCGAATTTTCAAAAAACCGTCCAGTATCTCCGAAAATCTCCAGACAGTATGAATAAACTTCATTTTGAGTTAAAGTCGTTGGGTGTGAAAAATTAAAAAACTCCTCCCCTTTAAATGGATGGAGAAGATATTTGAGCAATACTGATTCCAGGTTATCAACGTCCAGGTCTTGTTCCTTTTTTGAGAAAATGATTTCTTCATTCCTTAGTTTGTTGCCTACGGCATGTATTGCCAGGTCAGTTATCCTGACACTTGTAAAATCAATCATTATTATTTATTTAGACTTGAATCGCAAAGCTATGCAAGACGTAATTCATAATTCGTAATTCGCAATTAATTAACCACCTCAACCGTTCCTGTAAAATAGTATCTTTTCCCATCATGCCCATATATCGTAATATGATATAAATAAACACCTTCGCCTACAGTTTTGCCCTGATAATTCCCGTCCCATGGTTTGGAATCATTGGTATAATAAACCCTTGATCCCCAGCGGTTGTAAACATCCATTTCATACCTGGCAATAAACAAACCTTTCGGGCCGAAAAGATCATTGATCCCTATAGTTATATCAGGCGAAAAAGCATCAGGTATCCAGACCAAAGGTTGCTGCACCAGACATAATTCGGTACTCCATGAATTACTCTGGAAACCACCGTTTTCTATAGCTTCTATCCTGTAACAATAGTCCTTTCCATCAGCTATAAAACCTGTGTCTGAATAAATAAATTCAGGGTTAGAAAACTGGTATAAAAGTTCATAGCCGACGCTATCATTTATTTTCCGGTAAAGATTGTAATAAGATACGCCTCCCGGCCATTGTTGATATGGATTCCATTTCAACACATTAGCTAGGGATTTTGATTGTCCCTGCACAATAATAATGCAACCGGGATTGCTCAATATGCTTGAATTGCCGCAATGGTCAAATGCTTCAACTTTATAGCATAATGAATCGCTTATACTATTCACAATATCAGTATATACGGTATCATTTGGATCCAGTATAGAATCAATCAATGCAAAATAATTCATCTGCGGTTCCTGCCGCATAATCCTGTATCCTTTCACATCAAAATCACGTGATTTTGTCCACTGGAGATTAACGGTGTTATTTGGCTGAGTAACAGTAGCCCTGATAAGATAGGGCGTTTGTGGCGCGATGTTATCATAAGGTTTCGCAGAATCAATTGAGGAAACGGCATAAAGATTTGTATCGTATGGATTTATGGCGGTTATGATATAGAAATACGTGTCAGGGCACATAACTGTTGAATCGGTAAAAGATGTAATTGCTCCCCCTACCCTGCCGATAGGAACCCCATTCCTGATGACGATATAACCAGCAGGCTGCCAGCCTGTATAAGCATTCCAGTTCAAAATGATTTTCTGGTCACCAGGTTGGGTAGTAAGCGAAATGCTTGTGTTAACTTTTGATCTGCTTGTATTTGGAGAACTGCAACTATCAGCCGCTTCAACCCTATAGCTATAGGAGTTGCGGTAGGTATCCAGGATACTGTCAACATACATGGTATCTGTAAGTCTTGTGGCAATTGCCACCCATGGACTGGTTAGATCTGCTTGACGATAAAGATTATAAAAGGCTACATCTATTGATTTTGACCTGGCCCAATTGATATCTATCCGGCCATGTTTTTTGCTGGTAATCACTACGCTTACATAGCTTATCTGCGGGGGAATTGGTGCAGATGTATCAAAAGCGGTGGTTCCTGCTTCGTTAGACAAACTGGTAAGATTGTTACCATTATTTACAGTAATAATCCTGTAAATATAAAAGGTATCGCATTTGGTGAAATGATCAACAAAATTATTCTGAGATGAATCGGGATATGCAATTGTCATCCAGGTTGTTCCGGCTGTTTTTCTTTCAAGGATATAATGCAGGTTGTTCCAACCCACATATGATGTCCAGTGGAGCGAGTCACGATGATCTTTGGCAATTGCATTAATATAAACAACGGCTTGTGTATCAGAACTTGAAGACGCATTTCCACATGAGTCAAATGCCGTTAAATAGAAACTATATGGCTTGCCTGCCGTATTCAGGCCTGATTGCTGCCATATTAGGGAATCTGATTTTAAGTCCCTGAAGCTATCTCCCGGGAAATATTGAATACCGTCAGTGGAATAATATATAATATACCCAGCCCTGCTGGCTTTTTGGTTTCCATTAAATTTAATCAGGACTGAACCATTGCTTTGTCCTGTTGCATTGGTACTTACCTGGTCAATTTTTGGTGCAGCAGGTTTAATGGTATCAAAAGATATTATCCCGGCAGAATCTGAAAATGACTCTGGAAGGGAATTGTTATTTGTAAGGGCCGAAATTCTGTAATAATACAGGTGCCCGCAGAATACGTTTGTATCCCTGAATGAAAGTTGACTACTTCCTATTACCTGATAGAGTGTAAAATAGGAGTGATCAACTGAACGGTAAATTTTATAGGCTTTTATAGAATCACTGGTCTGATAAGCTTTCCACGAAAGATCTACCTCCAGGTTTTTATTTTGCAGGCTGAGTTTTATAGGGGAATTAACAATGCTTGAAGTACCATCTAAACCGCATGAATTATAAACCTTTAGATAAAAATAATTCAAACTGTCAGATGTGTTGAGGTTATTAACTGTAAAATCTGTTGCTGATTTGTCGGCAGCATGATACAAAAGTCTGAATGGGCCATTCAAAGAATTAGCACCATACAGGTCATATCCCCTTGCAAAAGTATCTGTTGCAAAAGGATACGTGCTCCATTTGAGATGGATGATTCCTTTTGTTGGGCTGGTTTTTACGATGGTATTATAAATCAGATCCGGAGCCTTTGCACGAGGGTAAATCCAGGGAGTGGTTCCAATGGAATCGGTAAAACTGTAATAGGGTTGAGAATGATTAAAAGCCTGAACCTTATAACCAAAATGATTGACAGCATCTACAAGAGAATCCGTGTATTGTAACTGATAGCCAGGAACTGTGGCTAAATAAGAATAGGAACTATTGCTTTCAGACTTATATATTCTGAATGAATCAGTACCTCCAAGAAGGCTATAATAGGGTGTCCATGTAATACTTATATAAGCTTTGCAACCTCCCGTTTTATATGAAATGCGCATAAGCGTATCCGTAACGGAAGGGACTGATCGGTTTAGATTGCTGCAAGAGTCAATTGCAATTATATAATAAGCGTTTTTGTTCGTTTTTGGATTTACATTGTTGTCAACAAATATGCTATCTAAAATAACAGTTCCTATTTTTACCGCTTTGGCATTGTTTACGCTGCGCCATATTTCAAAGGTTTTGTCCCTGGTTGATAAATCCAAGTGCCAGTTTACCTGGACAGAGTTGTTAGTCAAAACCGTAGCCGAATACAATATTGCTGGCCCCGGTTTTATAGTATCAAATGGAATAAGCTGAATACTGTCAGACATGGAAATATACTTTCCTGTAATATCAATGGCACCAATCTTATAGTTGACCGGGGTATTGCATGGTATGGGCTGGTGTACGTACTTTGTAGTAGTATTGCTCACACTGTCAATCAGATGCCAACCATTATTCCAGGTATAAATAAAATACTTCCGGATCGCAAAACCTGTATATGGTGTCCATGTAATGGTATTGCTCAGGTTACCCTTGGTTCCTCCAATACTCATTACGGTGTGAACAGAGCTGAATAGGCCCGATCTGGAAGAACAACTGTCTATCACATTGATCCTGAAAGAATAAATCGAATCCCTTGTGTCGAGATTGGTCATGGTAACAGAGTAGGTATTAAAGAAAGGTGCATAATTGATCCATGGACCATGAGCCGATTTATACCATAAATTATACTGTTTAACTCCCAGGACACTTTTATTCCACGATATAGCAATGCTAATGTTACTTACAACAGATGCATACTGTATTGATGGTGTTGGCGGTGTATTTGTGTCAATCGGCTGAACGGAAATAGAATCTGAATAGCTTGTAAAACCACTGTTGTTGCTGTATGCCAATATTTTATAATTGTAAATTCCATGGCAAATAATAGTAGAATCATTAAAGAATGTAGTTGCACCGCTCACAGAATCATAGCGTGTCCATTTATTATTGACCCATTTAAAAATAACGTATCGGTTTGCATTAAATCCCTGGTACGGACTCCAGGATAAAAGACTAACTAGGTTGCCTGGTGTTCCTTTTAACAGGACGGTTTGGTGGAAATCCCCACTCAATGATCGGTTCCCGGCACAGGTATCAATAGCTACCACCCGAAAATCATAAGCCGTATCATGAGTTTTTAAACCCGTTACAATAATGGAATTTAATTTGGCTACCGTTTTGAAAACCCTCCAGGTACTGCTTGAAGATGCCTTATAGTCAATTTCATAATTCTTTACTTTATTACTTGCGCTGAATTGCCAGCTCAGGCTGACTGAGGTTGGGCTGAGAACGGTTACATAATTAATTACAGGACTGGCAGGACGGATGGTATCAAATGGGATCACAGACACTGAATCTGAGAAAGTATTATAGCCTGCATTGCCAAAGCCCTCTATTTTGTAATATCGTGGTATATCGCATGATAAAGAATCCTGGAACAGAGTCGTGTCTTTTATTGTGTTGACCAGGTTCTGCCAGGCACTATTCTTATAGATCATTACCTCATATTTGTTAATGCCATAGCCGACAAAGTTGGTCCATTTCAGAGAGTCAGATAGGTTTTCCGGTAAACCCTTAAGATAAATTGTTTTAAATATCTGTGAATTGGTAAGATTAAGACAACTGTCTTCAGCTATTATCTGGTAACTTAATGGTGTCTGTTTCGCTACTGTATCCACAAAAACTGCAGGAGCATGAGGCGATTTATAATAAACAAAGCCGGCAGTGACAAAAAGTGCCCCATTTTCGGACCTTTTTATCACATATCCATAAGTATCCAACGAATCTGAACCCAGGAAATCCAGCCTGACCAAATTTCCCGATAAATAAGAAACATTTTCAAGGGTCGGTGCATTTGTAGGAATGGAATCTATTGCCTGCCCGCCCATACTATCGGAATAACTCACAGCACCTTTGTAACTTACAGCCTTAACCCTATATACAATCCGGGTATTGCAGGGTGCCGGGAATTTATGGAGGGAAGTGTCAGTCCCGGGTAAAGTGTCTTCATCCACCAAAGGATTTCGGTTTATGGCGTGTTGAACAATATAATATTTCACAGGCCAGCCGAGATATGGTGTCCAGTTTAATTGATGCGTGAGTTGCCCGACGTGGAAAGTAAAATCCATGGTTTTATTAATTGCCGAAATCTCTGACAGAATACCGCAACTATCCATTGTCTGCAGGTAATAATAATGATCGCCTACCTTCGTATTCAAACCAGTATGAATAAAAGTATCCTGGGCTATAGGAATGCTGTCTTTAAGTAATTTATATGGCGCTTTATTGTATGAATAATAAAGCCTGTAAAAGGCCAGGTGTGGAATACTTTTCTGGCTTATCCATTGTACTTTCACTTCTCCAGCCGTAGGTGAACTGTTCAATTTCGTGACTACGACAACCTGGGGCGTATCAATAAAATAGACCGATTTGCAGAAAGTATTTGAGAAGGAAATATTTGCACCATCATTCTGATAAGCTTTTATTACATAGCAATAATTGTTATGGAAGTTCAGCCCTGTATCCTTGTATGTGGTAGCAGAACTTGTAGTTGCTAAAAGGACTTGTGATCCACCGTTTATGGACCGATAAATTTCGTACTTTGAAATACCCGTCCACCCTGAATAGGCATTCCACGTCAGGTAATTGGCGGGTTCGCATCCATTATTGCTAACCTGTAGCGATACAGTACAATGAGGTGTCGAAATCCTGCTTCTGTTCCTTGCGCAACTATCCACCGCAACCACTTCATAGCAATTGGATATTAACGTATTGGCAGTATTATCTGTGTAAGTATTCACATTCCCGACACTATCAAGAGCTTTAAATACACCTCCGCTTTCCCGGTAGATGGTATAGTTTTCAACATCATTCGAAGAACTTTTCGTCCAGTTTACCTGTACTTTTCCATTTGAGGGAACCGTAATAAATATTATTGCAGGCGGCAAGGGGCGAATTGTATCAAATGGTATAAGCGGCATTGAATCTGAATAAGAAATGGCATTGGTTCCTCCATTTTCTGTCATTTTAATTCTATAATAGCGTACAGTATTACAAGGAATAAGAGTGTCATCATAAGTGGTGTCGTTTGAAGGCAAAAGCCCTGATAAATTTGTCCACGCACCGGATTTTAAAAGTTGAACGGTATAATTTTTTACATTAAACCCAATATATTTTGACCAGTACAAATGCGCGCCATAATCTGAGGGAAAGCCTTTAAGCAAAACCGGACTATGCACTGGAGAATAGCTGTTGACATTACCGCAGGTATCGGACACGCTGATTTTATAAAGATAACGGGTACGACTTGCCTTAACACTATTATCCTCAAACAGGTAAGATGTTTTACCTTTCACATATGCTACTTTACCAATAAGTGTAAAGTTGCTTCCTGAACTATCTCCACGGTAAATATTGAAAGACTTTGTATCAGCCGAATCATCCTGTTTGAAATTGACCTGTATCTGCCCCCAGCTATTTGTTGTAACGTCAATGATGGTATCTGAGGCGGGAGGAGTGGTATCTACAAATACTTTCTCAATACCCGAAGCTTGACAGTTATTAGCATCTGTAACCACCAAGGTATACGCTGTAGGCATAACCGGATTTGCTGTAGGATTTGATGTTGAAGTACTGTTCAGGTTTATTGATGGGGACCAGGAATATTGATAAGCTGGCTTGCCCCCGCTGACGGTGGGAGATCCGCCAAGGATTGCTTTACTTCCAGGGCATATTCGGAAACCAGGCCCGGCTGAAACATTAAGTTTTGGATTGAGGCTGATGGAAACCATGGCCGTGTTCACACATCCATTGCTATCTATTACTTTGAGTGTATAATTTGTATTAGATGATGGGGCTGATCTTGGATTTGCTGCCAGTGAATCACTTAATCCGGATGACGGTGTCCAACGGTATTTATAGGGTCCTTTTGATCCGGTAGCCGTAGGTGAGCCTCCCAGAATAGCGCTGTCCCCATGGCATATTGTACTATTGGCACCTGCATTAAGTTTGGGAAGCGGATTTACAACAACATTAACGGTGTCGGAGTTATGACAACTATTCACATCTGTTGCAAATAGCACATAAACAGTCGTTGCAGAAGGACTTGTCTTTGGATTTGCTACGTTTGATTTGTTCATCCCGGTACTTGGTTTCCAGGCATAGGAATAGGGGCCGGGTGAGCCACTGGCTGAAGGTGAGCCGCCGATTTGAACTGAATCGCCTGCACATATGGAAACATCCGGTCCCGCCTTTACGATTGGAACAGGTAAAACGGTAATTGTTACTGAATCCTTCCCTGAGCAGCCTTTGGTATCAGTAACAAGAAGTTTGTACAAGATTGTGGAGTTTGGGTTTGCGAATGGATTGGCAACAATTGAACTGCTTAATCCTATAACAGGGGACCAATTATAAGTATAAGTTCCTGAACCTCCTGAAGCTGCGGTAGAACTGCCAATAGATATGCTTGTCCCCATGCAAATAGTTTTTGGAGATCCTGCTGATATTTTCAGTGCCGGATCAATATTAACCAGAACCGAATCAGATGTTGTGCATCCAATTCTGTTGGTTGTTAAAACATATTTATTTGCTAACAATGTTAAACCCGGGTTTGTGACCGTAACCGTTGTTTTCGCTGATCTGGAATTGGTTAGTCCTGATGCTGGAGACCATGTATATGAGTATCCACTTATACTGTCAGCACCCAGTTTTGCAATACTTCCTGAACATAAAAATGTATCATTCCCTGCATTTTGAAATGGAACCGGCCCATAAAATGCTTCTGCTGGGGCGCATGCGCAGTTTAGTTTTGCTGTATCCCAAAATGCAATGATGCCGCAGGCCTTGCCTGACGGTACAATTAAAGTTTTATTTTCTAAGTAAGTGGCATTAGGCTTTATTAAAGCATTTATCGTATCAGTTCCGATAAGTATATCGCCTGAAGAATAGGTTTTATTCCCATCGGCGTCATAATAAAACTTTAAAACGGACCTGCTGTTGGCTTTAAGTGTGTCCCCTGAATTTGTCAGGGTTGCTTTAATTGTTAATTTCTCTGAGGTCGGAGGATTAGGTATAGACGTTGCTAAAAAACCTGAAATGCCGATAGATGGTTTGGCAAGAGTGAAATTTTTTGAAGCTAACCCTGTCAATACCTTTAAATTACATAAAGTATGTTTAGTAATACACGACAACGACAGCGTTGTGGCTGATTGAAGTATTACCGGAAATGTTTCACAGTTTAGGATGCCGTTTGATGCATAGCTAATGGAATAAACGATTGAATCACCGCTTTTAATACCGGCAGGAATTTTCCATGAATACCGCATTGAAGTTCCTAAAGCTTCTATAATTAGATTGCTGTCAGACGGGCTATTATGTACAGGCTTTATTGATTCCGACATGTAATTTACCCCGTTCGGGAAATCAATGAACATATAATCCGATGTATCAGTCGCAACCGGCCCATTATTAATAAACTTTAATTTTATAGTTGAAACGCCCCCACATCCTGAAAGTGAAGTTTGTCCGCCGATTGACAATACGCCGCTATAAGGTGACCTGGCGCCAATGATACTGAGCGGTTGTTCCTGTAATCCTGCAATGCTTGCCACATTGCCGCAAGCATCATATCCAAGAGCAGTATAAGACAAGTTACTACCGGAGATATAAGCACAGTTAGTTACAGCTTTAAACTGGATCTGATATTCATTTTTGGTTGTATCATAATTCCCCGCCAGCCCATTCGTTTTCAAATATGAACTGAGGTTTGCAGATTTATAAACGAACAAATATGGGTTTAAAGAATCTGGTTCAGAAACTGGTTTCAAAGTCCCTTTCATAGGATACCTTAATTTAGAACTGCCTTTCACCAGTTGTGCCCCGGGAGGCAGGTTAATTTCAAGATTTGCATCGGTCGCAAATCCTGACTGCGTATTCGACACGAAAATGGAGTACGTTGCGGTATCACATAAATACAAGCTATCAGGCGGATTAACGGATTTTACCTGGAGTCCGGACAACAGAGGATTCGCGTATAAATAAAAATTCTGGGTTTGATATTTAACAGCAGCAAGGCTGTCAGGGAAATTGCTACAATCCCACCCAAAAATGACCTTGATACTATCCTTGACGCAATTTTTTATGACTGCTTTTATCTTTTCGGTAAAAGTTTTTCCCGCACCAAGAGCGGGAAGGTGGTATATCCCGTTTGAATCCAGAACGAGAGTTGAACCATTTAAAACCGTATCTACTATCAGTTTTCCACTGGCATTCTGGAAGGCAAGCCAGGGTTTATTCACACTGCTGGAAGTGGATTTATTTGTAATGTATAGCGTCCAACTTGCAGTATCACTTTGGGTTGAAACTGTTGGTAAGGCGGGTTGCAAAGTAATGGATGGTGCGGCATAATTGACATAATCCACATCAGTATAAGCAGGACTGAGACCCCCGCCCAGGAAAGCGCTTTGGTCAAAATATCCATAATATTTTACAGGGATACTGCTTGTCGACACGGCATTACTTGTGGGTTGGCAATAGACAATAAGTGTAGCTGCGAATCCATCATCAGAAAGCTGGAAAAATCCTGAAACAGGATTATAGAAGCTATGAAAGTCGAAAAATACCGTATCGCCCGAAATAGCAGAGGCAATCGGATATCCATAATAAACCCCGTATTTCCCTTGCCCCTGCGTTGGATAATAGTAAAGGGTAGCAGATTCATATTTGAAATTGTCTGGAATTACGACTTTCATTTTTGTAAATGATGCCCAATAGCGATATTCGTATGGAAAAATATCCCCTCCATAAAAATTTGTGCAGCAATTGCCGATGCTTAAATAGTAATTTTCGGAAAATGCAGCACCCGAACAGCCATAGGCATTATCATCATCTGAGCAGCAGGCTTCAAAAAAATAACCTACGGCGTAGTAATATGCGGGGGTTTTGTTGATGCTGTAGTGTTGAAAAGAGGTAGTTGGATTGGAAACCGTGCTGAAATAAAAATCATCATTTAGTGTGATATAGTTTACATCCTGGGTGTTTTTGGTTATTTTATAACGTATTGTGATGTAAACTGAATCACCTTCCTTATATACATAGTTTGAAGGTACGCTTGAGCCTACCCATTGCAAAGTATCGGTACCGTAATAGTAAAAATAATTGGCACCCGACTTTGTATATGGTACATTGGTAATGGTATATGTTTTTTTATTTGTGCTGTCTTTTATAATAAGTTTTATATCAAGCTGGGTAAGATAATCAGTTGTGAATTTCATATCCGCAAAGGCATATCTCCAGGAAGGATATTTGGCATCAGAAAGTACTTTACCAGATAGGCTTGCCGTGATAGTGTCGCCATACATAGCCCTGTCAAGCCTTATTTTAGAAAAGTTAAGACTGCCTGTGGGATCAGGAAAACCGTCATCATTGTTGTCGGGCAATCCATACGAAGTTCTGAGAAAGCTAAATTTGGCATTGTTCAGGCCTACATTATCAGGGTTTGGGCAGTTGATCTTGAAGGGTATTATTCCGCTTGCCAGCAAAGGTTTGCAACCACAGGCCGGATTGGGCTCATAATAGATATTATAAGACATATCTGCAGTGTCATTGCATGATATGGTACTTGTATCGCCAATAAGTCCCATGACTAACCTTGAATTGTAAAAACTAAATCCGGAAGGAGGTGGCATTGCAAATGTGACATGGTAAATGCCCCCTACTAATTTAATGGAATCCGGCTTCCAGGTTATTGATCCTGTCGCATCGGTCAGGTATATGGAACTCGTAACTAGCTTAATACCACTGTAAATAAAAAACTGGTATTGCAGGTATGGGCTGCCAGTACCCGGAAGAAGTATTGAATATGTGGTATTGTCTTCAAGATATACACTCACTGTGTCACCTGCTATCAGACTGTTTGTATTCACAACAGGTGTTCCATATAACTGATAGTTGGAATTGTAACTATGCCCCATGCCACTGGTAGAATAATTAGTTGATCCACATTGATCCGTGTAACTCACAACATATCCCCATGAGTTTAAATACCCCTGAGTGATACAGCAACTGTATACATTCCATTCAATGGTGATCTTTCCGCCAGCTTTTATTATGGGGACCTTGATCCAGAAACGGCCTTTGGGATTAGCTCCTAAACAAGAATAAGCATAGTTGGCAAATGTCGAATCGGGTATTACGGTACTGAAAGGGCCCGTTCCATATTGTATTTTTATACTCGAAACATCAATTTTAGTGTAGAAACCATTGTCATAACCGGTGCCGATGGTAGCAGACTGCATAATATCAACCAGTACGTTGGCGGCAGATCCTGATCCGCTGTTTGTAATGGTGACACTTTGTAAATTGGGTGATGTTATGACATAACAGTCATTTTGGGATGAGCTCACGCTAACACCCAGGTTTGGCGCATTAGAACTTATAACGACATTGCTCGTGGTGGTATATTTCTGGCAAATGGTATTATTACATCCCCATCCAGCTATATAACTGTTGCCAACGCCATTACATGATATCACGCTGTCAGTCTCCGTAAGTACTATTTTTTCGCCCTGATCGAGATTTCCGTCTTTGTTGCCAGTGTTTTTAAAATCTGTGCTGTTATAGGTCACAAATATGGTATCATGTGACGTTGAATAAGTTTTAGTTCCGATGGATTTAAGAACAAGGCCGTTGCCTTTAATGATATAAACTGTAAAACTACTTAAGGGAGCAGCGGCGGTGTTGGTTATAGTTATTTGCCTGGAAAAGGTATCGCCAACATTTCCTGAATATGACTGGTTGGTGAACTGACTGACTGACAGGGAAGGAATGCCAACACTGAAATAACTTGTGTAGCCAGAATCAATAGCTGTACCATTATAGCTTAAAGAGATAAAATTCCTTAAAGAGCCTCCGCCATTTATATATGAAATAACACTGCAATTTACCGATACACTAATGCTGAATTTAACGCTGTCTTTAGGTGTAACCAATGGAATAGAAAAAACAACTTGGTTCAGGTTCGAAATATTTGATTCCTTTACCCCCGATGGTGTGGAAGATACTGACCCTGAAACGTATTGAAAACCTATGGGAAGTCTTACTGTTGCCTTTCCATTTTTAATGGAATCTGAAAGTGAAGAATTGGATATTTTAAATGTAAAGGTCTGAGCGGAACCACAAACCACGAGATTGGCAGGATTAACACTTGAAAAGGTAGATATGCCCTGCGAAAATCCATGCAAGGGCAGCAACATCGACGTAACCAGAGCTATAAGTCTTATCAACTTTCGGAACATTTCTTCAATATGTTCCCCTTTTCTTTCCAAAACACAGGGAAGTTAAAGATAATTTTTGGATTAAAATGCGACTGGATTCTCCATTAAAAATCAAGTGAAAGGTGATTTAGTGGTTAAATATTGATTAACAACCACATATAAGAAATCGACATTGGCAATAAAGGCTAATCAGGACTCAATTTTTTGTCTCTCGTACATCTCTTTCTCCATGAGTTGTTTGCGATACAAGGTATAGTAATAGCCATGCCTTTCTATAAGCTGATCGTGGTTTCCTTCTTCTACAATGGCTCCGCCATCAAGCACAATGATATGCGAAGCATTTTTAACTGTTGATACCCTATGGCTGATGATTAAGGATGTTTTGCCGCGCATCACATCCGAAAGGTTTTGAAGAATTTGTGCTTCTGTATTGGTATCTATCGCAGAAAAACAATCATCTAAAATCAAAAACTGTGGATCGTTAACAATTGCTCTGGCAATGCTGACCCGTTGTTTTTGTCCGCCCGAAAGGGTAATACCCCTCTCCCCTATCATTGTATTGAAACCGTCCGGGAAACCTGCTATATCCTTAAATACATCAGCGATTGTCGCGCTTTTCATGATTAATTCATTCTGTTCATGAGTAGCCTGTTCTTTATCCTGGGTTTCTGGCTTATTGTACCCGAAAAGGATGTTGTCGCCAATGGATTCAGAGAAAAGGAAATCATCCTGGGGCACATAACCCAATTGCTTCCGGTAATGGCCTAGGTCTATATTCCGGATATCTGTTCCATCGACCAGGATATTTCCCTCACTTGTGTCATAAGACCTTAATAATAAATTGGCTAGTGAGGATTTCCCAGACCCTGTTCTTCCAATAACTCCTAAAGACTTACCGGCTTTAAGATGGATATTTACATTTGACATTGCTTTTACTCCGGTGTCAGGATAAGTAAAAGAAACGTTTTGAAATACGATATCTCCTTTCAGATCAATCTGTTTGCCGTTTTCGGACACGATTTCTGGCTGTGCGTCCATCAATTCATTTATCCGCTGCTGGGATGCAGCAGCCCTTTGAATGAGCGAAGTTGTAAAGCCAAGGGAGGCCACAGGCCAGCCAAGCTGATACACGTACATAAAAAATTCAGGGATAACGCCGGGAGTTATCTGGCCTGCCAATGCTTCCCGGCCTCCGACGTATAACGTAATAATGGTACTAAGGCCGATAAGAAAAATAATAGCCGGAAAGAAAAAAGCATCTACTTGTACAAGGCCAAGCGATTTTTTTCTATAGACATCGACTTCTTTTTCAAAGTGTCCCTCAATGCTTTTTTCAGAGGCAAAGGACTTAACCACCCGGATGCCTGAAAATACTTCCTGGACAAAAGTGGTAAGGGTGGAAAGCTGCCTTTGAATGCCCATGCCCCGGTTATAGGTAATATTGTTGACAAGATATATGGAAACAGCCAGCAAAGGAAAAGGCAACAATGCAAAAAAAGTAAGTTTGGGGTTGACAGAAACCATGATCACAACGGAGAGGATAATCCGCGATGATAGATTGATGCCATACATGATGGCTGGGCCAATATACATCCTAACACGACTCACGTCCTCGCTGATACGTGCCATCAGATCTCCCGTATTGTGACGGCGATAGTATCCAAGTGACAACTGTTGAAAATGATCATAAATGTCATTTTTCATGTCAAACTCTATCTTCCTGGACATCACAATGATCGTTTGTCGCATAAAAAACATGAACAAACCGGTAAGTATGGCTGCGCCTATGATGAGCATGGCATTATTAAAAATGATGCCGCCTATATACTGGTGAGCCTTAAGACTCTTTATAATATCGTCAAAGGCATGGCCAACTACCCTGGCAGAGATCACCGCGAAAAAGTTTGATACAATGACAAATACGATTCCCCATATAAGTAAAGACCTGTACCTTTTCAGGTACTTGTTCAATGCTTTGAGTGATGTAAGATTCTTAAATGTGCTCATCAGCCCGATTGAAATAAAAATGTTTTAATTTTGCAGTCTAATTCTCCTCAAAACACAACTCCAGGATATGAATACTGTCAATGAAATACAAACTGAAGAGTCTCCCGTATTGTTTCACCAGTTATCGGAGCATGATTATGAGCAAATTGTTTTTTGCCAGGACAAAAGTACAGGTTTAAAAGCAATTATTGCCATCCACAATACTACTTTGGGGCCCGGCCTAGGTGGCACCAGGATGTACAATTATAAGAATGAACAAGATGCCATCACGGATGTGTTAAGGCTTTCGAGAGGCATGACCTACAAGGCAGCCATATCGGGGATCAACCTGGGTGGCGCAAAAGCTGTGATCATTGGCGATCCCAACAAAATAAAAAACGAAGCCTTTATGCGGCGTTTTGGGCGGTTTATTGAAAACCTCAGCGGAAAATACATTACTGCTGAAGATATCGGTACCACAACCCGGGACATGGAATACATAAAAATGGAGACCGACCATGTTACCGGCCTACCAGAAATTGTAGGAGGTGGCGGCGACCCCTCACCCGTAACAGCCTATGGTGTTTACCTGGGAATGAAGGCCTGTGCAAAAGAAGTATTCGGCAGCGATTCCTTAAGTGGCAAAAAAGTAGTTGTAGAAGGCATTGGCAAAGTAGGAAGCAGTCTTGTAGCCAGGCTTGCAAAAGAAGGCGCCAAAGTCATGATTGCGGATGTGAACGAAGACGCTCTTATCGCTGTGGCAAAAGAACATAATTGCCAGGTGATTCAGCTCACCGAAATCTTTAACCAGGATATGGACATTTATGCTCCTTGTGCACTTGGTGCTTCTTTGAATACGGAAAACATTTCAAAGATGGGGTGCTCAATTATAGCTGGCGCTGCCAACAACCAGTTAGCCAATGAAAAGGAACACGGGCAAATGCTGCTTGAAAAAGGAATTCTATATGCTCCCGATTTTCTGATTAATGCCGGTGGCTTAATAAATGTCTATACCGAGTTGATCGGATACAAACGTGAAATTGCTCTGGCACACGCAGAAAAGATATACGATGTAACAACTGAGATCATTGCTAAATCGAAAAAAGAGCAAATTCCTACTTACCTGGCTGCAAACAAAATGGCTGAAGGCCGCATTGCATCCATCGGTAAAATCCACCTGAACTATTGATTAAATTCCGTTGATAAAATATAAATGCTAAACAGAAGGCATATTCGAATAAAGGTTATGCAGGCCCTGTATGTCTTTTATAATGACAGGGAAGACAATTTAAGCGCATCGAAAGTATTAAAAGTCTTGGACAAAAATATTGATAAGCTGTACGAGCTATATCTCTATCTACTGCTAATGCTCAAAGAGTTGGGCGATTTTATGATCCACTATGATGAGGAAATAAAAAGTCGCTACATTCAAAACGACCGGGACGTAAAAAACAGCCTTAAGTTTATCAATAATCCTGTTTTGAAGGCGTTGCAGAACAGCCCTGAATTTGAGAAAGCTCTTAAAGACAATCATGTACACTGGAATGGCGATACGGATATTCTCCGTAAGATATTTCTAGACCTCAAAAACCAGGAAATCTATAAGGACTATCTCATGACCCCGGAAGAAAATCCAGGGGTTAATTATGAGCTGCTAACCTTTATATTAAGACATTACACCACCAATTTTCCCGTTGTTCAGCAGCACCTTGAAGAAGAGTATTATAACTGGCTTGACGATAGGAAAATTGCTAAACAAATGGCAGGTAAAACATTGCAGGCAATTGCTTTGGCAAGTGAAGAAAAAATTTCGCTTATGCCGCAAAGTCATCGGGAGGATGAGAATTATATATTTGCGCAGGAACTTGTAAAAAAGACAATTGCAGAAGACGAAAGCCTGGAGAAAATCATCCGTGCAAAGACCGAACATTGGGAACAACACCAGGTGGCAATGATTGATATGATCATTATAAAAATGGCCGTATGTGAGTTTATATATTTCCCAACGATACCTCCCAAAGTCTCTATCAATGAATATATTGAACTTGCCAAAACCTATAGCACTCCTCAAAGCAAAAAATTTGTCAATGGCGTATTGGATGCCATTTTAAAAGACCTGAACAAAGAGGGAAAGGCCCTTACGAAATGAACAAATTAATTTTTACACCAAACAAAATTAATATGGACAAAAGACTGATCATAAATAACATTGGTGCAAAAATCAACAGGTTGGTTTTGGTGTTTGTTGTTTTTTCCTGCATTATTTCAATTGGAGGCTGCCATAATGGAAATAGTGGATTGTCAACCGATATTATTCAGAATGGCAAAACGCCAAAAATTACCTTCAGTGAGGATTCTCATGACTTTGGCGACATAAATGAAGGTGATGTAGTTACCTATACTTTTGACTTTGCCAATACAGGTGATGGCGACCTGCTGATTACTGATGCGCATGCCCAATGCAGTTGTACCGTTCCCGAATGGCCAAAAGACATTATCAAGCCCGGTGGGAAGGGAACTATCCGGGTTAAATTTGATAGCAATGGCAAAAGTGGCATCGTCAAAAAAGAGGTAACAATCGAAGCAAATACCAACCCTAAGAACACAAAAATTCATATCCAGTCAAATATTCACGAACAAAAATATAAACAATGACACTATTATTCGAAACAGTATTCGCCCAGGCCGCAGCTCCATCAGGCGGATTATTCAGCAACCCAATGACTATTGCATTCCCACTTATCCTGGTGGTAATGTATTTTTTTATGATAAGGCCACAGCAGAAAAAAGCCAAAGACCAACAGAATTTTAAGGACACGATAGAAAAAGGGATGAAAGTGGTGACTATCGGCGGCTTGCATGGTAAAATCGCAGAAATAAAGGACAAAACCTTCTTAATAGAAGTAGGTAACGGACTTAAAATGGAATTTGAAAAGTCTTCTATTTCAATGGACCTTACAAAATCAGTTCAGGCCCCTGACGAAACTCCAGTAAAAAAATAAACAATATGCCGGATAAATCGGCCAGGTCATCGGGAAGAACTTTGCGTAGTGAATGGGCTACCTTTGTCTGGTGTTTTGCCGTAGCATCTGTTTTATGGGTATTTACGGCTCTTAATGAGCCATACACAAGCAGTATAACTGTAGCTGCAAAGTATATTAATTACCCGAAAGAGAAAGTTTTTCTTAAACCTCTTCCTGAGGATTTTAAAGTAGTTACAACTGCAAAGGGTTGGGACCTTATGAGCAATTATTACAGACGCAAAGCAGAATCAATTACTATAGATCTAAATGATTACACAAAATCGGATGTGCTGATCACAAGAACCCTGCAGGATAAATTTGAACAGCTAATGCCTCAGAGAATAACTGTAGGGGAAGTATTTCCCGAATCATTTTCTCTCACCAAGGATGTAAAAGGCTCAAAAAAAGTCCCCGTCCGGTTTATGCAGGATATTTCGTTCAAAGACCAGTTCGGGCTTGGGGGGGAGATTTCGTTCAATCCTGATAGTATAACTGTTACAGGTCCGGCCTCCATTGTTAAAAATATTGACCATGTTGATACAGATATTGATATTCTCAAAAACCTGGACAAGATTACAAGCAATGAAATAAAGCTGAAAGACCCGGAGCCCAAAAACCTTCAGTATAACCCTGATAAAATTGCAGTATCCATTCCGGTTTACCAACTTACAGAAAAGAAAATAACTATCCCTGTTAAAGCAATTAATCAATCTGTTTCTGATACCGTAAAAATGATCCCCGATCATATTTCTGTTATTTACCAGGTTCCGATAAATAAATTCCCGCAGATGGATTTTACTCAATTCCAGGTAATAGTGGATGGAAGCCAGATTGACACATCAAATCGGGAACCTCTTAAGGTACAGTTGATAACGCAGCCAAAATATACCTATAATGTGAGGATCATTCCAGACTATGTAAATTTTATTATAAGGAAATAATTTATTTTGCTAACCTAAAAGTACCTTTGGCACTGTTAAAGACCTTTACCAAGTTCCCCATATCGTATTTCAATGTTAAAAATAGGTGTTACCGGAAGCATCGGCAGCGGCAAAACAACAGTTTGCAAGATATACGAAACCCTGGGTATTCCTGTATATTATGCGGATAACAGGGGGAATTATCTTTTGCAAAACAATGAAAATGTTAAGGCAAAGGTTTTGTCAGCTTTCGGTGAAGGAATATATGGCCCGGGACACATTATCGACCGGGCTTTATTGGCCGAAATGGTTTTCAATTCGCCGGCAAAGCTATCTACACTTGAAAACATCATACATCCTGCTGTTTTTGATGATTTTAACGAGTGGTTTGCATCTCAAAAATCACCTTATATCGTGAAAGAAGCAGCCCTCCTATTTGAAGCAGGTACCTATAAGGAACTCGATAAGATCATTACGATAGCTGCTCCACTCGAAACCAGGATACAAAGAGTCATAAGCCGAAGTCAAATCACCAGAGAACAAATACTGTCGAGAGAAAGCCGCCAATGGCTGGAAGAGAAGAAAATTGAAATGGCAGACTTTGTCATTTATAACAATGACCGGCAACTGTTGATGCCCCAGGTTTTGGAGTTGCATAAGGTGTTTCTTTCGCTCAATCACGAGCAATAAAGTATGCATGACTCCGATTGATTCTTAAGTATTGAAATACCCAGAAAATTTTGTGCAAAAGTGGATAAATAATCCCTCGTTTACATTAGGTTAATACAATACTAATATCTAACTTCGCACATATAATAAAAAAATGGAAGAGAAATTGGAAAATATTGATAATCAGGAATCTGCAGCTAATTATACAGCCGATAATATCCAGGTGCTGGAAGGGCTTGAGGCTGTAAGAAAAAGACCCGCGATGTATATTGGCGATATAGGCGCAAGGGGTCTTCACCATTTGGTATATGAAGTTGTAGATAATTGTATTGACGAAGCACTTGGGGGCTATTGTAACAACATACAGGTCTTTATATTAGAGGATAATTCCATAAAGGTAATTGACAACGGTAGAGGTATCCCTGTAGATTTCCATGCCAAGGAGCAAAAATCGGCTCTTGAAGTTGTTATGACCGTACTTCACGCCGGTGGGAAATTTGATAAAGATTCTTATAAAGTTTCAGGTGGTCTTCATGGTGTTGGTGTTTCTTGTGTGAATGCTTTGTCATCTTTGCTGGTTGCGGAAATTCACAGGGATGGTAAGATTTATCAGCAGGAGTATTCTGAAGGGAAGCCTCTTCATCCGGTAAAAGAGATCGGAGAAGCAAATGATAGCGGTACAATCATTACTTTCAGGCCTGATGATACTATCTTTACGACCACTGTTTATAAATTCGACACACTTGCATCAAGGTTACGTGAACTGGCTTTCCTGAACAAAGGTGTGCGGCTTACAATTACTGACGATCGTGAAAAGGATGAAAACGGTCAATCGAGGACCGAAACATTTTTCTCCCAGGGAGGACTTAGGGAGTTCGTGGCTTATCTGGACAATAGCCGCCAGTCACTTATTTCTGAAGCGATAGCTTTCGAAAGTGAAAAATATGGAATCCCGGTTGATGTGGCTTTCCAATATACCGATACCTATGCTGAAAATGTCCATTCTTATGTAAATAACATCAACACCATTGAAGGTGGTACGCATGTGGCTGGTTTCAGACGGGCTATAACCAGGGTATTGAAAGGTTATGCTGAAAAAGAAGGTTTTTTGAAAAATGTTAAATTTGAGATCAGTGGTGATGATTTCAGGGAAGGATTGACAGCCATCATTTCTGTAAAGGTTATGGAACCTCAATTTGAAGGACAAACCAAAACCAAATTGGGCAACTCGGAAGTTTCAGGGGCTGTGGATACTATTGTTGGCGAATGCCTCTCACACTACCTGGAAGAACATCCACGCGATGCAAAAATCATCATGAATAAGGTAATCCTTTCAGCTACCGCCCGTCATGCCGCCCGTAAAGCGCGTGAAATGGTTCAGAGAAAAGGTGTAATGAGTTCAAACGGACTTCCCGGTAAGTTGGCTGACTGCTCTTCAAATGATCCGTCAGAATGCGAATTGTACCTTGTGGAAGGAGATTCGGCAGGTGGAACTGCAAAACAAGGAAGGGACCGGAAATTCCAGGCGATACTCCCGTTAAGGGGCAAAATCCTGAATGTAGAAAAAGCTCTTGAGCATAAGATATATGACAATGAGGAAATTAAGAATATGTTTACCGCCCTCGGGGTAAGCATTGGCACTACAGATGATGATAAAATGCTGAACCTTGATAAACTCAGGTATCACAAGGTGATCATCATGACAGATGCCGATGTGGATGGCTCCCACATCAGGACATTAATTTTGACTCTATTCTATCGCTATATGAAAGCGCTACTTGAAAATGGATATGTATATATCGCTCAACCGCCTTTATACCTTGTAAAAAAAGGCAAAGAAGAAATGTATGCTTTTGATGAAGAAGCCCGGATTGCGGCGATCACCCAATTAACAGGTGGTGATCCGTCAAAAGAGAGCACGATCGGGATCCAGCGATATAAAGGCCTTGGTGAAATGAATGCGGAACAGCTCTGGTCCACAACCATGAACCCTGAATTCAGGACATTAAAACAAGTAACCATAGACAGCGCTGCAGAAGCTGACCACGTTTTCTCTATGCTAATGGGTGATGATGTGCCACCTCGCAGGGACTTTATAGAGCAAAATGCACGATACGCAAAAATTGATATATAGTGGCCGACCTACCTAAATACGACACAGATAGCCAGGAATGGAAAGACAAAGCTGTGAAAGTTTTAGGTGATCTGGCTCATGCCCTTAGGAACCCATTTTCTACTTTGCAAAGCTATATTAACATACTGGAAATGGAGGAATATAAGTTTGATCCTGAAGGGCTAAAAGAATTAACAAAATCGTTGCAGGAAACCGTCGATAAATCCATTAAACTTATTGATGAAAAAATAATGGCTTTAAAGGACTCGCTTACAGGCCATTAATAGAATAAGAACCAGAAAGCGAGAGAGTGTTTTTAGATCACCTGGATCTTTTTCAGCAATTCATCTTTAAAAGTTTTCCCAATAGGCAAAGTTGCTTCTGCAACCTGTAGTTCTGATGCATGGATTGCCGTTATTTTATCTACAGCTACTATATATGACCTGTGAATCCTGAAAAACTTATGAGGTGGTAACATTTGCTCAATTTCTTTCAAAGGCATGAGCGCTGTATAAGTCTTTTTGCCGGTATTCACCTTCACATAGTTCCCAAGGGCTTCAATATAATTGATCTGGTCTATGTGTATTCTATACAAGCTTGATTTGTCTTTAAGAAAGAAGTAATCATCTACAACTTGCCCGGATATTTCTATTTCAGGCACCGCAGTTGGGCTTGCTGATTTGGCATCTTTTGATGCACTTTCAGGAACAAGTGTTATGAAATAACCCGAAACGCCTGTTTCAGGAGTATGAAAAAAAAGTGCCTGTCCTTTTATTGGAATAGGTTTTCCGGTTCTTGGCAGTAAAAATGAATTAGCAGCAAAATCAAGGTGGCTGTTTTCATTGTACTGGCTCCATTTTTCAATGGCAATCCAGGCGGGCAAATTATTAATGGTAAGTAATTGGTTTATTGACGCGCCCTTTTTATTATCCTTTCGCCAACCAGTGATTTGTTCAACCTGTCCATTTATATAATCTATCATGCCATTTTCATTGAGGATGATAACAGGCATCTCAAGAAGACCCATCGCAGTGGTGAACTTATCTAAATTCCCCTGTAGATTCGTTGTTTTGTTATGATTATAAAGGGCAATTTCTATGGACGAATGGAGGTCATCCGTTTTAAATGGCTTGATAATATACCCAAATGGATCGGATTCTTTTGCACGGTGAATTGTTTCAAATTCCCTTAGAGAAGTCAAAAAAACGACCGGGATATTATAATGGTCTTTCAAGGCTTTTGCAGCTTGTATTCCATCCTTGTTCCCATCCAGGTTTATATCCATAAGCGCGAGGTCAGGTTTCATTTCGTAAGCCTTGGAGAGGGCATCCTGGTAAGACCCGACTGAAGCAATAACCTCATAGCCTAATTTTTCAAGGCTCATTTTTACATCAAGCGCAATGAGCGGCTCGTTTTCTACAACAAGTACTTTA